>RFSE01000140.1 GCA_009924135.1 Pseudomonadota bacterium | reverse complement strand
TGTCGCGGAGACCAGCCGCAGCGGCTGCGCCTGGCAGGAGGCGGTTGATGCGTTCCACCCCCTCGGTATTCCAACGTTGCTGCGGCTGATCCCGCGCCGAGCGGGACACAGCCGCGCTCCGGGGGCAGTGCCAAGCTGCGCCCGTTGGTCCTACTTCGTCAATTCCCCCACCGTCCACGGCTTCTCCCGACCGGCCGTCGCGGCGCGCACGGCCTTCACCTCGGCCGCCGTCACGGGGGACGCTCCGGCACCGAACTCGCCGCGCACGAACGTCAGCAACTCCGCGAGCTGCGCATCCTCCAGACCGCCCATCGCCGGCATCGGCACGGAGGCGGGCGTGTGGCCAAAGTTCTGGCCCGCGACGGTCACGGGACCGGTAAGGCCGTGCAGCACTACGCGGATGACACGTTCCTTGTCGCCGCGCACCCAGTCGCTGCCCGCGAGTGGCGGATAAACGCCCGGCAGTCCCTTGCCTTCCGGCTGGTGACAGGGCAGGCAGGCCATCTCGTAAATGTTCTCGCCGGCGGACATCGCCTTGCGCGGCGTGCCGAGGAGCTTCTTCAAGTAATCAGCCTGGGCGGCGCTGCCGAAATGCAACTGGTTCGCCGCCAGGGCCGGACCCCACAACGGCTGCGTCGCCCGCGCGCTCTGGCGCAGCGCGTAGTCGAGGAACTTGTCCGTCGGCTTGTCGAGCACCCGGGTCATCACTTCCGCAGCGACTGGCTTGCCGAGGTAGCTCGCGGCCACGACCGCTTCGAGCCGCACGCGCGCGTTTTCGTCCTGCGCGCGGTCGGTCAGGAGCTTCGCGGCGTCGGGCAGTTTATCCGCCCACATGCCGGCCACGCGCGCCCCGTAGGCACGGACGCGTGCGTCCTTGGCCCCGAGCAGCTTGGCCAGCAAGGCAGGGCGGGTGACTTCGTGCGACTCGTAAACGCCGATGACTTCGAGCAACAACCGTTCGTCGTCGGGCATCGCCGTCGGGAGCTTCGCCACGAACTCATCGGCCGCCTTCAACACCTCGGCGGCGGGCAGGTCGAAGAGCAGCCGTTTCGCCTGATACCGCGTCCAGCGCTCGGGCGAGCGGAGTTGGGCGAGCAGTTCGGCGGGCTTCATGGCCGCGAGGTTGGGCTGCTTCACGGATGCCCGGCCTTTCGCGGTGATGCGCCAGATGCGGCCGTGGGCCTTGTCGCGGCGCGGGTCGGCGTAGCTGGCCTGGTAGTGGCCGATGATCGGGTTAAACCAGTCCGCGAGGTACATCGCGCCGTCCGGCCCGACGCTCACGTCCACCGGCCGGAACGCTGCGTTCGACGATTTGACGAGCTTCGGCAACTGCGTGCTCTTGAACCCCGAGCCTTCGTCCTGAAGGCGATGCAGTTCGACCACCGCCCCGAAATAACCGCCGATCAGCGCGCAGCCCTGAATGTCATCCGGCAGCGCACGGGTGCCGATGAATTCGATCGAGGTCGTTTTCGGCGAAGTGTCGAAGAGCGGTCCCACTGAGTGATATTGCTCGGGCGAATTACGATACGCCGTGTCCGCCGAGGTCGCCAAGCTGCTGCCCGAGGGGCTCGCGCCCCGCACCATGCCGGGCACGCTCCAGTAGCCGTGCGGGCGGTCGCCGGACTTGTGGAAGACCTGGCCGTAGTCGTCGAACGCGACGCCCCAGCAGTTCGCGCCGGCCATGCCGCCGCCGAAGAAGCCTTCGAGCCGCAGCGTGCGTGGGTTCAACCGCCAGATGGCTGCGCGGTCCAGACGCGCGATGCCCCACGGCGACTCGACACGCGAGAACGCGTGCAGGCCCTGCGAGAACCACAGGCTGCCGTCGGGCCCGTGGCAGAGGCTGTTGATGAGCTGGTGCGTGTCCCCGATGCCGAAGCCGCCGAAGATCACGCGCCGCACGTCCGCCTTGCCGTCGCCATCGGTGTCGCGCAGATGCACGAGCTGGTCGAAGTCGCACACGTACACGCCGCCGGCCCCGGGTTCGAGGCCCTGCACCATGGTCAGCCCCTCGGCGAAGCGCCACGACTTGTCGGCCTTGCCCGTGCCTTTGGTGTCTTCAAGCATGAGGATGTAGTCGGCGCGCTTCGCGCTGGCCTGCGTCTGCGGGTACGTCGGCGAGCACGCCACGAGCAACCGGCCCTTCTCGTCCCACGCGATCTGCGTTGGCTTCACCACGCCGTCGCGCTCGGAGGCGAACAGGTTGACTTCGTAGCCGTCCGCGACGGTGAAGGTCGCCAGCTCCTCCTCGGGCGAAAGGGCCTTGATCTCCTCCTTTGGGGCTTCCACATGCGGCAGCACGAGCGGCGCGGGATTGCCACCGTGCGTGAGCGCATGGATGCGGGCATCTGCCGCGTCCACCAGCGGGCGATGCCGCTCGAACGCACCCTTGAGCGAAGGCTCCGTGCCGCCGGCCTTGCCGAACATCTGGTTCACACGGTCGCCATAGACGAACGACCAGTTCGCCGGCCGCCACGCGTCGAACCACAGTTGGTTCTTCTGCACGATGGCGGCGCGGAGCGGATCGAGTTCAGCGGAAAGCTTCGGTTCGATCCCGAGCTGCAACGCAATACTGCCCGCGATGTACCGCAAGCCTTCGGGAGTGAGATGAATTCCGTCCTCCACGAAATCGCTTTCGGACCTGGAATCAACTTGTATCCCGAAACTCAGATCCACGAACACCGCCCCTCGTTGCATCGCGATTTCGCGCACCGCTTTCGCATAGGCCCGCACATCGTCGTTGCGCTTCGTCAGGTCGGGCGCGTGCGAGGCCGTGGGCCTTTGGAACGGCATCGGCGAGACGAGCACCACTTTGCGCGTGCGTGCGGCGAACTGGTCCAGCAGCCGGTGATACGCAGCCTTGAACTCCGGCAGCCGCGCCACACCGTCGAGCGCTTCCATCTGGCCGAACTGCGCGATCACCACCGTTGCGCCCGCCGTTTCGAGCTGTGCCTTCCACGAGCCGAAGTTCAGGTCGCGCCACTGCTCATAGACCGTGTCCGCCTCCCACGCCATCGAGCGGAAGCGCGGGATCTTCGCCGCGAAACCGGACGCCAGCAGCGCCTCGATCTCGCCGGCCTTCGCGTCCCGCACGAAGTTCTCCTGGCCGACAAACACCACGACCTCGTTCGTGCCCAACGCGAACTTCCCGTCGCTGAACGCCCCGACCGGGGCGCCTGGCTGTGCGTTGCCGAACCGGCTGAGAATCTCGGCCTCGCCCGGGATGGCGGAGTCCGGCAGCACGTCGATGGAGATGTTGCGGAACGAGACCTCCGCCTTGCAGTTGCCGTGGATTTGCAGCGCGATGACGCCCGATTCGTCGATGTTCGGCTCGCGTTCCACCCAGATGGCGGTGCGCTGGCCGTTGAGGAAGAGCAGGATCTGCGGTCCCGAGGCGACGACCTCGTACGTGTTCCAGTCGCCGACCTTCTCGATGCGCGCGACGAAGTTCGTGTCCGCCTGCGCAAGCACCTTGCGCCGGCGCGATTCATCGTAGAGACAGCCCGAGTAGCCCGCCCCAATGTCGGCCTGGAAGCCGGACATTTCGTTGGGTGGGTTGGGGATGCGCTTGCTGCGGAACTGCACGCCGCTGTTCACAAACCCCTGCGTGCCCACCAGCTTGTACTCCAGCCGCAGGTGGAAGTTCTTGTAGCTCTTGAGCGTGGCGAGGAACTCATTGCGCGGGTTTCCCTCCAGCGACCCGCCCACGATCACCCCATCGCGCAACCGCCAGACTTTGTTCGTCTCGCCCTCCCACCCCGCCAGTGACTTGCCATCAAACAGCGAGACCGGGGCCGCCTGCGATGTGATCAGGAAGGCGATCAGACAGGAGAAGGAAATTAGTAGCTTCATGTGATTCGGCTGAAAATGCTGGCTGCTCGCGGATCAAATCTCAACCACCAAGTCGGGCTGAAAGCCCGGGGCCGGGTCATCTGGGTAGCCTCGCTGATTCGAAAGCACGCGCGTTTCACCGATGCGATAGTCCGTGGCGGTATGCGTGTGACCGTGGATCCAGAGTTTGGCTCCGCTGGCCGCCACCAAATCGTCCAGATGAGAGGCGTATGCTGGACTTAACTCATCGTTCAGAAAAACGGGTCGTAGGGAACGCTCGCTCGGAGCGTGGTGCGTGATGACCACCGTCGGCTCAGTCGAAGACTGCTCAAACTGATCCTGCAACCATTGGCAGCTCCGGGCGTGAAGCCTAGCCGTGTCCAAGCCTTTCAAACGAGAGTAGCGCGGGCTAACCCTGATTCTGCGGTAGTCCGTCATCTTGGCAGCGGCTAATGCTCCGGCGTCAGCAGGATTACCTCGCAGCTTGAAATCAGTCCACAGGGTTGTCCCCAAGAAGCGGACTCCGTTTAGAATGACCCCGTCATTATCCAGTACATGAACTTTGGTTCCCGCCGTTTGTGCTTTGAGGTCATCCGCCAGTTTCGGCAAGGCATGGCCATAAAACTCATGGTTGCCCAAGACAAAAAGTACCGTTTCGTTGGGAAACGTGTTCAGAATCCATTTGAGCGACGTTCGGCCGGGATGTACGTCGCCAGCCACTATTACAACATCGGCATCAACTGGATTCAGCGCACAAGGTGCGAACTCGACGTGCAAGTCGCTGAGAATGCGAAGGCGCACGGCGGTACTCTTCACTCACGCGGCGAACCGACGCAAGTCAGCAAGGGCTTACACCATTTCCCCGGCAGCTTCACCAGCCAGTTTGATGGCTTGGTCGCAGGTTTTGAAGTCAATCCTGCCTCTGGACGGTTCGCTGCCTTCGCGCGACATCCACCCGCTAAAAGACCTCGCGGGCACCGGTGGTCCGGGGGACCGGCCGATGCCCGCGGGTTGTCCCAGCACACTCGTGACCAGCGGGTCACTGAACGACCTGCTGCCACTGATCTTCACGGGCCTGGCGCGCGGCTTTCAACGCGCCCAGCGCCACAAATTCCTGGTAGCGGTCGCCGGTCCGGCGCACGCACGGCTGCTCGTAGCCCTCGGCGGCGAGGAGACGTTGCAGTTCTGTGTCCAGCCCGCGGATGCGGCTGCCACCACCAGTGAGAATGATGTTCTGAAGCAGTTCCCCGACGCTGTCGGGTGAGGCGTGGGCGATCAACTGCTTCGCGCTGGCCAGGATTTGCTCCAGCAACGCGCTGCACGCATGGGCCATGTGCTCGGTGAGGTCCAGCCGGCGCAGCTTGCCGTTGACCATCACGCTGCCCACCACGGGCGCGGTGGGCGTGCCCACGTAGGAGTTTTTCTCCTTCAGCTCGCGGACCTTGAAGAGCGTCAGGCCGCAGTCGGGGTAGGTCTTGCGGATGGCGGCGTGGAGGAGCGCGTCCACCTTGTCACCGGCGAAGGGCAGGGAGACCTGCTCCTCGGCCGTGGGGAAGTAGCCCTGCACCAGGCACAGGTCCGTGGTGCCGCCGCCGATGTCGATCAGGAGCGAGTTGCGCACGGGGTCCACGTAGCCGGGTTCGTTGAGACGCGTTTCTTCGCGGTAGCCCAGGGCGGCGAGGAACGGCTCCGGGATGAGAATGACCCGGTCAAACAACCCGGCTACGGCCTCGCGGATGCTCTCGCGGTCGGCAGCACTGGCATTGGCCGGCATGCCGATGACGGCGCGCACTTCCGTGCCCGGCGGGATGTCCATGAGCGAACGCAGGTGGCGGGCGTATTCGCGCGCGGCGGCGGCGTCTCGGATGACGCCCTCGACCATCGGCTGCACGAGGTTCAAGTGCAGGCGCTGGCGGATGGCTTCCTCGCCGAAGAGCACGGACGCATTGCCCGGCAGCAGCCCGTCCACGATACCGTCCTTCGCGTAACCGACGATGGTGGGGACGATGTGGTCGGTGGCCAGTTCGGGGCGGCCCTGGTAGGAGCCCTTGAGGCAGGACTTGTTGGTGCCCCAGTCAAAGCCGAGCTGGAGCACCGCGCGCTCGGTGGCGGGACCGTGGCCGTTGGTGGAGCAGACATCGAACCGGCCCTTGCCGTTGGGCTCCGAGGGTTTGAGTTGCCGGTGATCGTTGGGGATGAGGACGGAACCGAGTTTGTTCATGGTGTGGGGGACTAGGATGGTTTCAGTGTGTGTGGGACGGACAGGGTCAGGCGGCGAGCGGGGCGGTTTGGGCCGGATGCTCGCCATCCAAAAGCATGTCAATGATCGACGGAATGTCGCCGGCGGATACGCGGACGGGACGGTCCGAACGGGTTTGCCGGGGCTCTGGGCGGGGTGCGGGACGGGGTGCGGGAGCGGGCTTCAAGGCGGCGGTCGCCTGGGCCACGGCCTGGCGGACTTCCTCGGCGATGCGTTCGGTGAGGGCGGGGAGGAACTCGGCGCGCAGCCGTTGCTCCATGATATCCTGCAGGTACCAGACATCATCCAGCCGGCGCTGCTCCGCCTGGAACATCTCGTTAAGCCGCTGCCGTTTGGCGGCCGCGTCGGTGGGGTCTTCGGCGGACCATTCGGCAATCCTTGTCTGGAGCTGGCCATGCAGGAGCCGGGTCGATTCCTCGTGCCGCCCCTGGCGTCGGAGGACGAAGAGTTGGCGGTAGTCCTGGACTACTTTCTGCCAGAGGGCGTCGGTGGTTTGGCTGGCTGCGCTCATGAAACGTTGTTCGTTCGACAAGGGTGTTTAGCAACATCGATGCCAACGGAGAAAACCCCAGTAATTGAAGTGGTTTAAACTCATCTGCCTGGCTGTGCTGAAAGTTTTGCCGGGTGGCTCCGTGGCCTGGGACAGCTCAGTGGGCAGGAACTGCCGCGCGGGCCACGGTAGGGGACCGATGCCTACAATCGGAGAAAGGCGGCATTCACGGTCGTGGCATGCCGGGCTGAAATGGCGTGGTCCGAGTCTTGCGAAAGCTTGGCGACTTTTACGTCTTGCTCACGGTTGCGCGCGCGGCAGCGATCCCCTTGATGAGGGCACTGGGTGAGTGTGGGGGCGAGGAGTGGGCGGGCAAAACACCCCATGGCAGGGGCATGGGGTCGCGGGCATTCTTTGCGACTAGTCGGCGACTTCTTTCAGCCAGCAAGTGGTCTGGAGGCGTTGGCAGCAGAGCCACGCGGCCAGCCCACGGACGTATGAAAAACGGGATGCTTATAATGGGAGTCATCCTTTTCCTGAGCGTAAACAATGCGCCGGGTCAAGGAAGGCAGACCAACGACCTCGACCCAGCGGGCAAATGGCAAGCGGATGGGGTGGGGAGTGGCGGCTTTGAGCAATACTCGGTGGAACCGCCTTCGGCAGTGAGGGTACGTCAGAATGGTCGTGTTGGCACTGGACCCGATGTAAATTACTTCTTCATCCGGAACAGGGGCGAGCAATTGGACGTTGGCTCCGAAACCACCAGCGGGGCCTTGACGGATGGATTGCGGGCGAAAGGCCCCTGGTTTCTTCCTTTGAGCCAAAGCGGGTTGTCTCCTTACGATTTCGGAGGTGGAGACTATCCGGTCGAGGAGGGCAGCAAGCGGTTCCTTCAGACGGGAGCAGGTTTCGAATATCGTTTTAACCTCCACTCGGGATTGTTCGTTGATGCCCGCCGGGCGCCACCCAACCAGACCAAGTTTTTTGGCGTTGCCCGACTTGGGATGCGCTTTGCCTTTTAAGGCCTTTCATGAGGGCAAGCTCCTCAACGCGTACTTCCACTTTCAGGCATCATTCGCGGTACCAATCCCGCGCCACAGGCCGCAGCAAAACGCGCCCGCACATGGGGTGTAGGGTTACACCCCATGGCGAACCGGCCAGCTGGCATTAGTCTCCAGACAACCGGGCTTGCGGGAGACCACATGGGCTCTGCCCCGGGCATAGTGATTGCCTCCAAACAGTTAAACGTGGGCCATCGCGGAGCAATGGTGTGAAGACTCATTCGCCAACCAACTGTGGCCTGCCAACCCGACCGGCCGTCGGGTCCTGCGGCACTGCTGCCTTTACCTTGACGGAGGTGGTGGTGGCCTCGGCTATCGCCGCCATCACCATGGCTGGAGTACTGGAAGGCTACGTGCAGTCACAGGAGCGGGCGGATTGGTCAGGCTGTTCGCTGGCGGCCCAGGCGCTCGCTGTGCAACGCCTGGAGCAGACTCGGGCTGCGCGCTGGGATACGGAGGCGGGCGTGGATCAGGTGATCGCCACCAACTTTCCCACGCTGCTGCTCCCGTTCGACCTGCCGGTGTCTGGGACCAATGTTCTTTATGCCACGGTTATTACCCGCATTACCACGCTCTCCGCCGTTCCGCCCATGTTGAAAATGATCCAGGTGGACTGTATCTGGCGATGGGCTCGCAAGAACCGGCTTACGACCAACTCGGTGGCCACCTTCCGGGCTCCGGACAACACCTGAGATGAGACTGGACTGCTTCAACCCCGCTGACCGGGCTTTCACGCTCACTGAAATCATGGTCGCGATGGCCATCTTCATGGTCGTGGTGGGCGGCGTGGTTTACAGCCACATCGTGGGCTTACGACTCAACGCGATCACGCTGTCCAAGCTGGGCGTGGGACAGCAGGCTCGCATCGGATTCAATGAGTTGCAGGACGAAATCCGGGCCGCCACCACGGTCGAGATCGGCAATGGTAACGCGACCACGTTTACCTCGGTATCCAACGGAGCCGCCCAGGCCGGCATGGCGTTGCGCATTTACCCGACCACCAATGTCGGCACGTGGGTGCGCTACTATTTCGATACGAACACCACCGAACTCCGCCGAGTGGACTCAACATCTGCCTCTCCCCGGACCATAGCCGAGCGCCTGACGGATATGATCATCTTTCAGGCGGAGGATTTTACGGGCGCGGTGCTCACCGGGCCGGCCAACAGCCGGGTGCTCAGCGTCAATCTCCGGTTCTACCAGATGCCGTATCTCCAGAGCGTGATTGGTACCAACAATGCCTACGATTTTTATCGGATTCAGGCGAAAATCACCCGTCGCATCCTCTGAGGTGTTTCCATGCTTCTGCTCCATCTTTTACCCCGCCCCGGCACCCGGGCCTATGCCCTCATGATTGTAATGATGTTCTCGGCCATCGCGTTGATGGCGCTGACCGCCGCGATGAACTGGACGGGACAGAACTCGATGCACAACGAGCGCAGCGTCCAACTCACGGTCACGGCCGCCGCCGCCGAGGCCGCCACGGAAATGGCCTTGTCGCGCATGATGAATGACTATGGCAACAGCGGCGAAAGCGCGGTTTACAACAACCTCGCCCAGTACCGCACCAGCATTCCCGGAGCAGCCCACGGCAGTTACTGGGCGAACTTTAGCTTCTCAGATGGCCAGGGAGGCCCCAACCAGAACTACGTGGTCCGTACACAGACGCAAATTTACACGAACTTAAGCGGTCAGTATGCTGGCCTGCTGGGGTTCGCCTCGCAGTATCGGATACTCGCCAACGCCCGGCAGCTCAATGGGCGGTATGCCATCGCCAACGGCGTTTCGCAGGATGTGCAGCTCGCCTCCGTTCCGGTGTTCCAGTTCGCGGTCTTTTACAACAGCCTGCTGGAGTTCTCCACTGCCGCTCCGCTGGTGGTCGGCGGGCGGGTCCATGCCAACGGTGAAATTTACGTGGGCTCAGGATCGCCGCTCACCTTTGTGACCAACGTGACCACCACGCGTTCCATCAGCGACCCGGCCTGGGCGGGTCAGGGCGGCGGCGGCGGCTGGGGCGGCACGGTGGCCTATCAGGGCGTGGTGTCCACCAACGCCAACTCGCTGACCCTCCCCATCGGCACCAACAATGCTGCCTCCGCCGTGCGGGAAGTGATTTACCAGCCGCCGCCTGGCGAATCCCAGAGCACGCCGATGGGGCAGGAGCGTTACTACAACAAGGCGGAACTCGTCGTGCTGGTGAGCAACGTCACCGTGACCGTGATGGTGAAAGGCACGTATGATCCTTCGCCGGTCAGCATCCCCTGGACGAACGCCAGCTACTTCATCACCACCAACCTAACCTTCACCGACCAGCGTGAGGGCAAGACCATCCGCACCACGGAGATTGACGTCGGCCGCTTTGGCACCTGGGCTGCCACCAATGCGTGGGTGATCGCCAAGCTGGGCACCGGTAATCCGCCCAACATTCTCTACGTGGCTGACAACCGCACCGCCACCAGCTCGCAGCTCACCGGCGTGCGCCTGAAGAACGGCCGGACCCTGCCCAGCCAGGGCCTGACCGTCGCCACCCCGAACCCGATCTATGTCCTCGGCCACTACAACTGCATTAACAATGCCCAGCTCGGCACGTCCGACACCAGTTCCACCCGGCCCGCCTCGCTCGTGGCCGATGCCTGCACCATTCTCTCGCCCGCCTGGAGTGATGCGGCCAGCAACCGCTCCTACACCACGCGCGTGGCCACCTCCACCACGGTCAACGCCGCCGTTCTCGCGGGCGTCGTGTACTCCACCGGTTCCGCCCAGTCGCAGTTCAGCGGCGGGGCGCACAACTTCCCCCGGCTGCTCGAAGCCTGGTCCGGTCGAACACTGACGTTGAACGGTTCCATCGTGAACCTCTTCAACAGCGTGCGGGCCAGCACGCAATTTAGTTGGCCCG
Source organism: Pseudomonadota bacterium (assembly GCA_009924135.1). GTDB lineage: Bacteria > Verrucomicrobiota > Verrucomicrobiia > Limisphaerales > SXTU01 > SXTU01. Next base: position 5,631 of record RFSE01000140.1, on the reverse strand, counting down.
GGGCCTACTACGACGCCCCCACCCGGCAATTCTACTTCGACAACAATTTTAACAACCCGAATCTGATTCCCCCGGGTACACCGCAATTGCGGGTGCTCATCCGCGCCCGCTGGCTGAATCCCCCGGCGGGTGTCATCAACTACAACGGCTAGCCATGCGACACTTCGCCTTTCTTACGCTCCTCACGCTGTGGCTGTTGGTGCCGGGTCACTCCGCCAATGCTCAAAGTGCTCCGGGCGCTCCGCCAGCCGGGCTGCCTTTCCGGGTGGACATCATCCACACGGATTTGCCCGGAGTGGGCGAGTTTCACCGGCCCGTGCTGACCGTGGGCACCAATGAGTTATACTTCATGGCTCCGCAGGGTTTCCGGGTGGAAGCGAATTCCGAGTTGCGCCGCGTTTATATGGAAGTTCCGGATGGCCGCGCCTCGATCACCCTCCGGTTGCGCCCCGATCTGTCGGTTCCGCTCTCGCCCTTGCCAGTCGTCCCGCCCACCGTCCCGGTCCCGACCCTTCACGATGCCTTCCGGGAACCGCTCCTGCGGCAATATCCTGGCGGTCGAATCCTCGAGGAGTATGAGTTGCGTGCAGATGGTTTGCCGGGAGCGACCTTTGACCTGGATTGGAAGACCCCCACGGGACTCGGGTTGCGAATTCGGGTCTGCTATGTGCCCACCAGCGTGGGAGTGTTTGAATTCGTGCTGCTGGTGGATCCCGGTCTGATCACGGAGTTCCACGGTGCGTTTAACAATGTGCTGACCACTTTTCGTTTTGTCCCTCCCGGAACGAAGTTGAAAATGCCCACCATCCCCAGCCGCAGTTGAATCGGTTGCGCTCCGCGCCTTCCACCGAAGGCTTGGGAATGCTTATGCATGTGCCCGGTGACCGATGGAGACTGCGATGCCTTTCCTTGTTCATTTTTCCGTCCCGGCGTTTGCTGGCCTGGCTTCTGCGGTGGGGTTTCGGGTTTCACCCCATACCGCACGGCTTGGTTTCGGCGGATGCTCCCATGTCGGCGAAAGGCAACGTTCATCGAAGGGGTTAACCAGATGCTCGCTTCAGCATTTTGACCGGCGGTTGAAACCATCGGTATATTGAAAGATCCCATATGCTAGGAACAGTTCTGTTGGTCCTGCTGATTTTGATGCTGCTTGGCGCTCTCCCCACATGGCCCCACAGCAAAAATTGGGGCTATTACCCCAGCGGCGGAATGGGTGTGGTCCTCATCATTCTGGTCGTCCTCCTCTTAACCGGTAGAATCTAGGTCCGACGCGGACCGATGGATAAAAAGGGTCTGATGCCAGCGTGACACCGTTATCACCACGCCCACCTTTTCATCAAAATAAACCACCAAGCCTGATCATGACACCCCATAGACCCACCCACCTGCTGGCCCGGCTGGAACTTGGATTCCGCACGGATTCCGCGCGCCTGCAAATGCTGGAGCAGGACTTGACCGCGACCATGCAATCCGCCCGGGGCTTCGGCAAGCAGTCCGGCTCATCGGAGGTGTGGAACACATCCTGGGACCAGCAATGGGATCACGTCGAGCAGCTCCAGCGTGGAATCCATGGGTACGTGAGGGAGATGCAGGGGGCGCTGGAAAGCGGGGAACCCGACCGTTTCGCCAGGGCTCTTGCAGCATGGGATGCATTCCAAGTTGAGGACGCCAATTTGGCCGATGGACTTGGCGTCATCCAAGCGCAAGCCAACGGAATGACGGCAACCTTCCGGAAGAATTGGAATCAACTGGCGCACTCACTGGATCTGCAATTTGAGACCATTCACGCATGTGCTCAAACTTTGCGAATCAAGCTGGAGCTCTTAAGGCTGCATTCTTCGGAAGAGGTGGGTGACCTGGTAAGGGCCATACTCGCCAAACTTCCTGACCGCGCCCACGTCGATGGGATGGATGCCGCAACGGTGGAGCAGGAATACCGGACGGCGTTTACCGAATTGCAGCAGGAACACCACCGATTCTTGGGATTGTTGGATGTCGTCAAGGCCTTGCTACTGTTTGTCGAAACGCCGGCGGAGCGGGTTTGGGCGAATCGTTCCCTCCGGGTTGAGGAGGCTTGAATCAACCGCTCCGGCTGCCCTCACAGCAGATCTGTTCGGTCGGCCAGGCCCACCTTCACCACTGAGTTAAGTCCGCCATATGGATTGGCCACCGTCTGGGTGGCCTGCGGATCGTCCGTCCAGACGCCGTCCACCACGTAACGGTACTCATACTGGCCAGACTTGAGCTTCAAACACGCCGTCCATTCTCCGGCACCGGTGTGCTCCAGTGGGTTGGCCTCTGCGTGCCAGTCGTTAAACGTGCCGGCCACCTGCACCTGCTTGGCCGCCGGAGCGTGGAAGTTGAGCCTGATTTCCTGCTCTTCCAAAGCGGGGAATCGTTCTGAAACCGGTTGGATTGGTGGTGTTGTTTGCAAATCATCCCCGCTTTCTGCCGGAGCCGCTCTTTTTGCCTCCGCCGCTCAGCTTGTTGACGGTGGCCCAGGCCCGTGCGGCTGCGGATTTCACGCTCAAGCCGCGTTGCTCATATCCGGCTTCAATGTGAGCCGCCTGCCGCTTCTGCTTGTCCGTGTAGCTGGATTTGTCGCCTTGAGGCATGGCAGTTTTGTGAGCCGCTCGGACTCGTTTGATGAGACTCAGGCGGCAAGCCTGCTTCCGCCATGGGGTGTAACCCTGCTACGACGGTTCTTGAAACCGTGGAAGCGTTCAACCAACGGAAATCGAGCGCGAGGCGACGGGAGGCGGTATGGCGGCAAGGAGCGGTGTCCCGCAAGGAGCGGGCTTGCCGAGTCGGTCTGCCGGAGATTTGAACAAGGGACGGGTCGGCGGTCTGGCCACATGGAACTGGTTGCACTCTGCGCACCCCCATCGCAGGGCGTCCCAGTCGGACTCATCCCGGAGCGCAAAGACGTCCAGCTTGCCTCTTTCACCCACCTCGAGGAGCTGGCGATGGATGGGCGAGACAGCGGTGGAAGAGTTTTGGGCCGGATCGAACACGAGTACCAAGGCGCCCGCCGCTCCGGCCCGCCGCTGGAGCCAGGTCTCGATCCATGCCTTGGTCTCCTTCGGTACGCCGTTGTCTTCGCGAAGTGCCAGGATGATCAGGTTGGCGACGACCGCTTCAAGCACCGCGCTGTCAGCCAGTTCGACGCGCTGAAGCATGCTGAATTTCCAAAGGTTCACCACGATCTTGCACTCTGCCTCCAGCGTGCGGGTTATGGAATCGAGGACATGCTTGGCGCGCACCCCCATGGCGACCTCGTCATAGGCGACCAGCACGTTGAACGCGGGCTTGTCCAAGCAACTGAAATCATCCGACCGATGCGTGTTCATGGTGGCCTTCTGGGCTGGTTGGAGAGTGATAGCTTTCAAGGTATGCAATATGGCGATCCTGTCAACCCTGCCATGGGGTTTTACCCGTAAGAGCCTGTCTGAAAATTCGGAGGGGTCCTGCGGGGCGGGATTTTGGCGTTGGCCAAGGCGGCGCGACCGGCGCATCCCCGCAGCGGGCTGTGCCGGTCGAGCCAACGCTGGCCAACGGCAAAAGACCGCCCCGCCCGGAGGGTTTTCGCGGGCCAGGCCAGCTGGCGGCGTTGCTCCTCAGTCAGAGACCGCTGCGGGTATCTTCCTTCGTCGCGCCTTGCCAGCTGGCCTGGCCCACGAAAACAGGACCCCTCCCAATTTTCAGACAGGCTCTAAGGTGCCGACCGTCGCCTGCTGGGAAGATGCTGGCAGGCTGGTGGCAGGTCGGATCGGGTCAGCAAGATCAAGGGCCAAGCCAACCCAACGGGCCGGCTTTTCACCAATAATTCCGATCGGTTTCGATTAGCTGGGCGTGGGTTTCACCCCATAGCCATCACTTAACCCGTCCCGTAGCGTCCTGGTACTGCTGGGTCGTTTCGCTGACCTAATGAGTCTTGCTGAGACAAGCCCTGGCAGCTCGTGAGGCCGGGCAAGCGACAACCCCATCAACGGTGACGACTCAGGGAACAGATTTTCAACGGTGGACATTCGGAAACCAGTAACGGAAACCATATGCAAAACAAACACCTGCGGATCACGGTTTCGCTGACAGCGACGGTTGTGATGCTGATCAGCGATTGGAACATCTCGGCGCAGGGTGTTCCTCCAGCAAATCCCACCCCTTCCAAGCCTCGCGCCCGCACGGCCCTGCCGGCCGCACCGACGTTACCCGCGCCGCCAACGTTACCCGCGTCTCCGACCCTGCCCGCACCACCAACGTTGCCCGCACCGCCAACATTGCCTGCGCCACCGATCTTGCCTGCACCGCCGATCTTGCCTGCGCCACCGACTTTACCGGTTTCGCCAACTTTACCGTCGTCGCCGATCCTGCCCGCTCCACCGACTTTGCCGGCGTCACCAATCCTGCCGGCACCAGCGACTTTGCCCGCGTTACCGACACTACCAGCCCCACTGATATTGCCACCGCAACCCGGGATTCCGGTTTTTTATCAACGCCCCGTGGGCACTAACGTTCCGCCGGTAGTGATGAAGCCAGCGCCGGGGAACACCAACCGGCTGCCTTGGTTCACCAACTACCCTCCCGGATACACCAATCGTCAGCCCAGGCTCACCAACTATCTTCCCGGGTTTACGAACCGGTCACCTGCATTGCAAAAGTAGGTCAAGTGTGACGATTCGTTATTGCCAGAAGGGACGGCAAAGCGGCTGCAGGGAAAGTTTGAGCCAGTGGACATGCGGGAAACACCCCATTGAGTGATACCGGTGATGCGCCCAAAGTCGCACCCAGAGGTACTGGATGAAATTGTTGGAGCCACCTACCCAATCACGTGCAGCGACAGCCCGATACGGGCCTTCTGGCGGCGTGGCTCTTGGCGACACGCCAAGCAACAGCCTGAGGCGATGAACTCCCAGCCAGAATTGCAACGCCAGCGATGGCTCAACTCCATTGTCAACGGGAGCAGCATCTTCTGCATGGGAGCGGGCGGGTTGGTGCTGGTGGGCTGGATGTTCGACCTGCCCGCCCTCAAAGGCATCGTGCCCGGCTGGGCAACGATGAAGGCGAACACGGCGGTCTGCTTCGTTCTGGGCGCGCTTTCGCTCTGGCTGTTGCGGGAGGATTCAGCCACTGGCTGCCGCCGGCGGTGGGGCAGGGCTTGTGCAGCGATCGTGGGCCTCGTGGCGCTGCTGACGGCGGGCGAAGACTTGCTTCAGGCCGATCTGGGCATTGATCAGCTATTGTTTCAGGACTCCGTAGCCCACTCGGTGACGCTCCACCCTGGTCGCATGTCGGTTGTCACGGCGTTTGGTCTTGTGTTCATCGCGGTGGCATTGCTGGGCTTGGATTGGCGGACGCGGCGGGGCCATCGCCCGGTATTTATGCTTCCCTTGGTCGTTGGGGCCGTTGGTCTAATGGCGCTCACCGGTTATCTGTACGACGTCAAGGAGCTCTACACGATTGGGCATTTCGCCTCGATGGCGATGCATACGGCGTTGCTCTTCGTCGTGCTGGCGGCGGGAGTGTTGTGTGCGCGACGGGGCTTGGGACCCATCGGGATTCTTACCGGTGAAGGGGTGGGCGGGGTCCTGGCCCGTCGCCTGTTGCCGCTTACCGTGGGTGTTCCTTTGCTGT
>RFSE01000139.1 GCA_009924135.1 Pseudomonadota bacterium | reverse complement strand
GAGTGACCGGGGCGTCCCGCCCCGAGTTCGTGCGCGCGGCGAGACGCCGCTCGAACTCGCAGGCGAAGACGCCTGCGGTACAAACTCAACGACGCGCTGCGGACGTAGGCGTCCGCGCTCCTAGCCCGCCAGTTCATGGTGAGGGAGAACAGCCACCCAGTTCCGTAAGCTGCCGTTACTAAAACACTCCACGGTCGGAATAGCACCGGCACGAAACTGAACTGCGCCCGGTCCTCTCCCGGACCAATTCGCGAACTGGACAAACCGCCCGATTTTCGTGTCTAGTCGCGCCTGAAAATGTCTGCCGCCAACGCCACCCCGCTGCTGGATGTGCGCCGTTGCACGATCCGCTTCGGCGGCCTCACGGCGGTAAACGCACTGGACCTCCAGATCCAGCCGGAACAGCTCTTCGGTTTGATTGGCCCCAACGGTGCCGGCAAGACCACCGTCTTCAACCTCATCACCGGGGTTTACGAGCCAACCGAGGGCACCATTGCCTTTGGGGGCAATGACATCCACGGCCTGGCCCCCTACGAGATCACTGAGCACGGTATCGCGCGCACCTTCCAGAACATCCGGTTGTTTCCCTCGCTCTCGGTTTTCGACAACGTCCGTGTGGCGTTCCACCTGCACGTCGTCAGCGGCGTGGTCCATTCGCTCACGCGCGGCCCGGTGTTCCGCAACGAGGAAAAGGCGATCACGGCGCAGGTCATGGAGCTGCTGGAGATTTTCAAGCTTGAGGGGCTGGCTCAGGCCCCCGCCAAGAGCCTGCCCTACGGCGATCAGCGGCGTCTGGAAATCGTGCGGGCGCTCGCCACCCGGCCCAAGCTGCTGCTCCTGGACGAACCGGCCGCCGGCATGAACGCCACGGAAAAGGTCGAGCTGATGAAACTCATCCGCTTCATCAAGGACAAATACCGCCTCGCCGTCCTGCTGGTGGAGCACGACATGCAGGTCGTCATGGGCATCTGCGAGCGCCTCGCCGTGCTCGACTACGGCGTCAAGATCGCCGAAGGCACGCCCGCGGAGGTCAGGAAGGACCCGAAGGTCATCGAGGCGTACTTGGGCGAGGAGACCGTGAAAAGTGAAAAGTGAAAAATGAAAAGTGACGGAGGCAGTTCGGAACCATCGGGCAGCGACCGGCCGTCCAGAGACATTGTGTCCCGCTCCTACGCCTTCGCCTTGCGCATCATCAAACTTAGCGTGTTTTTGGACGAAAAACCCGGAGTAAACCGGGTCTTGATGCCCCAAATCCTGCGGGCTGGGACCAGCGTTCCCTCCAACGTGGAGGAGGCGCAAGCGGCCCAAAGCAAAGCCGACTTCATCAGCAAAATGAGCATCTCCCTGAAAGAAGCCCGCGAGACCAACCTGCGGCTCCGCCTGCTCTCTGACTCCGGCCTCGTGGGTGACCAGCAGTTGCAGGCATTGATTCAGGAGTCCGACGAGATCATGCGCATCCTTGGGGCCATCATCGTCTCCGCTAAACGCGGAGGGGCTAAGCGTCCTTGATTTTTCACTTTTCACTTTTCACTTTTCATTCTTCCGATGCTTGAGGTCAAAAATCTCTCGGTCAGCTACGGTGCCATCGCCGCGCTCCACGGCATCTCGTTGTCCGTGAAGCAGGGCGACATCGTCACGCTCGTGGGCGGCAATGGGGCGGGCAAGACCACCACCTTGCGCGCCATCTCGGGGTTGCAGACGGCGGCGGCCGGGGATGTCCTCTTCGAGGGCCGCAACATCACGCGAATGCCTGCCCACGAGATTGTGAAGCTCGGGCTGGCGCATGTGCCGGAGGGCCGCATGGTGTTCGCCAATCTCACCGTGCTGGAGAACCTCAAGATGGGCGCCTATTTGCGCAACGATCAGGCCGGCATCGCCAAGGACATGGACTATGTCTTCAGCATCTTTCCCCGGCTGCGGGAGCGCGAGAAGCAGGTGGCCGGCACGCTTTCCGGCGGTGAACAGCAGATGCTCGCCATCGGCCGCGCGCTGATGAGCAAGCCCAAATTCCTCATGCTGGATGAACCTTCGCTGGGCATCGCCCCGTTGCTGGTGAAGACCATTTTCGAGAAGATCGTGGAGATCAACCGCCAGCAGGGCATCACCGTTCTGCTCGTCGAACAAAACGCCAACCTGGCCCTCGAAGTCTCACGCTTCGGCTACGTGCTCGAAACCGGCCGGGTGATCCTGGCGGACGAGTCCGCCAAGCTGCGCACCAACCCACAGGTGAAGCAGGCTTACCTCGGCGGTTGAGACCGTGATTTAAGGCCGCGACCTTCCCAATCGGCTCAATCGCAGCCGACACCAACTCCTGTGCTTCCTCATCCGCAGAGGAAGAACCGATGCGCTCCAATTCAGGTAGCAAACCGGGGCACAGGCAGACCAAGGCCCAGTCAGCCGTCCAGGCACGCACTCCTGAGTCTTGCCCCCGCAAGGCGGCCAGAATGTGGATCGGACCGCCGCTGTCGGGAACAGGTGAAGGATGTACCGGCTATGCTGATACGAATTCTTAGAGAGATTCCTTACTTTGCTCCGTTGCCCGCCTTCGCCCTCGCCCCGGCCCCTGTGAGCGGCAATGCCGACGCGCCAAACGGTGACCACTCTGCACACGGACACACCGCTGTGGACGCCTGTCGAAGCATCCGGAATCAAGATGGCATTCCCGTCCCAAAAGGAAAACCGCCCGGCGCGGTGGCGGCGGGCGGTTTCGTGAGGGCCGGTCAATGCTTAACCAATCAGCTTCAGCGTTGACTGCGGCGTCTGGTTGGCCTGGGCCAGCATCGCCGTACCGGCCTGCACGAGGATGTTGAACCGGGCGAGGCTGGTGCTCTCGACCGCGACATCCACGTCTTTGATCCGGCTGTTGGCGCTGCTGAGGTTGTCCTTCAACGAACCCAACTGATCGTTGTAGGAGTTGAGCACGGAGATGTTCGCGCCGACACTGGCGCGGTCGGTGCTCAACTGCGTGATGGCGGTCTTTACCTTCGTCAGGGCGGTCACCGCATTGGCTGCGGTGTCCACGGTGGCCCCGGTGGCTCCCGTGTACGCGGCCGCCCCCAGATTCATCCCGGTGGTGGCGACCGTGGCACCTTCACTGTCCGTGGTGACATTCAAGGCCGTGCCGTCAAAGAGACTGACCCCATTGAAATCTTTGGTGGCCAGATCAGTGACATAGGCACCGAGCTTGGTGAACTCCGCGTTGTACAGGCTCCGGTCGGCATTCGTCTTGGTCACGTCCTGCGAGAGCACCGACAGCTCGCTCATGCGGTCCAACGCCTTGCCCACCTTTTGCAGGAAGCCATCCTGGGTATGAGCGAACGACACGGCATTACCCAGATTGGACTGGGCGGCGGACACGCGGCTGATCTGTGCGTCAAAACGCATCGAGACCGCGAGTCCGGCAGCGTCATCCTCCGGCGAAACGAGCCGGGAACCAGATGACAGGCGGGCGAGTGACTTGCTGAGCATGGCCGACGATTCCCCCAGCAGGCGAGCGCCAGTCTGGGCCGAGATGTTTGTGTTGATAACCATAATGTTACTCCTTCCATGAGCCGCCCCTTGCGGGGCCTTTGTTGTACACGGCGTCCATGCCGTGGATGAATTTGGCAGGGGCGTCACCAACTCCCCGCCGGCGTTTTGCGGTGGCCGGCCACCGTTGTCTTGCGACGAGGTATCATCGGCAGGGGCGCGGAAACCTTGAGCGGGTTTTTCCGCACCCGGCCGAAATCAACCTTCGCTGGTTACCTTTTCGCTAAAGCGCCAGCAAAGCCCGCCGATAAGGAGGAAGCAGCGTCGTTCCGCATTGGTTTTGAACCCGGCAGACGCTGCCTAGGTTTGCCGTGCTTGAACGTCTGCCACACATGACCGCTGCCGAGCCAGTCCTGCTTCCTGCCCGCCCCGCCAATCTGGGGAACGACGCGCCCGCATTCGTCCCCAACGGGACCGAGAAAGGCATCTGGCAGCGCATCAAGGAATTAGAGCAAGCCAACGAGCTTCTGACCCGCGAAGTGCAGCAGAAACGGTCCGCCGAGCAAGCCCTGCGCAACGCCACCGCCCGGTTTGGCGGCATTCTCGACCTCGCCAACGACGGCATCCTCACGGTCACCGAGCGGCGCTCGATCATGCTCTTCAATCAGCGGGCGCAACGGCTCTTTGGCATGTCGCTGGAGGAGACCATCGGCCAGCCGGTATCCCAGCTGCTCCCACCGGGGACCCCGGCCGCGCTGGCGATGACTGAAATGCTATCCGCCCGCGCCGAGGAATCTCCCCCGAGCTGGCAGGGTGAGACCACCTGCCGGCGCAATGGGGGCGAAGAGTTTCCCGCCGAGGTATCGCTCTCCGTCGCCTTCCTCCCCGGGCAGGTGTTGTGCATCGCGATCATCCGCGACATCACCGACCGGGTCCAGGCCCAACAGGAACTGCTGGCCGCCAAGACCACGGCCGAACAGGCGCGGCTGGACTTGGAGCAGAGCAATGCCGAGCTGCAACAGGTGCTCGCTCTCACCCGCGGGCTGGCCGTTTCGGCCGAAGCCGCCAGCCGGGCCAAGAGCGAGTTCCTCGCGAACATGAGCCACGAACTGCGCACCCCCATGAACGGCGTGCTGGGCATGGCCGACCTGCTGCAAACAACACCCCTCGACGACGAACAGCACGACTACCTCAAGACCATCCAACAGTCTGGTGAATCGCTCCTGGCCATCATTAACAATCTGCTGGATTTCTCGCGCATGGACGCGGGGAAAGTCACGCTGGCAGCCGCTGATTTTGAAATCGCCGGCTTGCTCGCGGAACTCCATCGGTCCATCGCTCCGGTGGCGGCGGCCAAGGGCCTTAAGTTCCAGTTAAGAACATCCGCAGACCTCCCGGCCACGTTGAGGACCGATGCCGCCCGGCTACGACAGGTGCTGTCCATCTTGGCGGGCAACGCGGTGAAGTTCACCGAGCACGGTGGCATCACCGTCGAAGTCACGGCGGACAATTCCGCCGGATCGCCGGAGCCGAACCGGGAGTCCCGGCTACGACTGCACTTCACCGTCCGCGATACCGGCGTGGGAATTCCCGCCGAGAAGTTGCCGACCATTTTCACGCCGTTTAACCAGGCAGACAACTCGACCAACCGCAAATACGGCGGTACCGGCCTGGGCCTCGCCATCGCGGAAAAGCTGGTACAGTTGCTGGGCGGTCGCATCTGGGTGGAGAGCACCCTCGGGACTGGCACCGCGTTCCATTTCATCATCGTATGCGGGGCATCCTCCCCACCGGCTGTGACAGCCGTACGAAATGAACTAAAAGAGTGGGGAGGCACGCCGGTATTGATTGCCGGAGTGGAGGATAGTTGCCGCGCGCAGTTGCGCATCGCCTTGGAAGGATTCGGGTTGCGGCCTACGGCGGGGGCAAGCGGTCCAGCCATGCTGGCCGAGTTGACCCGCGCCGCTGACATTGGCGAACCATATTGTCTCGTGGTGCTCAACCAGACAGCGGAGAGCTGCCCCATCGCTCAGGAAGCCGTCCGGCAACTAAATCCCCCCCCTGAGTTTATATTCCTGCGGGAATCCGGGCTCGCCCCGGATGCAGGCAACCCTGATGGTCGGCTTACGCTGAGCAAACCCATCGTCACGGAAATGCTCGCCACGTCCTTGGTGACCGCGCTTCGCCGGCTTGACCCGCGCCAGGCCGCCCCCTCCCAGCCGGTCAATTCACGCAAGCCCCCGACGAACTTGAACTTGCTGGTGGCTGAGGACAACGAAGTCAATCAGCGCGTTGCCCAACTGCGGCTGCAGCAACTGGGCCACCGCGTCACCCTGGCAGAGAATGGCAAGGCCGCCCTCACCGCCTGGGAAACCGGGACCTTCGACTTGATCTTCATGGACGTGCAAATGCCTGAAATGGATGGCTTGGAAGCTACCGAACGCATCCGAGAGCGCGAACTGCACGGCAAGCGCCGGACACCCATCGTCGCCCTCACCGCCCATGTGTTGAGGTCCGACCGGGACCGGTGCATCGCAGCCGGGATGGATGGCTACATCGGCAAGCCTTTTACCAATGACGACTTGCTGGCGGCCCTCATGAAGTTTGCTCCGCACACTCACTGAATCTCCCTTCACCCCTCTTCCATCATGCTACCGTCGTTACTCCCCACCCTGCCCCCTGCCGCTACGCCCGCAGCGAACGCCGTCGGCTCGGTGCTGCTCATCGGCGGCAACGACTTGCAAGCCGAATGCCCCGCTGAACGGCTGGTGGCCCTGGGCTTCCGGTCGGCTGGTTTTGCGCAGTCGACGGAAGAGGCTGCGCAACTCGCCCGGACGAATCGACCGGACGCCATTCTCATTGATTTTGATTTTGTTGCGGCCACCTGCGCCACCACTTTGGTCGAGCAGGTGTTGCGGGCGCATCGCGCCCCGGTCCTGTTTCTGATCAACCAGACAGACACGATCACCCTGACCCGCGCCCAATCCGCGTGGGCGCAGGACTGCATTGCCCGCCCGCTGCTGGACAGCGAACTTAAGCCGGCCCTGCGCATGGCGTTCTACCGCCACCAGGTTGAAGTGGAGCGCCAAGCCATCGAGGCCCGGCTGGTTCAAAGCCAGAAAATGGAAGCCATCGGCCGGCTCGCTGGCGGCATCGCGCACGATTTCAACAATCTGCTGGCGGCGATCCAGTCCTTCACCGAGCTGACCCAGTCGGATCTGCGCCCCGATGACCCGTGCCACGAATACCTGCGCCAGGTGCTTAAGGCCAGCGCCCAGGCCAGGGACCTGGTAAAACAGATCCTCACTTACAGCCGGCAAAAGCCCCAGCCGCGCAAGCCGGTGGCCCTGCAACCCACGTTGAAAGAAGTGGTGAAGTTCCTGCGTTCCACGCTGCCGGCAAACCTCGAAGTGGTGAGCCAGATCCAGCCCAGCGCTCCGCTGGCACTGGCTGATCCCACGCAGATTTATGAGGTGGTCATGCATCTGGGCGTCAACGGCTGGCACGCCATGGGCCAGCACGGCCGCCTCAGTGTGAGCCTTGAGGGCTGCCGCGTTACCCCGGGTATGCCACCGGAAATCGTACCAGTGGACTTGCCGGCCGGTGAATACCTCCGCCTCACTGTGGCGGACACCGGATGTGGCATGGACCCCGCCATCCTCGACCGCATCTTCGAACCCTTCTTCACCACCAAACCCGTCGGCCAGGGCTCCGGATTGGGCCTCAGTGTCGTGCTGGGCATCGTCAGAAGCCACCAGGGTGGGATTGCCGTGGAGAGCCAACCCGGCACTGGCACCACAGTGCGGGTTTACTTGCCAGCTGCCACGACGGCGACGGCCAGTCCCAGGCCGGCTGCCCCTGTCCGTAATACGCGAGGCAATGGCGAACGTATCCTGTTGGTGGATGACGAGGCTCCCGTCGGCGAGTCCATCAAGCGGATTCTTGAACGCCTCGGCTATCAAGTGACCCTGCACGATTCGGCCGAAAACGCGCTCACCGAGTTTCGCGCCGCTCCGGCCACCTTCACGGCGGTGATGACCGATTACTGCATGCCTGGCATGACCGGAGTGGAACTGGCCCGCGAGATTAAATCCCTTTTCCCCCACATTTCCGTCGTCCTCACCACCGGACTCAATCCCCAGTGGTCCGATGAGGAAATGAAATCCATGGGCATCCACCTCATGCTCGCCAAGCCCGCCACCTCGGCGGAAATCGCTGCCACCATCACCCAGGCCGTCCAGGCCACCCATGGTCCCATTGCGGCTGCCACCACCACTTGCACAGCCAGTGCCACCCCCCTCTGCGCATGAGCGCCGGTCCGCCCCCTGCTGCCCTGCACATGGGCGAATCCCTGTTGGCCCAGCTGCAACGTCTGGAGGGCATTGGCCAGCTGTCCCGCGGCCTGGCCCACGACTTCAACAACGCCTTCTCCGCCGTACTCATGGGCACCGCGTTGCTCCGTGAGCAAACCCCGCCGGAAGCACTGCGCTATCTGGACGGCGTGGAGGCCAGCGCCCGACGCGGCACCGACCTCGTCCATCAGTTACGCAGCTACGTAAAGGGCGTTGCGGGCGAACGGGTGCTGCTGGACCCCCGGTTTCTCCTGCGCGAGCTGGAAAAATCCCTGCGCTCGACCCTGCCAAAAACGATCACCGTGCAGTCCAGCCTGGCCGAGGACACCCCGCCGATCCTCGGTGAGCCAGCCATGCTCCAGCAAGCGCTCGGCCGCCTCGTTGAACGCGCGCAACCGCTGTGCGAAGGTTCCGGGCGGATTAGGTTGGAGGCATACGCCCAAGTCTTGGATGACGCAGCCGCTCAGCCCATGCGACTCGGCCCCGGCAAGTATGCCTGCCTGCGGGTGCGCGATACGACGCCGTTAACCGATCCCACGGCGGTCGATGAGTCCCTGCCCGGTGGCAGATTCGCAACGGCTCAAGCCATCATCCACGAACACGGCGGTGCCTTGACGGCGGAAGCGGTGCCCGGAGCTGGCAACTGTGTGACTATCTACCTCCCGGCCGCCCGGACCGCCACCGGCGTAACCGCGCCCGCAGAAACAGTCGTCGGCGCCGGCCGCTGGGTGCTGGTGGTGGATGACGAAGCCCCGGTACGCGTGACCATGCGAAACCACCTCCAATCCCTCGGCTTTCACGTATTGGAAGCCGCCGACGGCCCCGAAGCGCTCGTCCGCCTCGCGACCGCCCCGATGCCCGTCACCGTGGCCATCTGCGACCTCCATCTGACCTCGTTGGACGGACCTTCCCTGTGTCGCTGGCTCCGGCAGCTCGCCCCGGACCTGGCCCTCGTAGGGCTGAGCGAACCCTTGGCGAAAGCATCAGCCGACGAGTTGCAGGCGCTGGGAATTCTCGGTGCAATGGGCAAGCCCTACACGCTCCCCAAACTGGCCGGAGCATTGCAGGGGTTGGAATCGCCCCGAACACCCAAGTCCATCGAAGCGTTTAGTTAGCTATCAGCGATTTCAAGCCATCATTGTGGTTGTGAGGTGGGCCGTGGAATTCCAGTTTAACTCCCGCACCCATCGCCAAGCTCGCCTGTCCGCTTCCGAAGAATGGGAGGGAACTCGGCAATTCCGCCGCTTCAACCACCCCTCACCGTTGCCGGACCACGTTCGACGAATGCCGCCGCAGTGATAAACCCAGCGGATCGTCCCACTCGGACGCTCCCTGAAAGGGCCGTACGGGCTTTCCAAAGCACGCCAAAGAGAGGCTTGCATACCGGCCATGAATGCGCAGCATCACTGCCAATGCACCAAAATCGATTCTCGCCGGACCGCGCCGCGTCCCCAAAAGCAGCTACGGTCAGTTCGCGTCGATCACTTTCACTGCTCGCCCTGGCTGTCGTCGTCTGCGCATTGACTAAATTGCTCAATCCTTGCGCTGCTGCCCCTGCGCAAGATGGCGTGCACGTCCATGCCGGGCATGCTGTTCAATTCGACTTGCGCAGCGTTCGAGACGGCAATTGGTCGGATGCGAAGACCTGGAACCAGCCCCGCATACCCCGGGCTGGTGACCGTGTGCTCGTGAGCCGTGAGACGCGCGTCCTGTATGACGGAGCGAGTACGAACGTGGTGCGGTTGATCCAGGTGGTCGGGACGCTCGCGTTCGCCCAGGATCGCAATACCGAGCTCAATGTCGGGATTCTGAAGGTTCAGGACAGCGATGATTGCTCCGAAACCGGCTTCGCCTGCGACCTCGCGAAAAAGAATGCCGAAGGGCAGGCGCTTGAGCTGCCGGCGCTCGAAGTCGGTACGCTCGCCGCCCCCCTGCCGCGGGAGTTTACCGCGCGCATCCGCCTGCATCACACGGATGGTCTCGACTCAAAAGACGGACCGGCGCTGGTCTGCTGCTCGGCGCGGATGGACCTGCACGGAGCGCCAATGAGCCGCACCTGGGTAAAGCTTGGGGCCAATGCTGGTGTTGCCGCCAAAGTGCTGACCCTTTCCGAGCCGGTCGAGGGCTGGCGGGTGGGGGACGAGGTCATCATCACGCCGTCCAAGGTGCATCAGCGACGCGGGTCCAATCCCAAGGAATATCAGAACCAGATGGGGACCGAGGAGCGGCACATCGTCCGGATCGACGGCACGACGATCGAACTGGACAAACCCCTCGTGGAGGAACACTCCGGCACCGGCGAGTTTCGTTGCGAAGTCGCCAATCTCGCTCGCAATGTTATCGTCGAAAGCGCCGATCCCAACGGCGTGCGGGGGCATACGATGTATCATGCCCACAGCCGCGGCGGCATCAGCTACGCCCGCTTCGCCCACCTCGGCAAGGAAGGCGTGCTCGGCCGCTATGCGATTCATTTTCACCTCGTCGGCAACACCATGCGCGGCAGCCAGGTGCTGGGCGTCGCCATCGTGGATTCGAGCAATCGCTGGGTGACGATTCATGGCACCGAATATCTCATCGTCCGTGATTGCGTCGGTTACCGCAGTGCCGGCCACGGATTTTTCATGGAGGACGGCACCGAAATTTACAACCTGCTCGACCGCAATCTCGCCGTGCAGGCCAATCGCACCAAGCCGCTGCCCAAACAGGTGCTGCCGTTTGATCAGAACGACGGGGCCGGCTTCTGGTGGGCCAACGGCCGCAACACCTTCGTACGCAACGTCACGAGCGAAAACGACGCCTATGGCTACCGCTACGACATGCAGCACTCGAAGTATTTCAACAGCACGCTCCCCATCACGATGCCCGATGGCTCGACGAAACCCGTGGATGTCCGCACGATTGCCAACTGGCGCTTCGACGACAACGAATCCCACTGCGACCAGGGTGCGGGCATGGTCATCGCCTGCAACGGTGGGGCCCAGCAGCCGGATACGACGGTCCGCGACCAGAAAATGCTCGACCAGATCAAGGCGCTCGATTGGACCGCCCCCGACTCCCGACACCCGCATATCGTGCGGAATCTGAAAATATGGGAGACGCACTATGCCTTCCGGCCGCACAGCCCTTCGATGTTGATCGACGGCCTGCGCATCTACCGCACCGCCTATGGCGTCTATCGTCCGGCGTTCGACAACCACGTTTACCGCAACATCCACCTCACCCGCGCGGGCGGCGAACCCTTCAACCGCGGGATGGACGATGCCAGTTGCCAAGTCGGCGTCTTTACCGTCGATGGCCTTCAAATTGACGAGCTGGACAAAGCCAGCAACCGCCACACTCCGATTGTGCAGATGAGCGACAACAACCTGAGCGGCCGCGCCGAGAGTCATTTCCGCAACGTCTCCTGGACCCCCAACAACACGGACCGGGGATCGCTTTTCAACCGCGGCGGCCAGACCCGGGGCGTTCAATTTGTGGCAGGCGGCGTCCCCTATTACCTGCATGACTATTTCGGCCAGGGCCGCACCGCCCGGATCATCAGCACCTCGGCCAAGCCCTTGCTCGCCGACGGCAACATCTACCGCGAAGAGGCGCCGCTGACCGGTGATGAGTCGGTGGTCACAGAAGTCAAAAATGTACCCTGGCCCAAGGTGCTCGATCCCGTGGATGACCTGCCGCCGGCGACCGTCATCACCGCCATGCGCCGCGTGGGCGACCGGCTGGCTGTCACCGGCATCACGCACGACAACGGCGAAATTGCAGTGGTGACGGTAAATGGCGTGGGTGCGAAAATGTTCAAAACCCACAACGGCGTCGCGGACTGGGCGGTTGAAGTGCCGCTTCCTACCGACGGCGTCGTCACCGCCCGCGCCACTGATGATGCCGGAAACGTGGAGCAGACCGGCCACGTCATGCGAACGGCGCAAGGGACGTGGCGGTAACCAATCCGTATGCGGGACGGCGATGCATTTCCATTGGAAACTCTCATTGCAAACCAAGCTCCAATGAACCAAAACCGGCTGAAGAAGTGGTGGTAGGAGCTGGATTCGAACCAGCGAAGGCGTGAGCCAGCAGATTTACAGTCTGCCCCCGTTGGCCACTTGGGTATCCTACCACCCAGCCGTGCGATTGCTCGCGGGACGCGGATTAAGCCAAACGAACACCGGCGGCTCAAGCGGAATCTTAGTCCCATTGAAACAAACTCCACCGTCTCTTCGCTGACAGACTTCAAACTGCGAACCAGCCGGGCGGGTTTCCAAGCCAAAAGCTACGCCTTCCCGTTCACCGACGGTACTTTCACAATGGAAAGAAACAGTCCGATCTGTTTGATGGCCTCGGAAAACTTGTCGTAGTCCACCGGCTTGGCGATGTAGCTGTTGCAGCCCAGCAGATGGCAGCGTTCCACCTCACGCGGGTCCTCGGTGGTGGTAAGCATGATCACCGGCAGCTTGCGTAGTTCCACGTCCGCCTTGATCTGGCGCAGCACTTCCACTCCGTCCACCTTGGGCATGCGGATGTCCAACAGCAAGAGGTAGGGGGCACTGTTTTCGCGCTTGGCTCCCTCGCCGCAGCGGAAGAGGAAGTCCAGGATTTGCTGGCCATCGTGGAAACGCTGGATTGGATTGTGCAGGCCTGCCCGGACGAGATTCTTCTCGATGAGCCGGGCTTGGCCGTCATCATCGTCGGCCACGAGAATGATTACTTCGTTGTTCAAAAGCTCCCGGACTATTTCTGGACCGCTGTCCGTGAGCAAACAAAAATCGGCCACGCCGACGCCTACTCGTTGATCCCGCAATGGGTGAAGTCCGGCAGGATTTCCATGAGGGACAAGCGAAGGTCGTCCCCTTCCACCTCCATGCGAAATGCGGAATGCGTGGTCGAGAGCTCGCTGTCGGGGAGAGGACTGTCCCCGGGGCGGACGAACGCCGGAAAACTGGGGCTGGTCTGTCGAAACAAGGTGGATGGCTCGTTCATTTCGCGTTTATGAGTTGGCCCGGACGGGTCGGCCCCAATTGCTGCCAAGCCAACCCAATCAGGTTTAGGTGTATGGCTGAGACAGTTGCAGCAACAATCGGCTACGGCTATTGGGCATCTTCCCTGAATCGCTGTAGTCTTTACGCCTACCCGACTAAGGAAAACGCCTATCCCCCCACAGACCGAAGCCGTGCGCTACGCACTGAAGGTTTTCTTCCGCCGTTGGCTACGATCTTCCGGCCGTCGCGAACTGCCGGATGTTCGGAACATGCTCGTTCAGGTGGTTGAGCATCTCACTGGCCGGCGTAAAACCACAGCCGCAAACCTCAGTCCGAGCCAGCCTATCCCAACGCCACCCCCACCTGGGGTCGGACGTCCGGACCTGATGCTGGTTACGGCCAATTTACGTCGCAAGACGACCAAAGGTCGGTGCGCCGTTCGCCAATCCTTCCTTTTACTGTATCTTGAGATCGGAAGGGCCAGTGCCAGACGGTTCAGCCACTGGCCGGGATGGGCGGCCTGCGAAGCCGCCGAAAGCATCGCAGAAAGCGGCAGGTGATTTATGAATGTTGAACCGGCAGTTTCCCCTGAGACCGCTCGGGTGGACCCCAAACGATGGAAGGAGATCGTGCTCCAATACCAGAAACCCTCGCTCGGGCGCGCGGGCTGGCAGATGCTCAACACCTTCGGCACCTATGCCCTCCTATGGTACATCATGTACCTGAGCTTGGGCGTGTCGTGGTGGTTCACGGTGCCGCTGGCCATGCTCGCGGGGGCCATTCTGATCCGCGTGTTCATCATCTTCCATGATTGCGGGCATGGCTCGTATTTCAAGTCCCGGACCGCCAATGACGTGGTGGGTTTCATCTGCGGCTTGTTGACCTTCACGCCCCATTACCACTGGCGCTGGGAACACGCCATCCATCACGCGACGGCCGGCGATCTGGACCGCCGCAGCGTGGGCGACATCTGGACGATGACGGTGCAGGAGTACCTCGAGGCCTCGCGCTGGAAACGCTTCGCCTACCGGCTGGCGCGCAATCCCTTCGTCCTGTTCATCTTCGCTCCGCTGTTCCTGTTCCTCGTCATGCAGCGCTTTCCTTCGCCCAAGGCCAGCGCCCGCGAACGCGAGTCGGTGCAATGGATGAATCTGGCCATCCTGCTGATGGCCGTCGGGCTGAGCTGGATCTTCGGCCTGACCGCGTATCTGGTCATCCAGTTGACCGCGATGATGGTGGCGGCGGGAGCCGGCGTGTGGATGTTCTACGTCCAGCACCAGTTCGAGGACGTTTACTGGGAGCGCGGCGAAAACTGGGACTTCACGGCGGCGGCGCTGCAAGGCAGTTCGTTTTACAAGCTGCCGCGCATTCTCCAATGGTTCTCCGGCAACATCGGGTTCCATCACATTCATCACCTGAGTCCGCGCATTCCCAATTACAACCTCCAGCGGTGTCACGAAGCAGATCCGTTGTTCCAGAACGTCAAGCCGATCACGTTGACCTCCAGCCTGAAGTCGTTCAACCTGCGGCTCTGGGACGAGAAGCTCAAGAAGCTGGTCAGCTTTCGCCACTTGCGAAAGCTCAGACAGGAACAGCATAACGCCGCCAGGCACTGACATCATACTCCCCTACCCTTCACCGCCATGCCTCCCCCCGAACTTAAACCGCAGGAAGCCAACGCCACGATGGCGCTGTTCCTCGATCTGGAAAACATCGCCCTCGGCGCCCGCGACGCCAACTATCCCAGCTTTGACATTCAGAAAGTGCTGGAGCGCCTGCTGCTCCGAGGGCACATCGTCGTCAAGAAGGCCTACTGCGACTTCGACCGTTACAAGGACTTCAAACGCGGCCTGCACGAGGCGGCCTTCGAGCTGATCGAAATCCCGCACGTCCGCCAGTCCGGCAAAAACTCCGCCGACATCCGCATGGTCGTGGACGCGCTCGACCTTTGCTACACGAAGGGCCATGTGGACACCTTCGTCATCCTGAGCGGCGACTCGGACTTCTCGCCGTTGGTGAGCAAGCTGCGCGAGAACGACAAGACCGTCATCGGCGTCGGCGTCAAGAACTCGACCTCCGACCTGTTCATCAACAACTGCGACGAGTTCATCTACTACGACGACCTCGTGCGCGCCGAGCCCGCCCGCCAACGCAGAAGCCGCCCTTCAAGCACAGCCGCCGCGAGGCCAGCCGGCGAGGTTGCGAAAGGCCCGACCCTCGAACAGGCCTTCGACCTGGTAGTGGAAACCCTGGAAGCCATCACCGAAGAACGCGGTGCCGACGAAGCGATCTGGGCCTCCATGATCAAGCAGACGATCAAGCGACGCCACCCCGGCTTTAACGAGCGGGCCCACGGCTTCCGCTCTTTCAACGACCTCCTGCTGGAAGCGCAGAAACGCGGGCTGCTCAAATTGCAGGCTGATGAGAAATCCGGCGGCTACACGGTCCGGGCACTGGACGCTGCCCCTTGAGTGTAATACCAACTGTGGCAATATTTTGGTAAGATGCAGCGAGTTGTGGCTTGCGTAGCCGTTCTCCCTACCCATGAACCTGCGGCTAAGTGGCTGGGTTGGGGGTGAGTGTCAACCCGTGTTTGCGGGCGAGCTTGCGCAACCACCGCGCCTCGGTTTCCACGACCCGGCTTTCATACTTTTTGAGCCCCTCTTCCACGTAGGTCATGCCGTGGACCATCAAGCGCCAGAACAGCGCCGCCAGCTTGCGGGCCAGCGCCTGGTTGGCCACCAGGCCGTTGCGCCGTGCCTTCAGCCGCCGGTAGAAGCCGCCCAGCGCCTTGTCCACCGTGCGGCCCACACTGCGGGCCATCAGGCAGAAGAGCCGGCCCGCCCGGTTGCGCTGCCGCGCCGTATTGCCCCGCCGTTTGCCGCTCTGCTTGCTGCCGGGGGCCAGGCCCACCACGCCGTAAAGTGCTTTTCCGTCGGCCAGCGTTGGAGGTCCGTACCCACTTCCCCGACCAAGGCCAGCAACGTGTGGTCCGCCAGACCGGGCAGGACGGTCACGTCCTTGCCCCCGCACAGCCGCACCAGCAGCTGATGCAGGTGTTGGATCTGCGGGGTGTTGGGCCCGCCGGGCTGGCCGGCCTGGGGCGGGGCCGCGCCGGGCTCGGGGCCGGCCAGCTCGCGCAGCACGCGCTCAATCTCCCGGTCGCACTCGGCAATCTTCTCCTGGTAGACCTCCCACAACGCCAGTGCCTGCCGGAGCGCGAAAAGGTGTTCGGGCTTCCACGTGCCGCGCAATGCCTCCTGCACGGCCGCCGCCTTGTGCTTCTGGATTTGCGCGTCGCACAGGCCCAAGAGCACGGCGGGGTCGCGCTCGCCCGTCAAGCTGGCACGGATGACTTTGAGGCCGCTCACCCCCACCACCGAGCTGATCACGTCGTGCAGTTTGACGTTCATGCGTTCGAGCGCCTTTTGCAGGTGTTGCACGTGGCTGGCGGCCAGCGTCACGTGGTCGGCGCGCAGTCGCAGGCAGTCTTTCAGGCGGCGGATATGCTCGGGCGGCACGAAGCCGGAGCGCAGGAGCCCGTGGGCGTGGAGCGTGGCCAACCACTGGCAGTCCTTGAGGTCGGTCTTGCGGTCGGGGAGGTTTTTGACGTGTTTGCCGTTGACCACGAGCACGCGCAGGCCCGCGTGTTCGAGGACTTCGTAGGCGCA
>RFSE01000138.1 GCA_009924135.1 Pseudomonadota bacterium | reverse complement strand
CAACTCGAAACTCCAAACTCCAAACGCGAAACTGCCGCTTCTCCGTACGCATACGAGCTCGGTGCAGATCCGCGTGATGAAGTCGCAGCCGCCACCCATCCGCATCATCGTCCCGGGCCGCGTCTTTCGCCGCGACAACGCCGACGCCACGCACAACCCCACTTTCCACCAGATTGAGGGCCTCTACGTGGACAAGAACGTCACCGTCGGCGACCTCAAGGGCACCGTCGAGGCCGTCTTCAAGGACGTACTGGGCAGCGACGTGAAGCTCCGCTTCCGCCCGCACTACTTCAGCTACACCGAGCCGAGCCTGGAAATCGATTTCACCAACGCCCTTGTGAAGAAGCTCGGCAAGGACTGGCTGGAGATCGCCGGCTGCGGCATGGTGCATCCACAGGTCTTCGAGAACGTCGGCTACGACCCCGAAGTCTGGACCGGCTGGGCCTTCGGCTTCGGCATCGAACGCATCGCCATGCTCCGCTACGGCATCACGGACATCCGGTTGTTCTACGAGAATGATGTGAGGTTTTTGCGGCAGTTTTAAGCGTGGCCCATGAAAAACCGTTACGACCCGCTCATCGCTCAAGCCCGTTCCGCCCGCATGGAACTATCCGGCCGGTTTGACCACGACCTCCGCAAGCTGTGTGCTTTTCTGCGCGAAGAGGAAACGAAGCATCCCGCGCAGTTGGACAAACCCAATCGCACACGGCGCAGCCATCGACCAGCCGCTGCCACTTGAGGAATGCCCAGGGCCCCTGACATGAGCAATTACAAAGCCATCATCTACTGGAGCAACGAGGACGACGCCTTCATCGCCGAGGCACAGGAACTCCCCGGCTGCGCCGCCGATGGCCCCACCCGCGCCGCCGCGCTTAAGAATTTTGACGTCATCATCAAGGAGTGGATTGAGACGGCGAAGTCACTGGGCCGCACCATTCCTGAGCCGAAGGGCCGCCTCGTATTCGCCTGAACTGCTCCGCCATCAAATGCATCACCATGCTCCAGCGCAACACCACGGTCATCCGATTCAACCCGGGTTGCGCGAGGGCGTTAAAGTGATTTTCGATTCCACCCGAAATGCAGCCACGTCCCATTCCCATCTTTTTTAGATTTTAGGACCATTCTTCATTCATCTGGCCAAAATGGAGACAATTTCGACATCTGAATTGGCAACCACCGCTGTAGAGGCATACAAGCGTTTCATAGAAAACGTCCGGCAAGTTGCAAATTGGGTTGGCTCCAATCCCAACGCCCTGGCCATGGATGCGCAAACGACCGTAATCAAGCTGATTGCCCTGGTGCTTCAGGCCGATGGCAAACTGACCACCAGCGAGAGCGACTTCCTCAACCGGCTTTTCGGATGGCAGCATACGCCTGAGGAGAATCTCCGGACCCTGATGAAGCAGACTCAGGGCTCAGACCAGTTTCTTACCACCATCCCGGATTTTTACAAATACGCGGTCGACCACGACCAGCGGAGCCGCTTCACCTTCCACGCCAAAACCCTGCGCCTCGAATTGGAGACTATTTTAATGATGGTTTTCCTTTCCGACGGCGAGGAATCAGACGAGGAAAGGGCCTTGATCGCCGATTACCTGACAACCCTGAGCAACCACGCCGCAAGCTCTTACACACCTGACAGGATCGAATTGATTGAACCGGACCCGCCGCTCCCGGAACCTACCAATCGAGGGGAAGCTCCCCCGCCGATTTCATCCCTGCTCATCGCTCAAGCGTTACAGGCGCAACTGAATCAGCTGCCGGCACTCGCAAGCAAACTTGCTGCCGATCAGCCGAACAGCCCCCCCCCGTCGAAAAAGCGCCCACTTGAGGAATTGCTCGCCCAACTTGACCAGCTCATCGGCCTCAACAAGGTTAAGCAGGACGTCCGCTCGCTGATCAATCTGGTGAAGATCAACAAATTGCGGGAAGATCGCGGCATGCCAACGTCGCAGCTGACCCTGCACCTGGTTTTCAGCGGCAATCCTGGGACAGGTAAAACAACCGTGGCCAGACTGCTCGCAGAGATTTATCAGTCGATTGGAATTCTCAAACAGGGCCACCTGGTTGAAACCGACCGGGCGGGTTTGGTTGCCGGCTTCGTTGGCCAGACAGCCTTGAAGGTGCGGGAAGCCGTCACCCAGGCCATCGGTGGAGTGCTGTTTATTGACGAGGCCTACTCCCTTTGCCAGGGAGGCATGCAGGACTATGGACAAGAAGCGATCGACACGCTCATCAAACTGATGGAGGACAATCGCAAGCAGTTGATTGTCATCATCGCAGGCTATCCTGACCGGATGCAGGAGTTTCTCTTGTCAAACCCAGGAATGGAATCCCGGTTCAACAAATTCATTCTGTTTGAAGACTATCAGCCGGAAGAATTGTACGCAATTTTCATGAAGTTTTGCACCGATACGGGCTATACCTATGATGAGAACTGCGCCCAACTGATAGCCGACCACCTGGCTTGGTGCTGGCAGCAACGCGAGGCAAACTTTGCCAACGCCCGCACGGTCAGGAATTTCTACGAGACCGTGGTCGCCAACCAAGCCAATCGCATTGCCGCGCTCAGCAATCCAACTGAAACCGACCTGGCCACCTTGTCCCCGGAGGACCTGCCAAAAGCAGCCTGATCGTGCTGGCCTGCTTACCCATTTTTTACATTTCCAAATGAAAGTCACCCTGAACTGGCTCAAGCAATACGTCGATTTCAACTGGTCGCCCGAAGAACTCACCGAGCGGCTTACGATGCTCGGCCTCGAGGTTGAGGGCGTGCAGAAGCTCGGCGGCGAGTTTGAAGGCATCGTCGTCGCGCAGGTCATCACGCGCGACAAGCATCCCAACGCCGACAAGCTCTCGGTCTGCCGCGTGAACGACGGCACGGGCGAGCGCCAGATCGTCTGCGGCGCGCAGAACTTCAAAGCCGGCGACAAGGTGCCGCTCATCCTGCCTGGCGCGTCCCTGCCCATGAAGCCGGGCGACAAGGAACCGTTCACCATCAAGGTCGGCAAGATCCGCAGCGTGGAGTCGCACGGCATGATGTGCTCGCCGGCGGAGCTGGGCCTGCCGGACCAGGTGGACGGCCTGCTGATCCTGCGTGAGGACGCCAAGGTCGGCCAGCCCTTCGCCGCGTATCTCGGCCGCGCGGGCAGCGACGTCGTTTACGACCTCGAAGTCACGCCGAACCGGCCGGACCTTAATAGCGTCATTGGCATTGCGCGGGAGATTGCGGCGGTGACGGGGAATGAGCTCAGGCTGCCAGTAATCAGTGTTCAGTGTTCAGTGTTCAGTGAGGAAGTTACCAAGTTCGTCGCGGTGAGCTTGCAGGAGCCGGAGCTTTGTCCGCGTTACACGGCGCGCGTGGTGAAGGGCGTGAAAGTCGGTCCCAGCCCGGACTGGCTCCGCAGCACGTTGGAAAAAGTCGGCATCCGCAGCATCAGCAATGTCGTAGATGTCACGAACTTCGTGATGCTGGAAACCGGCCAGCCGTTGCACGCGTTTGATTACCACCTGATCGCCCAGGGCGCGGATGGCAAGCCGACCATCGTGGTGCGCCGCGCCGCTGCGGAGGAGAAGTTCAAGACCCTCGACAACCAGGAGCGCTCCCTCACCAGCGACATGGTGCTCATCGCCGACGAGCAGAAAGGCATCGCGCTGGCCGGCATCATGGGCGGGGCGAACACCGAGATTCGCGACGACACGCAGGACGTGCTCATCGAGAGCGCGTACTTCGTCCCGACCAACATCCGCCGCACGAGCAAGACCCTTGGCCTGCGCAGCGAATCCAGCTACCGCTTCGAACGCGGTTGTGACGTGGGCATTTCCGACTATGCCAGCCAGCGTGCCGCGCAACTCATCCTTGAAACAGCCGGTGGCACGCTGGTGCCCGGCGTGGTGGATGCATATCCGAAGCCGATTGCGATCAGGTCCGTGTCGCTGCGACACAACAAGACCAATGAACTGCTGGGCGTGGACATTCCCGTGGAGCGGCAGATTGAACACCTGCAATCGCTGGGTCTTGAGGTGGTTCAACCGCCGGGCATTGCGCCGTTCACGGGCATCCGGACGCCAAACGTTACCACATTCAGCGTGCCGACCTTCCGGCACGACATAAAGCGCGAGGTGGACCTCATCGAGGAAATCGCCCGCCTCCATGGCGTGGATAAGATTCCCAGCACCACCCCGCGTGGCGCAGTAGGCACGAATGCGTTCGACGCCGTTTACGACCAGCTTGCGGACGTGCGCCGGCTGCTCACCGGCCTCGGCCTGAATGAAGCGCAGGGGCAGACGTTAATCGGAAAAGCGGAAGCCCGGAGTCAGAATCCGGACGAGATCGTCGCGCTCGCGAACCCGCTGAGTTCGGACATGGACGTGCTGCGGCCCTCGCTGTTGCCCGGCCTGATCCATTCGCTGCGGCACAACGTCAGCCGGAAGAATTACGACGTGGCACTGTTCGAGATTGGCCGGGTCTTTGTTCGCGCCGGGTCGGAGACCGGCGCTCCGAAGGAAGAACGCCGTGTGGCCATCGCCTTGACCGGCCTGCGCGCGCCCGCGTTCTGGAGCGGTGACGACCGCGATGCGAAGTTCGACGCCATGGACCTCAAGGGCATCGTCGAGGACTTGCTGGAGCACTTCGGCCTGCGCGGCATTGCGTTTGGCAAGCGAGTGGAGAGCACCACTCTGTTCCTCGAGTCTGCCGGCATCACGTTGGGCGGCAAGCTGCCGCTGGGCGAACTCGGCCAGTTGCTACCCGCGCTCGCGAAGAAATACGACCTGCGCGATGCCGTGTTCCTCGCCGAACTGCGCCTGGATGAACTCTTCGCCCGCCGCAACGCGACGAAATCCTTCAAGCCGCTGCCCCAGTTCCCCGCCAGCCGCCGCGACGTGGCGATGCTCGTGCCCGAGGCAACGACGCACGACGCAGTCCTCTCCGCCGTGAAACAGGCCAAGCCCGCGAATCTGGAGAGTCTGGAGTTGTTCGACGTCTTCCGGGGCAAGAACGTGCCCGAAGGCCAGAAGAGCCTCGCCTACGCCTTCACCTACCGGGCCACCGACAAAACGCTCACGGACAACGACGTGAACGCCGCCCACACGAAGGCCGTGGAGGCATTGAAGCAGAAGCTGTCGGCGACCGTGCGGGAGTAGGCAAGGCTTGTAGCCGAAACCTAATGACCATACGGACACGAAACGCCGTAACAAAGGTTGGCTTTAGATTTTATCTCGGAAGAGGCGGCGGTTGGCAATCTTGACTCAAGATCTGTTTCATAAACTGGCTGGGTGGGTAAAGACGGGAAAGCCAAGGTAGTCGTAGCCTGATCAAGTTCGCTGTTTCGATCGAAATCCCACTACTGCCTTGGAGATCCAGTATTCTGAGTGTCGGCGAGAGCATCGACAGAGTCTCGGCACATCGGTCAGTCAGGATTGGTGAATAAAGGATCAATGATTCGAGGTGCTGGAGGCTGCTCGTGAATGAGAGTTGATGGTCTGCAATCTCCATGTTGATGATCGTGAGGGAACGAAGTTCCGGCAGCAGTGCAATTCGATGCAAATCTTTTCCATCAATTCTACAGTCATGATGGTAATAGTTATTTAAAGAGGGGATAGTGAGTTGGGAGAATACCTGATTGAATTTTCGCCAAAGCAAGTGTTTGTCGATATCCCGCTGAGACAGATTGGCCAATTCGACAAGCCCATCGGGAACATCTGATAACAAGTCGGCACCGTGAGATCGGAAGAAATCAATCGCCTTCTGCCGTGCGCGCGAATTTGATTTGTAACGAACCTTGAAGTGGCGCCTGCTTTTCTCACCTTCTGACGTCTCAAAATCACCTTTGATGATGGCTCGTCCCATCCAATCGCGTTCACTGGACCAAGACCAGCCACATGCCAACATTGTTGCCGAACTCTTGGGAGTTGCATCCGGAGTCATGTCAACGCCTTCCTGATGACTTCCCCGCGCACGCCCGTGATGCGCTGCTCCAGGCCCTGGTAGAAGTACGTGAGCTTCTCGTGGTCCAGCCCCATGAGGTGCAGGAGGGTCGCGTGCAGGTCGGAGACGTGGTGGCGCTCCTCGACGGCCTCAAAGCCCAGCTCGTCCGTCGCACCGATGGCCTGGCCGCCTTTCACCCCGCCACCCGCCAGCCACATGGAGAAACCGTGCCAGTTGTGGTCGCGGCCCGGCTTGCCCACGCCTTCGCTGGTGGGCGTGCGGCCAAACTCACCACCCCAGACCAGCAACGTCTCATCCCACAGCCCCGTGCGTTTAAGGTCTGCGATGAGCGCCGCGATGGGTTTGTCCGTCTCGCCGGCGTGGAGGGTGTGGTTCCTGATGCAATCGCTGTGACCATCCCACGTGTCTTCGAGATGACCGCCACCGGAGTAGAGCTGCACGAAGCGCACGCCCTTCTCGATGAGCCGCCGCGCGAGCAGGCACTTCGTGCCAAAATCGGCGGTGAGCGGTTGATCCAGGCCGTAAAGCTCGCGTGTCGCAGCCGGTTCGTCCTTCAAGTCCACCACGCTCGCAGCGCTGGTCTGCATCTGATAGGCCAGCTCGTAGGAGAGGATGCGCGCGGCCAGCTCGGACTCCTGCGGACGCTCGCGGCGATGCTGCTCGTTCAACTCGGCGAGCAGGTCGAGCGACCGGCGTTGCGCACGCGGGCTGACCCCTTCGGGTGTGGCGAGGTCCAGCAGCGGGTTGCCCTTGCTACGGAAGAGTGTGCCCTGATACGCGGCGGGCATGTAGCCGCCCGTCCAGTTCGACGCGCTGCCGATGGGGCCGCCGCGCGGGTCGGTCATCACCACGAAGCTCGGCAACGCGGCGTTCATGGTTCCGAGGCCATAGCTCAACCACGCGCCGAGGCTGGGCCGGCCGATGAAGATGCTGCCGGTGTTCATCTGCAGACAGCCGGACGCGTGCGCCGCCGTGTCCGTGTACATCGAACGCAGCACGCAGATGTCATCGGCAAATTTGGACGTGTACGGAAACAGGCTGCTGATGGGCAGGCCGCTTTGCCCATGGGCCTTGAACTCGAACGGCGACTGCATCAAGTACCCCACGGGCCGCCCGTTCGAGCCGACGGCCTTGACCTTGCCGGCATAGGGCTGGCCGTGATGCTTCGCCAGCTCGGGCTTGGGGTCGAACGTGTCCACCTGGCTGGGCGCACCGTTCATGAAGAGGAAGATGACGTGCTTGGCCTTGGTCGGAAAATGCGGTGCACGCGGGGCCAGCGGCGACTGCGCGACGGGCGCTGCCTGGGCGGAGGGAAAGAAACCGTCGCGCAGGAGGATGTCCAGCAGCCCCAGGCCCGCGAAGCCGGCGCCCGCCTGCCAGAGAAACTCGCGGCGGGTGCGACCGCAGGGGGTGAGGTTCGGGCGAAAGGTGTGGTGCGGGTTCATGTCAGGAGCGGGCGAAGTACGACGCGCGTCTTGGACTGCGCCGGCAGAGCGCAGCGGCGACACCGCTTTGGCGTCCCGCAGAGCGGTCTGCACCGACAACCCAAAGATCATTCGTTCCGCTTCGCGGGAGGCCAAAGCGCCGTCGCCGCTGCGCTCTGCCGGCGCAGTCCATGACGTGCGTCGTGCTCCCTTGGTAACAGGTGCGCAGTTCACAGTTTAGTCCGGGTAAACAAACTCGTTCAGGTTCAGCACCGCGCGGCACATCTGGGTGAGCGCGGCTTTGACGGCGTCCTCACTGGAAAGCGTTTTGCCTGAGTTCGTCGCCTCCTTCACTTGATTCGCCGCCTCTTCAGTCAGATAGCGATTCATCGTGGCCAGTTCCTCAGACCGGGGCGGACGGGCCAACGAAAGCCGCCAGGCGAGTTGGATTTGAGCGGCGGGCGTGGGCCCGGCTTCGCGGCGGAGGCGGTCGGCGAAGTGGCGGGCCTGGCGGTTCACGAACTCGCCGTTGAAGAGCGTCAGCGCCTGCGGAGCGATGCTCGTAACGGCACGCTTGTCGCTGCTTTGCGTGGTGTCGCACACGTCCAGCACTTCGAGCATCGGCACGACAAACGAGCGTTTCAGGAACGCATACACGGTGCGGCGCGAGGCATCAGCCTCGTCGAAGGGCTTCCAGATCTTGTCCGGGTCACTGCTGCCGGCGAGCGCTTCTTTCGGCACTTCGGGATACATGCTCGGCCCGCCCACGCGCGGGTTCAGCCACCCGCTCACCGCAAGCATCGAGTCGCGGATGGCCTCGACTTCGAGACGACGGTAGGGGAAGTGCCAGAGCAGCAAGTTCTCCGGGTCGAGAGTCGAGAGCCGAGGGCCAGAAGGCACGCCCGGTCGTAGCCCTCGACCCTCGACTGCCCCCTGCTGCTGCCACGTCACACTCGCCAGAATCAGCCGGTGCAACTTCTTCACCGACCAGCCGCCTTCCTTCACGAACCAGTCGGCGAGCCAGTCAAGCAACTCAGGGTGGGTGGGCGCGGTGCCGATCAGGCCGAAGTCGCTGGGCGTGCGCACCAGCCCTTCGCCGAAGTGGTGCTGCCAGACGCGGTTCACGAGCACACGCGCGGTGAGCGGGTTGTCCGCGCTGGCAATCCAGTTCGCGAGCGCGAGACGCCGGCGGGTGGTAAACTCATCGGGCGCAGGAAACTCCGGCTGCTTGGCCGTAAGCGCCACGGGCACAGCTGGAATGACTTCGGGACCTGGGTTGTGCGCACTGCCGCGCAGGAGGACGAAGCTCTTGGGGATTGCACCCGGCGGTTCGTTCGGGAAGTAACCGCGGGGCAGATCAGGCGTCGCGCGGCGCAGGTCGGCGATGGCGGTTTCAGCAGCGGCGAGCTTCTCGCGGAGCGCGGCGGGCTGGGCTTTGGCGATTTCCTCGTCCAGTTGCGGCGTGAGTTTCTTCACCAGCTCCTTTTGAGCCGGAGTCTGCTGCTTCACATCCGTGGCAAAGGCGGCCAGCGCATCGGCAGGCAGGGCGGATTTGCCGCCAGTGAGAAACTCGCTGCGGAACGCGGCGCGGTGGGCATCCATTTCCTTCGTCAGCGCGGCGATGCGCTGATCGCGCACGGCAAGGGCGGCCAGTTCCTTGCGCGTGCCGGCGGGTGCGTCCAGATCGCTGCGCCCGGATAGCGTGCGTTTCAGCGGCGCGAAGACGGCGGCGAGGCTATAGTAGTCGCGCGCGGTCAGCGGGTCGAACTTGTGATCGTGACACCGCGCGCAGCCGAGCGTAACGCCCAGGAACGCCTGCGACGTGGTGCGGATCATGTCGTCCACCTGGTCCGCGCGGTCCTGCACGGGGTCGGCCGGCTCGTCGTCCCAGGGACCGAGGCGGTGGAACCCGGTGGCGATGAGCGTCTCGGCGTTCGCATCCGGAAGTTCGTCACCGGCAATCTGCTCACGAATGTAGCGGTCGTAGGGTTTGTCCGAGTTGAAGGCCCCGATGACGTAGTCGCGGTAACGCCAGACGTTCGGCTTGGCGGCGTCGCGTTCGTAGCCGTTCGTCTCGGCATAGCGCGCGAGGTCCAGCCAGTGGCGGCCCCAGCGTTCGCCGTAACTGGTGCGCGCGAGCAAATCATCCACCAACCGCGCGAACGCATCGGGGGCATTGTCAGCCAGAAACTTGTCCTGCTCCGCCAGCGTCGGCGGCAGGCCGGTGAGATCAAGGAACACCCGCCGGAGCAAAACCCGCTTCTCGGCGGCCGGTGACGGCTGCCAGCCGCGGTCTTCGAGCTTTGCCAGAATAAATTGGTCGATTGGATTGCGCGGCCATGACTTGTCCTTCACCGCCGGAAGGGCGGGCCGTACGGGTGGCACGAAGGCCCAATGCCGGACGTTGCTCGCGGCGGGCCACACCGCACCCTCGGCGATCCAGCGCGTGAGCAGCTCCACCTGTGCCGAAGTGAGCGCCCCGCCCTTGGGGGGCATCAGTTCGTCCGTGTCGTGGGTGGTGATGCGCTTGACCAGCTCGCTCTTCGCAGGCGTACCCGGCGCGATGGCGGGCAGCTTCGATTTGCCGCCCTTGAGCGCGGCTTCGCGGGAGTCCAGCCGCAGGCCGCCCTTGTCGTGTTCGGTGTCGTGACAGGCAAGGCAACGCTTCACCAGCAGCGGGCGGACCTCGCGGGCAAAGTCAACCGGCGCGGCCGAAGCGGGAACCCCGGCCAGCGCGAGGCACGCCAGCGCACCGGCGACGGGTTGCCAGAGTGAGTGCACAGCATAGAGATACGCAGGCCGGACGCGCTTATTCAAGCGTCGGAAAGTCAGGTGTACGCGGTAGGCGGGCGGACTTGAGAAGATTTGCAATCGCCATGCCCCTTGTTCATGGTCTAGGCCGCTAATTGTCATGGAAGCCACGGCAAAAAAGATATTCCGCGTTCAAGAACTTGGCCCGGCGCTCGAACCGCACCGCGCAGCCGGCAAAACCATCGTGCATTGCCACGGGGTCTTTGACCTGCTGCACATCGGGCACATCAAACACCTGGAAGCCGCCAAACAGCTTGGCGACGTCCTGGTGGTCACGACCACGCCGGACCGCTTTGTGAACAAAGGGCCGCACCGGCCCGCGTTCCCCGAGAAGCTCCGGGCCGAGGCGCTGGCCTCGCTGGCGTGCGTGGACTTCGTGGCCGTCAACGAATGGCCCACGGCCGTGGAGACCATCAAGATCGTCCGGCCGTCGCTCTACGTGAAGGGCATGGTCCGCGAGGAGGGCAAGCGCGACCACACCAACGCGATCTCCGACGAGGAGCAGGCAGTCGTCAACTGCGGCGGCAAGCTGCACCTGACGGACGAAGAGACCTTCAGCGCATCGACGCTCATCAACCGTTTCATGGACGTCTTCACCCCGAAGACGAAGGACTTTCTCGAAACGTTCCGCGCCAAGCACCCGCCGGAAGAGGTCATCGGCCACTTGCAGGCCATCCGGAAGCAGAAGGTGCTCGTGATCGGTGAAACGATCATCGACGAGTATCAGTTCTGCAGCGTGCTCGGCAAATCGAGCAAGGAACCGGTGCTCGCCGCCTTGCACAACCGCACGGAACAGTACGCCGGCGGGGTGCTGGCCATCGCGAACCACGTCTCGAACTTCTGTGACGAGGTCGGCCTGCTCAGCGCGCTGGGCGCGGAGAATTCCCGGGAGGAATTCGTCCAATCGAAGCTGAACAAGAACGTCCGTCCGCACTTCCTCCACCTGCCCAACGCGCCGACCATCGTAAAGCGGCGCTTCCTGGAAGAGCACCTTGCAGCGAAACTCTTCGAGGTTTACGAGATGCGGAACGAACGGCTCACGGCCGAGCTGGAGGAGCAGTTCCTCAAGAAACTCGACGAGCTGCTGCCACAATACGACGTGGTGGTGGTCGCGGATTACGGGCACGGCCTGCTGACGGAGCGGGCCGTGCATTTGATCTGTGCGCGGGCGAAATTCCTTGCCGTAAACGTGCAGGTGAATGCCGGCAACCGGGGTTTCAACCTGATCTCCAAGTATCCGCGCGCTGACTACGTCTCCCTCGGCGAACCCGAAGTGCGCCTCGACGCGCGCAAGATGAACGACGATCTCGCCGCCATCACGCGTACGGCGGCTTCGCGCGTGGGCAGCCGTTATTTCCTCGTCACGCGCGGCAGCTCCGGCTGCTACTGCTGTGACAAGCAACAGAACATCGCCGAAGTGCCGGCTTTCGCCATCCGCGTGGTGGACCGCGTGGGCGCGGGTGACGCGGTGTTTGCCATCACGGCCCCCTGCGCCGCGCTGGGCATCCCGGCGGAGTCGCTGGGCTTCATCGCGAATGTCGTCGGCGCGGAAGCCTGCATGATCATGGGCCACCGCAGTTTCATAGATCCGACAAGCCTCTTCCGGCACTTCACGTCCCTGATGAAATGAACTGTGTTGAGTTCAAGCCCCAAGGCTCCCGGCGAGCCGGCCGACTTTGAACCTTGAACCCGAAACTTTGAACCTGATGAATCCCAACGGCTACAAACAACTCCTCGTCACCGGCGGCGGCGGCTATGTCGGCAGCGCGCTCGTTCCGGCCTTGCTGGACGCCGGTTATCGCGTCCGCGTGCTCGACACCTTCTGGTACGGCAAGCACGTCTTCGGCGCCTACGCCCAACGGCCCGAGCTGGAACTGCTGGAGCTGGACCTGCGTGACACCAAACGGGTCGGCGAGGCCTTGAAAGGCGTGGATGCCGTCATCCACCTCGCCTGCATTTCGAACGACCCAAGCTTCGAGCTGAACCCGAACCTTGGCAAATCCATCAACTACGACTGTTTCGCCGGCCTCGTGGATGGCGCGGTGAACGGCGGGGTGAAGCGCTTCATCTACGCGAGCTCCTCCAGCATTTACGGCGTGAAGGAAGAGCCGGACGTGCGCGAAGACGCGGCACCGCTGCCGCTCACGGATTACTCGCGCTTCAAGCTCGATTGCGAACGCGACCTGCTCGCCCGTACCAATGTGCACGGCATGGACCGTGTCATCATCCGGCCGGCCACCGTCTGCGGCTACGCGCCGCGCCTGCGCCTGGATCTCTCGGTGAACATCCTCACCATCCACGCCTTGGTGAATCACAAGATCCGCATCTTCGGCGGCAAGCAACTGCGCCCGAATCTGAACATCAAGGACATGGTACGAGCCTACCTGACTTTCCTCGCCGCCCCGGCGGCGAAGGTGGACCGCGAGGCGTTCAACGTCGGCTTCCAAAACCTCGCCATCGAGAAGATCGCCTTCCTGGTGCGGGACACCATCGGCGACCAGACCATCGAGCTGGAATACACGCCGAGCGACGACAACCGCAGCTACCACGTCAACTCCGAGAAGGTGAAACGCGTGCTGGGTTTCGAGGTGCAATACGGCATCGAGGATGCCATCCAGAGCATCGTGGACGCGTATCGCGCCGGGAGGATTCCCGACCCCTTCAAAAACACGCTCTACTCGAACATCAAGCGGATGCAGGAGCTGAAAATCAGTTGAGCCTCCGGCGTGAAAAAAGACCGCCCCAAAATCCCCTACGTTGACATCGCGCGGCAGCATGCGCCGTTGAAGCGTGATTTGCTCGCCGCCGTGGAACAGGTGCTCGATCAGGGGGCCTTCATCCTGGGTTCGCAGGTCGGCGAGTTTGAGTGCGAGTTCGCCAAGCTGGTCCAGGTACCCTACGCCGTGGGCGTAAACTCCGGGACAGACGCGATGATTCTCGCCCTCCGCGCTCTGGGCATCGGTCCTGGCGACGAAGTCATCACGGCGGTGAACTCCTTCGTCGCCAGCGCAAGCTGCGCCGCCCTCGTCGGCGCAAAGCCCGTGCTCGCGGATGTGGGACCGGATTACAATCTCGATCCCGCTGCCGCTGCCGCCGCCATCACCCCGCGCACGCGGGCCATCATCCCCGTCCACCTCACCGGCCGCCCGGCGGACATGGACCCCATCATGGCGCTCGCGCGGAAGCACAACCTCTTCGTCATCGAGGACGCCGCGCAAGCCGTCGCCGCCCAGTATCGCGGTCAGCCGGTCGGTTCCATCGGCGATATAAACGCCTTCAGCCTGCACCCGCTCAAGACGCTTAATGCCTGCGGCGACGGCGGCGTCGCCACGACCCGCAGTGCGGAACTCGCCGCGAAGATCCAACTCCTCCGCAATCTCGGCCTCAAGACCCGGGAAAATTGCGTCGAATGGAGCAGCAACTCGCGCCTCGACACCCTCCAGGCCGCGATGCTGCTCGTAAAGCTCCGGCACCTGGACGCCTGGACCGAGAAACGCCGCGCCAACGCTGCCTTTTATCGCGCCCGCCTCACCGGCGTACCCGGCGTGCTGTTGCCGGACGACCCGCCACATCTGCGCAGCGTCTATCACACGTTTGTCGTGCAAGTAGATAGTCGCGAGGCACTCCGCGACTTCCTGCTCGCGCGCGGCATCGGCACGCAGGTGCATTATCCGAATCCGATCCACCTCCAGGACTGCGCGAAGGAGCTGGGCTACAAGCTGGGCGACTTCCCCGTGGCCGAAGCCCAGGCCAAACGCATCCTGAGCCTGCCCGTGTATCCCGAGCTGACCGAGGCCGAGCTGGAGACCGTCGCGAGCGGTGTCCGCGAATTCTTCGGTGCATGAGTGAGGTTCCGGCATCTGTGTTCATCTTTGCCATCTGTGGCTAAATCTCTCCGCATGAAAGTCCCCTTCTCCTACCTCGACCGCCAGTTCGCCAACCTCGAAGACTACCTCGCCGACCTCCGCGCGTTCGTCCCCACCGGCGACTTCACGCTCGGCGAACCGCTCGATCAATTCGAGGCCAGCTTCGCCAAGCTGATGGAAGCCCCGCACGCCATCGGCGTCGGCACGGGCACGGATGCGATCGCGTTGTCGCTCAAGAACCTTGGCGTCGGTCCGGGGGATGAAGTCATCACCACGCCGAACACCTTCGTCGCCACCGTCGGGGCCATCGTGCAGACCGGCGCACGGCCCGTCTTCGTGGACAGCACGGACGGGTACGTGATTGATGTGACGAAGATTGAAGCGGCCATCACCCCGCGCACCAAGGCCATCCTGCCCGTCCACTACACCGGCAACGTCGCCGACATGCCGGCCATCATGACCATCGCGCGGAAGCACGGCCTGCACGTCGTGGAGGACGCGTGCCAGTCCATCATGGGCGCGATCGACGGCAAGCTCGTAGGCTCGTGGGGCGCGACGGCGGCCTTCAGCCTGCACCCGCTCAAGAATCTCAACGTCTGGTCCGACGGTGGCGTCATCGTCACCCATGACGACGAACTGGCGACCCGGCTCCGCAAGTACCGCAACCACGGCCTGCGCAACCGCGACGAGGTCGAGTTCTACGGCGTCAACTGCCGGCTGGACACCCTGCAGGCCGTCATTGGCAACCGGCTGATCCCCACGACCCCCGAGATCACGCGCAAGCGCATCGCCAACGCCGCGCGTTACGACGCCGCGTTCGCCGACCTCGGCGAGTTCATCAAGATTCCCGCGCGCCGCCCCGGCGTCCGGCATGTGTACCACCTCTACTCGCTCCACGTGCAGCGGCGCGATGAGCTGCTCGCGTTCCTGGTTAAGAATGGCGTGCAGGCGAAGATTCACTATCCGATCCCGATGCACCTGCAGCCTGCCTCCGCCTACCTGGGCTACCAGCAGGGCGACTTCCCCGACGCGGAGAACCACAGCCGCGTGTGCATCACCCTCCCCGGTCACTCGTACCTCACGGAGGACGAAGTGGGCTACACCATCGAACAGGTGCGGAAGTTTTACTGCAAATGACCCCATGCACCTGGCGTTCAGCCAATGCAGCCCACAACCATCACGTTCAGTACCGACCTTGCGTCCCTCGTAGTCGGCGACCGGCTGACGGTGGAAACGCTCCGAGCACGCGCTCAAAACCACCCCGCACAAGTCGAGGAGGAACTGGCCGACATGGCGAATGGAACGGGTGAAGGAAGTATCTTTGTGGCTCCACTGGACGGAGATGGGATGTTCAGCTTGCAGGTTGAGCTAGTCGGCGATTGTGAAAGCCGTGCGTGTTCCGGCACAACAATCCTCCTGGCGGATCTAGTGGTGACAAGCGGTGCAATTTCCATCGCGGCGATTGATGACATTGCAGCCGCGGACACGCAGCTTCCATATTCAGAACTCTGCCAAAACGGAAAGCACAGGCTGCGGATTTCCAAGACGGCGAGCAATGAATTGAACCTCACGCTCGGGAAGATTCTGACAGCCGGTCGCAATACTGAAATCGATGCCACACACAGTGACCGGAGTGGCCCTCGAAACATGGTGCTGGGATTCTCCATCGTTGGGTTACTCGTCGGGTTTCTGCTGTTCATCCTCCTGTCATGTGTTTTAAGGCTGGTGGATGCCAACATGTCGGCAGGCCGCTGGTACCTCTGGCCGGCCTGCGGCTTTTTATGTGGATTTCTGACCAGCGTGTCGTTGGTGTTAACGCAGCGCGACCAGCGGAAAGACTAACAATCGAGCAGCCCCCAACTTTCAAATTCCATGCTCTTTACTCATCACCTCGGCCTCGACTTCGACGGCACGGTGGTGGTGTATGACGAAGTCTTTCATCGCCACGCCGTGGAACGCTTCGCGATGCCGCCGAGCCTGCCGGTGAACAAGACGGTCGTCCGCGATTGGCTGCGGGCGCAGCCGGACGGCGAAGCGAAGTGGATCGAGCTTCAGGGCCTGGTCTATGGGCTCAAAATGGCCGAAGCAAAGATGGCTCCCGGGCTCGCAAAATTTCTCCTCGCCATCCGCGCGGCCCAGATTCCCGTCTGCATCATCAGCCACAAGACGGAGTTTTCCGTGGCCGAGCCGAGGGTGAACCTGCGCACCGCCGCACTGGCGTGGCTCGAGCAGAATGGTTTCTTCGCCGGCGCGGGTTTCGGCCTGCGCCGCGAGGAGGTGTTCTTCGAGGCCACCCGAGCGGCGAAGCTCCAGCGCATCGCAGCGCAGGGCTGCACGCTGTTTGTGGATGATTTGGAAGAAGTGCTGACGGAACCGGAGTTTCCGAAGGGCGTGGAACGGTGGCATTACCTGCCGGGTGAAAAGGAGCGACTTGAGCAGGGGCTCCGCATTTTCGCCGATTGGGCTGCCTTGGAACGCCGCCTTGCTACCGCAGCATCCGAAGCGTCCAGCGCCTCTTCTCCCTCGCCCCCAGCGGGGGAGAGGGATTGAGGGT
>RFSE01000137.1 GCA_009924135.1 Pseudomonadota bacterium | reverse complement strand
CCTCGGGTTTCTTTTCCTCCGGCTTTTTCTCCGGGGGCTTCTCCTTGGGTGCCATCTGGACCGCGATGGTTTTGAGCTTCTGTCCCAGCATGCCTTCGCGGGCGGCGAAGAAGAACAGCAGCGCGATGATGAGAACGTGGAAGATCAACGAGAAGATCAGGTTGACCTTCGTCGAGTTGCGTTTCCGGCGGGGCGGCGCGTGCATGGCGGCTAGTTGCGCTGGGCGGGCGTTTCCTTATAGACCTCGGTGGCGAGATCCACCTTGAGGACATTGGCCTGTTGCAGGGCGTCGAGCACGGCCACGATGCGGTGGTACTTCGTCTTGGCATCGCCGCGCACGATGACGCTGAGGTCAGGATCGGCGGTGCGCAGCTCGACCAGTTCGGAAAGCAGTTCGGCGGTGTCCACTTCCTTCTTGTTGAGGAAGAGTTTGCCGCTGCCGTCCACGGTGACGTAATTCGCTTTGCGCGGCGGGTCCTTTTCCCGTTTCGAGGCGGTCGGGAGGGTCAGATCCAAATCATTCACGATGGGCGTCGTCGTGATGATGAAGATCACCAGGAGCACGAACGCCAAGTCCAGCAGCGGCGTGATATTCAGCTCCGCCAGCGCGTGGTGCGACGACTTGGAAAACTTCTTGGCCATGGCCGGAGATCAGTTGGCGGCAACGGCTGCCAGTTTGGTCACAACGGCTTCCGGCTTGGGCGCTGGACTGCAGACGGCGGGGAGGGCGACGGGACCGCGTCCCCGCAAGGCGTCAATCATCTCCTCGGAGAGCGAGCGCTTGTCCACGTAGGCATGCTCGATGAGCGTGGCGTATTCGGACACGAACAGATCCAAATCCTGCGTGATGGCGCGGATGGTGGTAACCATGAAGTTGTAGGCGAACATCGCCGGGATGGCGACCAGCAGGCCGATGACGGTGGCAATCAGCGCGCCCGCCACGCCGGGGGCCATCGCGGTGAGGCTGGCGGAGTTGGCCTTGGCGATGCCGGAAAAGGTCTCCATGACGCCCCAGACCGTGCCGAGCAGACCGATGAACGGGCCGCCCGCCACAGCAGTGGACAGCACGATCATGCCTTTCTCCAAGGCCAGCGCTTCCGACCCGACGGTCCGCTCCAACGCCACGCGAACGGACTCGAAGGAAGTGGAGCTGATGTGCTTCTTCCCGTTGAATTCCACCGGGTTGTGCTTGAGCTGATACTCCAACTCCTGGGCTCCCGCGTAAAATACCTCGAAGGCTGGCGCGCCATCGAATTCCTGCCCCTTGCGGAAAAGCTCCAGGGGATCGCGGCTTTCGCGGAACGAGGCGAAGAACTTCTTCGCGGCCCGGCGGGCGATCCAGATCTGGCGCGTCTTGGAAATCATCACGGTCCAACTGAAAAGTGAGACCACAACGAGGGTGCCAATGGTGATCTTGCCTTCCAGCGTGGCTTTTTCGAAGGCGAATTGCAGGGCGCCGGATGCAAACAGGGGGGTTAGGAGGAGGGTGGACATGCAGTATTGGTTTTAAAATTATTTGCCGGGCAAAATGACGGTCACGCGGCCGGTGGTCCGCGTCAAAACGGGTTTGGCGAGTGCTTTTTTCTTCTTCTCTTCCGGGTCGGTGGTCGCCGCCGGGTCCTGCATCGCGGGCTTGGCAGCAGCGGCCTTGGCGGGTTCGGCTTGGGCGGCTGCCTGGGCCGTGTTGGAGGCCGCTGCGGTTTGGGTGAAGCCCTTCTGGCCACTGGTGGTGGTGCTGGCCGCCACGTT
The DNA here is from genome assembly GCA_009924135.1 of Pseudomonadota bacterium. Lineage (GTDB taxonomy): Bacteria > Verrucomicrobiota > Verrucomicrobiia > Limisphaerales > SXTU01 > SXTU01. The sequence continues at coordinate 14,867 of RFSE01000137.1, read as the reverse complement.
CTGACTCAGCACGTTCGCATCCACCGAGGTCCCGGAAGCCGAAACGCCACTGACCCCGACAAGGGTGCCGGAGATGGTGCCTGAAGCGGAGGCCTTTACATCACCGCCGCCGAGGGCGGAGATCGAGACGCTCTGGCGGGAGGAAATGTCGATGTTCTGCTGGGCCACGGCGACACCGCTGATGTTGCCGGTGGCCTTGAGGCTGACGTTGACACCGATGACCCCGGAGCCGGAGACGTTAATGTCCCCGGGAGAGGTCACCACGCCGCCGACTTCCGTACCGGCGGTGAGGGAAACCCGGCCACCAGGCGCAGGGGTCTTGCTCAAGTTCACCTGCACGATACCGCCCGATCCGGCGATGATGCTGCCATTTGGCGTCTCCACCGTAATGTTGCCCACGGTATTATTGGGGGAATCCGGGAACGTGGTGGCAATGAGCCCGCTGCCAGGAATGACGCGCGTGAGGCTGGTGACCGCGCCGGTCACGGGATCCACCCGGAACTGGCTCACCGTCTGCGTGTCCACCCGGCCATCGCCGGCATTCACGTTGCCATTGAGCGATTTAACGAAGAGGTTGCCACCATCGTAGGACGCGATGCGCGAGTCCTGCACGTTGATGTCACCGCCTGCGGTGAGGTTGATGTCACCGCTGCTGGCGGAGAAAATTCCGCGACCGGGATCACTCTTAAAGGTGATGGCCGAATCCGGGGAGCCGAGCTGGACCTTGCCAGCGATGGTCAAATCGAGGTTACCACCGGCAACGGACACGATGCGCGAGGCAAACATGTTCAAATCACCGCTCAGATTGAGGCTGATATTTGCCGCTGGTCCGAGGGCGGCCACGGCGAAGTTGTCTTGCGGTCCTTTGGAAACGATGCCGGCGGTGTCCCCCAAGTCGGCGTTGCGGGCATTGATGGTAAATCTTCCGGGGCCCGAGATCGTGTAGCCGGTGCCGCTTTGTTGCGGCACGTCCTGGGAGTCGGCGAAAAGCTTTTGAATGATGTTGGCGGGCAGGAACTGGGCAGCCCTGGTCTGCACCGTGGTCTCCGTGGGTTCCAGAGGATGGCCCTGGGAGTCCACAAGCACCACATTCCCATGGCTGTCCAACAAGACCGGGTTGCCGTTGGCGTCCAACACTGGGACCTGGATATTTTGAAAGGCCTGCAACTGGTCGAAGGTCATCTTGCCTTGAAATATCAGGCGGTGCGTTTGCGCGTTGTAGAGGAACGGGTTGCTGGTGAAGGCCGGATATGCGCTGTTGAAGACGTTAAAATCTGGCGCCGTGCCGATGTTGTCGAAAAACGTATAGGGCACCCGGTTCTTGATATCCCCGTCCACTGTCAGAATGGTTTCGTCCAGCGGGCTTAGGTTTTGGGCAGACAGGCCTGCGTTGAGCAGGTTTCCGTGAACCGTGATTTCCGCCTTTTTCGGAGTGACCAAGGTGATGTTGTTCAGGTCTCCGTTGATGGCGACTTTGACGGGGTTGGGGTCGCCCAGATGCACCGGGATGGCGGCATGGTCGGTTTCGCCGAAGTCAGCCACGTCGCTGATGCGGTTCTTACCACTGTCCGACATGATGATCTTGACGATGCTGCCCTGCGCATTCACGCCGCTCAATGAACCGCCGCCCGTGGTGCCTATGTCCAAGTTGGCCAGTGGGGCCGGGAACAAAATCAGATCGTTGGCGACGTTGATGCCACCCGCTCCGGCACGAAGCGTCAGGCTCGGTGGATAAATCGGGGAGGGTATGGTGACATCGCTGGGGACAGGCCGATTGTCACCTGACAAATTGAGTGCGTTGCCCGCAGTGAGGAAGACCGCCGCCGTCGGATCGTAATCGAAGCGGTGATTGTTTGCCCCGACGGAACTGTTGAAGGCACCATTCGGGTTTCGCACTTCCTGTAGATTTATGTCGAAGTCCGAGACAACGCTCCACGCCCCCTTCACCAAGCTCAAGGCAAGCAACTGCTGGGGTGTACCGGCGTTGCCGTGGGCCAGAATGGAACCCGTGCCATTGGCGACCACGTAATGGCCCGTCACATCGGCCCCCGCCTCGATGCTGATATTCCCGGGTGCACTGCCGAACGCTCCGGTGCCAGCGTCAGTTTCGGAACTGCCGGTGGGGAGGTAGCTCACCACGCTCCCGCCCGCCTTGATTTTTACGTCGCCACCCGCACCGGTGCTGATGCCCCCAAGGCCAGTCAGATTCACCCGGTAGCCACTGCGCGCAAACGAATACCCGACGTTCCCGAGCCCCGTGTTTACATCGCCCATGGCGGCGAGCACGTTGATATTCCCTCCGGCCACAGTGCGGGCAAAACCGCCGTCGAGTGCGACATTCAGCCCGGCGTACAGGGAAAGATGACCATCCTGGGCCTGCACAGACCCGGTGTTAATGAAGTTTAAACTCCCGACACCCGCATTCACGGCCGCCGCTGGATTGGCGGAATTGGGCACCGTAAAGTTCGACCCGGCCACGAGCTCCACCGACCAGTTATTCGGGACAGTGATGCTGTTGTTGACGTTGATGTCCCGGCCCGCCTGGAGCCGCAAGATGCTGCCATTCGGATCCGCACTGGCGAACGAGTTCCAGGCTGAATTCACGCTGATGTCCCGGGTGGCCTGCAACGTGATCTGCGAGAAGCTGCTGAAGGCCGAGGGCGCGATGGTGAGCGCGTCCGCCGCCGGCGGGTCCGCCTGGTTCACCTGCCCGGAGGCCACGCTGCCCGCACCACCGTTGTCGATGAAGATGTCCTGCGGGTCGATGACCAGTTCCCCGCCTTTGCTCCCCTGCCCCGCACGAGCCAAGATGCTGGAAGCAATTCCGCCCATGTGCGGTGCAGAAAGTGCCACCCGTCCGCCATCTCCTCCCGTGGCACTGCCTGAAACGTCAATCGCGGACCCGGCGGTATCCGTGAACGAGTTGCCGGCTTTGATGCGCACCTCGCCCCCGTGGGCTCCGGGTTCGGTTCCCTGGGCCAGAATGGTCGAGCCTGCCTGCAAGTTGACTGTGTCGCCGGCCACGAGTTCGATCACGCCGCCAACATTGCGCACGGTGTTGGCCTGGATGACGCCACCTTGGTTCACGACCTGGGCGTGGAGCGCGATGGTGCCGGCATCGGCAATCAATCGTCCCTGATTATCCACGGTACCCTCCGGCAGGCTGACCTGGGCACTCAGGCCACGGCCATCCGGTCGCTCACTGATCAGCACGGACTTCCCAGCGTATAGACCAATGTTGCCATCGGGAGCGGTGAGGATGCCGTGGTTGAAAATCTTCTCGGCGACGAGATAGAGCGAGCCCCCGTTCTCGGCCTGCAAGGTGCCGTAGTTGATGATGCTCGCCAGCGGCGGCATGGTGGCAAACTGCCAGGCCCCACCACCGATCATGTCAGGGGCGATGGGCGCGGTGGTCACCGCCAGACCGGCAGCCCGGACAAACGAATCCGGGCCGAAGAAGAAGCCGGACTGGTTGGCCAGAACGAGCACCCCGTTGGCTTCGAGGTGGCCAAAAATCCGGGACGGATTCGGGTCGTTGATGCGGTTCCAGGCAATCGACGTGGCCGAAGGCTGCACGAAGCGCGTCGTCTCACCGGGGGCGATGTTAAAGCTGCGCCAGTCCAGAAAGGTTTGGTTCCCGGCCTGGATGGTCAGTGTACTGCCACTGGTCGTGGCGTTGGCGGTACCGGCGCGAACAACCAATCCCTCCGGGTTGGCCCGCGCGGACGGCAGGCATGGCAACGAGCAAGCAGCCGCCAGCGGCAGTAGTGTCCGGCGCAGGTAACCCGGCTTGGTTTGCTGGTCTCGATGGTTCGCCATACGAAGCTTGTATTTACGCCAAACGACTTGAGTGCCAAAGACTTGAAGTGTGAACTTCTGGTGAACGTGTCCGCAAAGTGTTCATGCGTGGCTAGAACTGCATGCCCACCGCAAAAGTGGCCCGCATGCTCCCAAAAGGACTGTTCTGCGTGGCATCCAAGGCCCAGCCTACCATGGCCCGCGCATCCAGAAACTGGCCCAGACCGCCTTGGAAGCCCACGCCAGTACCCCAGAGCCGTCGGGCTCCGCCCCGAGCCGCGTCCACGTAATAGGCCTCGCCGTAATCCATGAAGGCCGACCAGCGGACCCGCATCGGCAGGTTGCCATCCACCATGCCCAATTCGAAGAAGGGCGTGCGCGGCTCCAAGGAGACCTTCCAGCCAGAGTCGCCGAACGTTTCACCGTCTTGATATCCCCGCACTGCCGAGGTGCCAGCGACGCCGAATTGCTCGTTGCTGATGAGCGGCACGTTCGCCCACTGACCGTCGGCCCGGAGCAGCACTGAATAGCCCGCCGGCAGCCGCTGTTCGCGCGACCATCCCAGAGTGGTCGTCACGTAATCATTCCGGGCCAGGGACGAACCGGCCACCGTTTTGAAATCGTTCCCGGACGAGAACACGGGCACGTTCACCGCCGCTCCGGCGAAGAAATTATTTTGTCCCAGCCGGTCAGTCGTGGTGACGTCCCAGCGCACCGACGCCGGCAGGTAAGTGACGCTGCTGAACCGTGTAGGCTGAGGCGCAGAGACAAGAGTGGTTGTTTGCGACGGCACGCCAAACGCATCGAAGACCGTGATGGAGTATGGGAAGTTGTTCGTGTTCAAACTGGTGGCGTGATACCACTTGTAGTCCAACCCGGCCGTGACGAGGGACTTGACCCCGTAAACTTCTGGCAGCGGCAGGCTCAATCGCCAGCCCAGGCTCTCGTTCTTGCTCAGGTCCTGCCCGCTGTCGTAGGAGTCGATCGTGAGAAACGCTGTCTTGGTGATGTTTCTAGTCGGGCTTGTTTTGGTGCCCGTGTCGGTGGTTGAACGTGAGGCGAAGAACGAAAGTTCAGGGTTGCCGGTGGAGGGCGGAAGCTTGAACTGCTTCGTAGCCTCATCGTAGCCGAAGGCGCCCGGGTTGGCCTCGGCGCGGGCCCGCAATGAATCGGGCATGCCCAGCGGCATCCGGTAATAGGTGCTGTAGTTGGCGATCAGCGGCTGCTCGTAGATATGGGTGATGGGCTGACTCTCCTGCTTCATGATTTCCGGCGAGAAGCCGTACTGCAACCCCATCGAGTGCTCCATCTGCCAGAGGTTGTTGTATTGCAGCGAGGCATTCACGCGCACGTCTGGCGTGCCCGGCGTGCTTTGGTTGTTCATTTCGAGGCGTCCGTGCAGCGGCAGATGATCCTTCACCTTCAACATCAATGCGCTGGTGCCCGGTTCCGGCCCGGGGACGATTTCCGGATAGATTTGACGGTCGGAATTCAGATTCGCCCGGTCCAGTTCAGGATTGAACCACTGCAACTGGATAAACTGGTTGGTACGCAGACTGGGCAATGCAGCCATCACGTTGTTGGAACTGAAATACCGGTTCCCGGTAACGGTGATCTCGACGAGCTTGCCCTCAATGACCTGCAACTGGACGACACCGTTGGTGATCTTCTGCGGTGGCAAGGCCGTGCTCACCGTCACGTACCCCTGCCGCCGATAAAACATGTTCAGGGTCTTCTGCGCCAAAACCACCTGGTCCACCGTAATGGCCGGCCCGGTGAAGTTCGTGAGCAGGTTGCTGATTTCCTCGGGGCGCAGCAGCGTGTTGCCCGTGACTTCGTAACGGGTGACGTTGAAAGACGGCTTGGCAGGGGCATTGGTGCCGGTGGCCGGGCTGGCCGCAGGAGTGGCCGTTTGGCCGGGCGGTTGGGCCGGTGGCTCGGCCGCCCATGAGTTTAGCCCCAAGAGCAACGCCGTGAGGCCAACGAGCACTCCGCCCTTGGCCCGTGCCGCCGGTTTGGCCCCGCGCTGCCGCCATTCGGAGGGAGTGGTGCCAAACTGCCGTTTGAACATCCGGTTGAACTGGCCCACGTTGCTAAACCCGCTTTCCAAAGCGGTGTTGATGACCTTGCCCTTGGATTCGAGCAGGAGTTGTTTGGCGCGGGTAAGCCGGAACAGGTTTCGTTTGGTGCGAAAGTTCACTGAGAAATGGTTTTGAAACAGTCGGCTGAAATGCCGCTCGCTGCAGCCGCACATGCGCGCCAGCTCGCCGAGGGTGTGATCGTGCAGTTCGGATTCGGACATTTTGCGCAGGAGCATGAGAAAACGGGCTTGCGAATCGTTGGATTCCGGAACCGGAACAGTCATCAGCGCCTGCATCCGCTCGCCATGAGCGATGCCCGTGAGCCGCAGCAGCGCCGCCCGCTGCACGAGTTCGTTGGTGGACGGAGTCGTTTGACAAAAGGCGGCAAACTCCTGGGCGAAGGGGTGATCGGGCTCCAGCACCCGCGGCATCGTCGTCAACTGGTCAGCCGCCTGGGTGAGCACTTCCTGCTCCGCCAGGGTGAGCACGCCGCTTAATAAATCCGCCCGGACGTAAAAATAATTCAGTTTCACCGGTTCAAGCTGGCTGGCGCGGAACCGGATGCCGCTTTCGTTCGCAAACTGCACGACCATGCCCGGAGCCAGTTCCCTGCCGAGATTCTTCCCCAGCAGGTAACCGCCGCTGACCCGGCAGAAGCCCAGACCAGGCTGGTCCGATGCCCATTCGGTCCCGATGGGGATCGAAATTGTCTGCAATGTCAGCGCCGGACAGCACGTCATAAGAAGCCCATGGTTTCCCCCCTTTGTTACCGTCGCTTGGCTTTTAAGCGACGAATGGGTGAACACTCGTGGCAACCTCGGAGTTTGTTTCCCTTCGGAAGCTTGGTTGAGTATAGCGGCGGGGCAATGAAACGCTTGTTGCTGCTGTCCTTGCTGGGAAACGGTGTGCTCGCCGCGCTGCTGGCGTTGGTAATTTTGCGTCCGCGTCCTGTGGCAACATCGCTCGCCCAGGCCCCGGCACAGCCGCGCGTCATCACGAACTCAGTCCCTTTTCACTGGCGGCAGGTGGAGTCATCTTCCTATCCAGTATACATTGCCAACCTCCGCTCGATTGGCTGCCCTGAGGCAACCATCAATGACATCATCAGTGCCGATTTGAAGGCGTTATTCGACGCCCGCCGCACGAATGCACTGGCTGCGACCAACGGCCCGGAAGAGCGCCGGCGCCTGGTTTCTTCCGTTGACCGGGAGGAACAGGCTGTCAAACGACAGTTGTTAACTTCCCTGCCGCCGCCGGTGCCGAAAGCTTCCACTGCCTCCAGTGTGCCCGCCGGTGCATCCACCGGACCCGCCGCGTCCGAACCAGCAGCGAATGAAACGCTGCTCTCCACCGTTGCGGACGCGGAAAGCATCGCCCAGCTGAAACAACGATACGCCGCCATCAATCCGACGGAGATCGAATTGCGGCTCCTGCAGGACTTGAGCAAATCCTTTGCCGCAGACTTCGGTTCCGGGACATCGTCCGCTTCGCAGGCCGGGGCGTCGACTGCTTCCGACCCCGGATCGGAACATCGCCGCCGGGAGGCCCTGCAAAACATGGACGACTTGTTGCGCTCCCTGATCGGTTACCCGCGCTACAACGATTATCTGCGCGAAGCCATGGCCAAAGCTCAACTTGCCCCCCAGGCTCAATAGAGCGGTAGGGAGTTGCACAATTAGGTCACAAAGCAATGTCTTTAGCCTTCCGACGGTGAACAGCACCGTGTTTCCAGCGGGTTTAGCGTATTCCAACGTGTCCGATTAATGTCGTTCAATGGCCGAAAACCGAAAGAGCACCCTCCCCGCCAGAGCTAAAGTGTCCGTGCCATTTTGCAATCGCAATGCGTCACACTATGCTGAATCGATTTGTCCGTCTGCTTTGTCCGTTGGGGGCCTTGATTGTTGGGGCGAAACTGGCCGTCGCCGGTCCGCTGAACTACAACACCAAGGACCTTATGCTGTGCTTCCGTAAGGCCAGCGGCTCCTTCGATCTCGAAGTCAACCTTGGCCCGGCGTCCACCTATTACGGGGCCACCCCGGGAGCGACCTTCACTGTGACCAACTTCACGGCCGGACAGCTTACCAGCGCTTTCGGCAGTGCTTATGCGAATGTAAGCTGGTCCGTATGCGGTGCGGCCAACCTGGCCGGCGACCCCAATGCCCCAAAGAACACTTTGTGGCTCACCAGCGGCCGCGGTATCAATAGCGCCGATATCAACACCCAGACCACCCCTTGGAATACCGGATCACTCAGCAGCCAGGGCAACACAGTCGCCCCCGTCCTCACCGTTGGCAACAATGCCGCGACCTACAGCAGCAGCGTGTCGGCGGGTGCCAACAACACCGTTACTGCCGTCGTAGTTCCGGATGGCAACGCGCAAAGCTACCACTCATTCATCGGTGACAACGGTGACTTCGGAACGTTTCAAGGCAACATCGAAAACACCACCCCGACTCCCTTCTCCGGCAACTCCGTGTCGCGTTCCGATCTGTATCAACTGAACCCCAACGGGGTGCCCAAGTATCTTGGCTATTTTGAGTTGAGCGCCAACGGCACCATGACCTTCACTGCCGCCGGCGGGGCGGCCCCGTTGCCGATCATCTCCATCGCGGACACCTCCGTTCAGATCGCCACCAACGGCACCTCAAACGCCGTCTTCACCGTCACGCTCTCCGCCAGTTCTTCGTCCACTGTCACCGTAAGCTACAACACGCAGGACGGCACTGCCGCGGCCGGAACGGATTACACGACTACGACTGGCACGATCACGTTCAACGCTGGCGTGACCACCCAAACCATCACCGTGCCCGCACTCGGTCGCACCACCTACAAGAACTCCGTCACCTTCACAGTCACGCTCTCCAACCCCGTCAATGGCACACTCGGTACCAGTCTCGCCACCGGCACGATCAGGGATGCATTCCTACCGCTTGTCAGCGCCACGAGTGTCACTCTGGCGAACCAGAACGCAACCGTCACCTTCCCCTCGTCCGCCGGAGTCAGCTACCTGCTGCGCTACACCAATGCCGCCGGCCTGCGTGCGCCCTTCAGCACCTGGCCCGTGGCGGGCAACAGTGTCATCGGCAATGGTTCGGTGCTAACGCTGAGTGACAACTCCACGGACCCCAACCGCTTTTACGTGCTCCAGGCCACCCGGGTTCCTTGACCCCCACGCCGAGCCGGTGCACCCGGTGGGATCATCAAAGTGCCCTCGGCACACTTAATGCCAGTGCACCTGCTACGCCGACTCACCAGCTCCGATCACACTTCGCTGCTTGGCCGCTTGATCCGGCTGCCGCTGAAGCTTGTCCCCTCCGGCTGGGTCGTGCGCATACCCACGGGCCTCAACCGTGGACGCCGCTGGATCTGTGGCTCCAGCATCCAACGCTGCTGGTTCGGTACCTATGAGTTCGAGAAGCAGGACTTCATCGCCCGGATGGTCAAACCGGGAATGACCGTCTGGGACATCGGTGCCAATGTGGGCTTCTACACCCTGGCCTTAGCCCAGCTCGTAGGTCCCACCGGCCAGGTGCTCGCCTTTGAACCCCTAGCCGCCAACGCCGCCTTCCTCCTGCGCCACCTCGAACTCAACGCCCTCACCAATGTAAAAGTCATCCAAGCCGCCCTCAGTGACACCGCCGACCTGCTGGGATTCACCGCCACCCAAAATAGCTCGATGGGCTCCCTGGCCGGCCGGGACCTCCCCTACCTCGTCCCCACGCTCACACCCGCAGCCGTCCTCGCCGCCCTGCCGGCCGCCATTCCCCAGTTGCTCAAAGTGGATATCGAGGGCGCAGAAGGTGCCGTCCTCCAAGCCTTCCGCCCCATCCTGGAGCAGCATTCTCCGGACATCCTGCTCGCCCTGCACGGCCCCGTTCAAGAAGAGCAATGCCTCCGCCTGCTCCAAGACCTTGGCTACTCGCTCTTCTACCTGAATGGCGAGCGCGTGCCAGCCGCCGGCTCCTTGAGCAGCGACGAAATCTTCGCCATGCGGCGCACCAGCGCCCGGTAGTCCAGCCGGACTACGGCACCGTCCCCAATTGCCTTAAACCAAGCACCCTGAAGGACCGTGCTGTTGCACGGCCTTGGCTGGCTGGGAGATGCCCTGGCCTGCCATCAAATTGTCCCTACCGTGATAATGGCATTAAAAAACCGCGCGGACTTGCGTCTGCGCGGTTGTGAGCCGATGACCAAGCCAGCGGCTTAGTAGAGCGTGGAGACGGGGCCGCCATCCACACTGCGCTGCACCTTCATCGATTGGAGCGGGATGCCGACCAGGCCGGTGCCGGTGCCGAGGTTGGAGATCAGCGCGTTCGTGATGGCACCCCGGAAAGAGGTGAGATTGGCGTTGATGCCCGAGCGGTGGCTGATGCGCTCATAGCCCCACAACGTGTAGGTGCCGTTCTGCACGGCATTGGTGCTGAACGCCGAGCCGTCATACTGGAGGTTCAACGCCCCGCCGGAGTTGCCCGTCACACTGTAGGCGTCCTTGACGCTGAGGTAACCGAGCGCGTAGCCCGTCACCGTCGTGCTGCCATCCGCTCCGATGGCCTGGCTGGCGGACACGCTCAGATCGGCCCGGATGCTCCCCACGCTGGTGTAGCCCACGTTCGGGTCCGGAACGACAGGGACGAAGGTGTTCGTGCCGTCATACTTATAGTTGAAGGTGCTCTTCAACGCCCCATACCCGGTGTCGGCGAACACCAGCGCACGGCCGCCGGAGCCGTTGTTGGCCCCGATCAGGCACGCCACCTTGTTCGTGTCGCTGCCCGTGCCGGTCGTCGCGTCACCGGTGATCGATCCCAGAGAAACGACACCGTTGGCGAACAACGTCTGCGCCTGCTGGTGGGTAATATTCGTGAGCGTCCCGGAGGCCCCGTTGTTCTTCACTAACACATAAGGCACAACGGCGAAGTTCACAGACTGGAGGGTGGGCGATTTGTAAACGGTCGTAGTCTGGTTCACATCCGAGAGGCAGAAGTCCGGCACGGCGTTGGTACCGTTGTCCGTGAAGGCGCTGGTCTGGCTCAACGACGTACTAAGGAACGCGCGGGTATTCTGCTGCGCCACGTCGCGGAGGCCCGCCACGGAGCCGCCCCAGTTGCAATACACCGCAACCACCTGCGAGCCGAAGGTGGGCATCGTGCCGCTGAAGGTCACGAAGCTGGCCTCGTTGAACAGGCTGTCCGCCGTCGGACGGTTGGGAGCCTGCGGATTGGCAATCGTGGTGAACGGGGAACCTGAACCATTGGCGGCATTCACGGTGAACCCACTGTTGTAGAGCGAGGCAATGGCGGCATAGGCAACCGATCGGAACGCCGTGGAACCGGTCAGATAGATCACGATGTCCGGCGTCGCGGCGGTAACGGTGAAGGTCGTGCTCGGCCCGGCGGCGGCGGCCGTGTTGCCCGCCGTGTCGCTCGCCGTCCCGGCGGCCACCGAGATACCCAGTGAACCCGTGCCGGTAATGCTGCTGATGGTCACGGTGCGGGTCGTGCCCGAGCCCGTCACCGCCACGGAACCGTTGGCGGTTCCGGTCTTGTTCAGCGTGATGTTCCCGTTGGCCAGCGTGCTGCTGCTGAAGTTCGCGTCCGCATAGGTCACGGTGTAGGTGACCGGGCCGCTCGTGGTGCTGCTCACGGAAGGCGAGCCGATGCTGATGCTCGGCGCGGTGTTATCCACCGTGAAGGTCGTGCTCGGCCCGGCGGCGGGAGCGGTGTTGCCGGCCGTGTCACTGGCCGTGCCAGCGGCAATGGAAATGCCCAGCGTGCCGTCACCGGTGATGCTGCTGATCGTCACCGTGCGGGTCGTGCCCGAACCGGTTACGGCCACGGAGCCGTTGGCCGTGCCCGTCTTGTTCAGGGTGACGTTGCCGTTGGCCAACGTGCTGCTGCTGAAGTTAGCGTCCGTGTAGGTTACAGTGTAAGTCACGGCCCCGGTGTTGGTGAGGCTGACGGAGGGCGAGCCGATGCTGATGCTCGGCGCGGTGGTGTCCACCAGCACGGTCGTCGTGATCGGCGGCGTGAAGGTCAGCACGGCGGCCGTGCTGCTCACATCCACAATCGACCCGCCGTTGAGCGTCAGCGGCGAGGTCACCGCAATCCCGTCGGCATCCACGTCCCCAGCCTGAACCGTGTAGGTGAAGACCAGCGCGGTGCTTCCGCTGCCCGAGACGTAGCTCGCGTTCGTGCTGGTGGAACCGATCGTCAGCGCCAACCGCGGCGTGCCCGTTACCGTCACCGGCGTGCTGAAGTTCACCGTGAAGGTCAGCGTCTGCCCGGCCCGGTAGCTGCCACCCGTCGGCCCGGTCACGCTCGTGATCGTCGGGGCGGGCGCATCGATCTGGAAGGTGAAGACCGTACGCGCGGCATTGGTCCCGGCGCTATATTCGCCCGCGCTGTTCTGCGCCGTCGCGTTGATGCCCACGCTCGTCACCGTCAGCGTCTTGCCGTCGGCGCTCACATCCAGTGTGTTATAGTTGAACGTGTCCGGGCTGTAGAAGTCCGCCGGCTCGGGCGAGCCCACGGACGTCAGCGTGCCGTTCACATCCCGCTGCACGTTTTTCAAGCCCGGATAACCGACCAGGCCGATGGGCTCGATGCTGTTGGCCACCTGCGCATTGGTCAGCAGGTTCGCCGCGCCCTGGGCCCCGGCGAACGCGTGGTTCAGGAACAGGTCTGGACCGGTGGCCCCAAGCGGGCCGCACACGATCGAGAAGCAGTACGGCACCTTCACGTACTTGCTCTGCGTCTCCGTGTCCCCGTCCGGCGCGTACGTCAGCTCGTTGATCCGGTTCTGATGGTCGTCGGTCGCCAGGAACACCACGTTCTGGATGCCGTTGTCCGCAATGAACTTCAGCAGCGCGTTGCGCTCGGCCCGGTAGCCGCCCATCCACGACTTGCCCCCGTCCGAGTTCACCGGCGAGTAGCTGGCATTGCTGCTGTAGCTGGACATCGCCGCCGCCGTCACGTTGGTCAGCGAGCTGCCAATGGGTCCGATCTGGTCGATCGGATCCGAGATCGCGATGAACTTCCACGGCACCCCCGCCGCCTGCGCCGCCAGCAACTGCGACTTGAGCCACGCCAGTTGCGTCGCACCCAAGATCGTGCGGTTCGTGTTCGCCGCGCGCGTCCCCGTGTCATCCGCGCCCCCGTTGGCGGTCTTGAGCCGGAGATCCCGGTAGGTCCGGTCATCCACCTGCACATACAGCGCGTTACGGCCCCATTGCTGCGCGAAGTACAACTGCTTCGTCCCGTCCGTGCGGGGGTCCGACGGCGCACTGATCACCCCGCCGCTGGCGCGGTTTTCCTTCACCGGCTGATAGCTCAGGAACACGTTTTGCAGCGTCAGGAAGCCCTGCGCCCGGTTCATGTAGTCGCTCGCCGAGCTGTTCACGTCGTTCGTGTTGCCCACGTTCCCGCTGCCGTTATTCCGCGCGTCCACGCCGCGCCCCGTCGGCATGTCCGTGCCGCTGGCCCCGCCCACCGAGCCGCCCGCCGGCGCGCCGCCGTTGATGTACTGCCGGTTGCCCAGCTCGTGGTTGTCATAGAACGTGTAGTTCGCCTGCCCCGCATAGAAGTCCTTCAGGCCAAACTGGCCGCCCACGTTCACCGGCAGGAACTGCTCGCGGTACTTCTTGTTGTAGTCGTCAAACAACTGCTGCTTCGTCGCAAAGGTCGTGCCCGCCGTCGGCACCCCGTTGAGGCTCGCCGAATCACCCGAGAGCGTCACCGAGGGCGAGTTCAGCCATGACGCCCCGTTGTTGCCCGTCGAGACGCTCGCGTTCTCGTAGATCACGTCGCCCAGGTTCGCGTAGAAGTCCAACTGCAACGCCGGCAGCGTGCTGGCCAGAGCATATGGCCGCATCAGCCCGTCCATGTCGCCGCTGAACCCGAACTTCACCGCCACCGCCGCGTTGGTCGCCGGCGCCGTCTTGAACGTGCCCGTGGCGCTGGTCTCGCCCGTGCCATCCAGCACAAAGCGGTAGTAGTAGCGCGTGCCCGCCGTCAGGTTCGTCGCCCCAATCTTCACCGTGGAGTCCCGCGTCAGGTCGTTCGTGCCCGCGTAGCTCACCACCGTGCCCGTGAACGCCGTGTTGGTCGCCACCTGCGCCGTCAGCGACAGCGCCGCCGCCTGGTTGAGCCGCGTCCACAGCATCACGCTGGTCGCATCCGCATCGCCCGCCGCGATGCCCAGGTAGGTGCCCACTACAAAGACCGCGCTGGGTCCCGCCGCCGGGGCGAGGTTCCCGGCCGTGTCGCTCGCCGTTCCGGCCGCGATGGAGAGGCTCAACGTACCGTCGCCCGTGAGGTTCGTCACGGCCACCGTCCGCGTGGTGCCCGTGCCCGTCACGATCAGGTTGCCGTTGGCCGTGCCCGTCTTGTTCAGCGTGAGGTTGTTCGTCGCCAGCGTGCTGCTGCTGAAGTTCGCATCCGCGTACGTCACGGTATAGGTCACCACCCCACTGTTGGTCAGCCCCACCGACGGCGCGCTGATCGTCACTGTCGGCGCGGTGTTATCCACCGTGAAGGTCGTGCTCGGCCCGGCGGCGGCGGCCGTGTTGCCCGCCGTGTCGCTGGCCGTGCCAGCGGCAATTGAGATGCCCAGCGTGCCATCGCCCGTGATGCTGCTGATCGTCACCGTGCGGGTCGTGCCCGAGCCCGTCACGGCCACGGAACCGTTGGCCGTGCCCGTCTTGTTCAGCGTGATGTTGCCGTTCGCCAGCGTGCTGCTGCTAAAGTTCGCGTCGGCGTAAGTCACGGTGTAAGTGACCGGACCGCTCGTGGTGCTGCTCACGGAAGGCGAGCCGATGCTGATCGTCGGCGCGGTGTTGTCCACCGTGAACGTCGTGCTCGGCCCGGCAGCGGGAGCGAGGTTGCCCGTCGTGTCGCTGGCCGTCCCGGCGGCAATGGAGATTCCCAGCGTGCCATCGCCCGTGATGCTGCTGATCGTCACCGTGCGGGTCGTGCCCGAACCGGTTACGGCCAC
>RFSE01000136.1 GCA_009924135.1 Pseudomonadota bacterium | reverse complement strand
AGTGCGATACATGCTTCATCGTTAATGAAGGCGCTGCACTTTTCGACCGCCCTGTCACACACGTGACCCCGTCTCACTTTTCAACCGGCGTTTACAGCCTCGCCGGCCAGCTTGACCGTCATCCAAGGCCAGAACGCCCGCTTCAGCGTGGGGGTCAGCGGGTCACCCTTGAACTTCCAATGGTTTTTGAATGGCACCAACGCCCTGGCCGGCGCCACCAATGCAACGTTGGATTTATCCAGCGTCACCTTCGCCCAGACCGGCAACTATTCCGCCACGGTCACCAACGCAGCCGGGTCCGCCTCCAGTGCGCCTGCCCGGTTGACCGTGACCACGGCCGTTTTCAGTCCCCAGCCCCTGCCCAACTCGACGTTTGTGCTCACCAGCGGCTTCCCGTTGAACATCGCCCTGGAAATCGGCCAGAACTACCGGATCGAAGGCTCCACGAATCTGGTGGATTGGCTGTTGATCACGAACTTCACGAGCACGGCCAGCTCGCTGCAGTTCCTCGACTCGGCGGCGACCAACAACTCCCGCACCTATTACCGCGTGGTCCGGCCGTAGGCGGAACAGGTCGCCGAGGTTGTACCGCAAGCGTCCTCGCCGCGCGCACGAACTCGGGGCGGGACGCCCCGGTAACTCGCAGGCGAGGACGCCTGCGGTACCTGGCCCGGCGGCTGCGGACGTGGGCGTCCGCGCTCCTGTGCAAGGCGGTTCAGGGGTTCAAAGCGCGCACGGCTCGTTGGGATGATTCTCACTTCAATCCTCTCCTGCTGGACGAAGAGGCCTCCTTGGCCCGTCACTTTCACCCGACACGTGCGGAGAGGCGTTTTACTTGTACCCGATTTCATCGCCTTGCAATCTGACCGGGGCAATGGGAAAAATCCCCTCCGTGTCCCGACGCACCGCACTATGACCGAATGGAATATCCAAAGCCGCTCGCACGCCTGCCAGGCGTGCGAACAGCCTTTCACCAACAAGCAGCCGTATCACACGCTGCTGGCCTTCAACCACCACGAGGTGGCCCGGCAGGACGTGTGCGAGGCGTGCTGGAAGGCCCAGTTCAGCGAAGGGGCCAAGGACCGCAAGGGCTTCATCTCCCACTGGGTCGGCGAGTATCAGGCCCCGCCCGCCGCCGCCCCGGAAGCCATCCAGAAGGAGAATGCCGAGTCGGTGCTGCGCAAGCTGATGGAGAAAAACGACCCGCAGTACCGCGCCGCCGCCTACATCCTGGCCGTGATGCTGGAGCGCAAAAAAATTCTCAAGGTGAAGGCCCAGTTGCGGGAAAATGGCGTGCGGGTCTTCGTTTACGAGCAGCCCAAGACCGGCGACGTCTTCACCATTCCCGATCCCGAACTCCAGCTTAACCAGCTCGAAGCCGTGCAACGCCAGGTCGCCGCGCTGATGGAGCATGGGCTGGAAACGCCAGCCGAGCCCGCCCCGTACATCGCACCGCCGGAGCAGCCGCCCCTCGCCGCGCTGGCGGGGGCCGTTGAGGAACCCGCGCAATGAACCCCGCAACCCATCCCGGCCGCTGCCGGCTTTGACCCGTGTCCAGCCTCGACGATCTCCAGACCCGGCTCGGCCACCGTTTTTCTGACCCGTCCCTGCTGCGGCTAGCGCTGTCGCATCCCTCCATTTCGCACGAGGCCGGGACCAGCCAGGCGCACAACCAGCGGCTGGAATACCTCGGTGACGCCGTGCTCCAGCTCGTGTTGTCGCAGGAGCTTTACTGCCGTTACCCGCAGCACGACGAAGGCCCGTTGACCAAGATCCGCGCGCAGTTGGTGAATCAGGCTGCGCTGGCCGATCAAGGCCGCCTGCTGGGCCTGGGCGAGCACCTGATCCTCAGCCGGGGTGAGCAGCTCAACGGCGGGCGGGAACGTCCTTCCATCCTCGCCGACGCCTACGAGGCCGTGCTGGGGGCGCTGTTCCTGGACGGCGGCTACGAGCCGGCGCGCGTCGTCATCCTCCAATGCTTCCGCGACGCCTTCACCGAAGTGGAAAGCACCGCCTCCGTGGACAATCCCAAAGGCGCGTTGCAGGAAATCCTCCAGGCCCTTTCTTCCGAGGCACCCCAGTATCAGGTCGTCGCCGCGACCGGCCCGGACCACGACCGCAACTTTGAGTG
Organism: Pseudomonadota bacterium; assembly: GCA_009924135.1. Classification (GTDB taxonomy): domain Bacteria; phylum Verrucomicrobiota; class Verrucomicrobiia; order Limisphaerales; family SXTU01; genus SXTU01. The sequence goes on along the minus strand of RFSE01000136.1, from coordinate 14,662 downwards.
CGCCGTACTCCACAAGGGCGAGGAAATTGGCCGCGGCCTCGGCAAGAGCAAGAAGCTGGCGGAGAGCCAGGCCGCTGCCGTCGCCCTGGAACGGTTGAAGGCAAAACATTTTGGTGCGGGCTGAATCGGTAATACCAAGCCCAAATGAGAATCGGTTGGAAGCAGTGATAGTTCGGGCCTTTCCCCCTCCCCATGAACCGAGGTTTTGGCAGGAAAATTAGCAGCTGCATGGGTCAGAAAAATTTCAACTCAGGTCCTTCTCTATCTTTCTGACTCCATCTTTCTGACCCTCTTCGGCACATGGGGAGAAGGCGTGCAATGAAGTCAATTTACCGAATCTCTTTGAGAATTGGTATGACACGGATGAAAGCGCTGGAGAAGTTTCACCTGCTGGACGAACCCCTCGTTTGCGAATACCCATTCCGATCTGTGGCCATCCGTGTTCATCCGTGGTTGAACTCCGGTTTTTTGATTCATTCTTTGCGCTTTTTGCGTTCTTTCACGGCAAATTCAACTGCGAATTCAAGCTCAATGCAGGATCGGCAGGTCGTGCGGCTGGCGGATGAGTTCGGCGTCGAGATCAAGGAAGTAGTCCAGCCGGCGTGAGGTTTCGTCGTCGTCGATCGCCCGGGCCATGAGGATGTAGGTGGCGTAGTGGTTGCCCTCGGACTCCACAAGGCTGGCGTAGAAGGCGGCGAGTTCGGGGTCGAGCGGCTGGAGTTCGCGGCCGAGGATCTGAAACTTCTCGCAGCTCCGGCCTTCGATCAACGCACAGCAGATGAGGTGGTCCACCACCTGCATCCGCATGCCCTTGCGCATGGCGTGCATGAGGCCGGAAATCCACGGGCTGGGATGCGGTTGCGCGAACGGGATGCCGCGCCGTTTGAGCAGCGCGAGCACGAGCTGGAAGTGCTGCAGTTCCTCGATGGCGATGGCGTTCAGCTCCTCGACGCGCTCGAAGAGATCGCGGTAACGCTCCAGCGTGATGGCGGTCGTGGCGGCCTTGCGCTCCAGATGGGCATGGTCCACCAGCACGGCGGGCAGGTTCGCCAGCGTGCGCGGCAGCCAGTCATCCGGCACTTTGGCGCGGAGCATTTCCATGCGGGGATTGTTCAAGTCCGCGAGGTGCGGGGGCAACTCGGAAGTTCACAGAACGGGCCGAACCCCTTACGTTCGGACGAATAGCGATGCTGGACCACTTACCGGCACCGACTGGCACTGATAATGGCCGACGACGGAAATGGCTTCTCATAAGTGCCGGTCAGTGCGGGTCAGTGGTTAAAGAATAAACGCCCATGAATCCAGAACTTCTCTCCATCCTCCGCTGTCCGGAGACGCGGCAAACCCTGGCCGTTGCCGAGGCGGCGGTGGTCGAGCGGCTCAATGCGCTCGCCGCCGCCGGACAGTTGCGCAATGCCGCCGGACAGGCGGTCACGGCGAAACTGGACGGCGGCCTCGTGCGCGCGGACGGCAAGGCGCTTTACCCGGTGCGCCAGAACGTGCCGGTGCTGCTCGTGGATGACGCGATCTCCGTAGGTTGAACCACAAGTTTGAAGTTGAAACCGCGGATTTCACGGATGACACGGATGGGAAACCAAGCCGACCGCCTCTTCATCCGCGCCATCCGCGTAATCTGCGGTTTTCCCTCCAAATTCGGGTTGAAAAGCAAAACGCGGAGCCAAGCTCCGCGTTTGCGTGTGAAATTGGATAATGAGGGCGGCTTAACGCGGCCCTACCAAATTTACTTCGTCAGCTCGGCGAGCTTCGGCGAGATGGCGTCGGCCCAGATCTGGTAGCCAGCCTTCGAGAGGTGGAGGAAGTCGGGCATGATCTCCGCCTTCAGCACGCCGCCGGTGAGGAACTTCTCCCCGATGTCCAGGTAGTGCACGGACTTGCCGTTGTCGAGCTTGGCGAGGATGGCATTGACTTCCTTGAGCTTGGCCTGCTGCGGTCCGAAGGCCCCATCGGGTTTGCTGCCACGCGGGAACACGGCGAGGAGGAGCACCTTCGTGGTCGGGGACTTTTCGTGGATCGTCTCGACGATCTTGGTAACACCCTTGGCGATGCCCGGCGCTTCATCGGAGCCGGAGTTGTTGGTGCCGATCATGAGCACGACGACCTTGGGCTTGATGCCGTCCAGCTCACCGTTGGTGATGCGCCAGAGGACGTGCTGCGTGCGGTCGCCACCGATGCCGAAGTTCGCGGGCTTGTAGGCCGCGAAGCTCTTTTCCCAAATCTCCTTCGCCCCGCCCCAGCCGGCCGTGATCGAGTCGCCCAGGAAGAGCACATCCACGCCGCCAGCCTTGGCAATGGCGACATAACGCTCGTGGGTCTTGATGAACCCGGCGTCGGGCTCGCCATCACGGAACTTGGGCGCGGCCACGTCAGGAGCCTGAGGGGGATTGGGCTTGGACGGCTTGGCGTCCTTTTTCGCGTCCTTCTTGGCATCCGGCTTGGCGTCGGTCTTGGCCTGGGCGAAGACCGGCGCAGGGACGGCGAGGAAGGTGGCGAGAGCGAGGGTGGAGAACAGGACAGTACGTTTCATTGATTGGTTTGGTGTGTTAAACACGAGCGGTTTCGACGGTGGGCGGGGCGGGATGTTCATGGCGCGTGCCCGGCGCTGGTAGGGTGAGACTCCGTTGAATCCCAGCTCGAGCGCAGCGAGGCGAGCAAAGGGAGCCTTGTGGGTTGCGGTGAGCCGAGATGCTCGTTTCACTCGCGCCGACTCCGTCGGCAGATGGGGCTCGACGGTGTCTCGCCCTACCGGGCTTCAGCTTGACGCGCGGAGCGGAACGGGTTCTTCGGGCTCATCGGGCAGCACCACCCACAGCTCCCCTTTCACATCCACGAGGCGCAGGGCTTTGAGGCTGAGGCCGCCGCAGGGGCCGTGGATGCACCGGCCGTTCAGCGGCTCGTAAATCGCGCCGTGCGTGCGGCAGATGAAGAACTCGCCGTCGGTCGTGAAGAAATCACCGTCGTCATCCAGCGGGATGGGGATGTGCCGGCAGGCGTTCTCATACGCGACCAGGTGCCCGCGTATGTTCGCCGCGAAGCCCTCGCGCCGGATGCCCTCGTGGGTGAAGATGAACTTGCGCGTACGGCCGGGCGGGAGGTCGGCGGCGGGACAGAGGGGTTGGGAGCGGCTCAAGGGAGAGTAATCAGTGTTCAGTGTTCAGTGTTCAGTGGGGACGGTGGCACCATTGCCAACTGAATACTGAACACTGAATACTGAATACTCTGCCCCGGGGCGAGCCAAAGCCTGCGCGTTCAGAGTCTCGCTATGAGCAACTCCCGCTGGAAGATAATCTCCTTCGGCAGGTGCGAGTAGAGCTTGATGAACAGCTCGTCCTGCTGGAGGACTTCGCGACGCCATTCCTCCACGTCCGTGCTCTGGGCCTGTTCGAGGCGTTCGGCGTTGAAGCCGTCGAGGCCGTCCAGGTCGAAGTCCTGCGCGCTGGGCACCCAGCCAAGCAGCGCCTCGTTGGCGTTCGCATCGCCCCGGCAGCGGTCCACGATCCACTTCAACACGCGCATGTTCTCGCTGTAGCCGGGCCAGAGGAACTTGCCCTCGGCGTCCTTGCGGAACCAGTTCACGTTGAAGATGCGCGGCGGATGCTTGATGAGCCGGCGCATGAAGAGCCAGTGCCGGAAGTAATCGCCCATGTTGTAGCCGCAGAAGGGCAGCATGGCCATCGGGTCGCGACGTACCTGGCCGACGGCACCCGTCGCGGCGGCGGTCGTCTCCGAGCCAATCGTCGCACCGACGTAAACGCCGTGGACCCAGTTGAAGGCCTGGTACACGAGCGGCATCGTGTTCGTGCGCCGGCCACCGAAGATGATCGCGCTGATGGGCACGCCGGCGGGGTCGTTGACTTCGGACGCGAGCATCGGGTTGTTGGTCATCGGCGCGCAGAAACGGCTGTTCGGGTGCGCCGCCTTCTCCTTGGATTCGGGCGTCCACGGCTGGCCGCGCCAATCGAGGCATTCCGCCGGGGGCGGCTCGTCCTTGCCTTCCCACCAAACGTCGCCATCGGGCGTGAGCGCGACGTTGGTAAAGATCGTGTCCTTGCGCATGCACTCCATCGCGTTCGGGTTCGACTTGTAGTTCGTGCCGGGCACGACGCCGAAGTAGCCTGTCTCGGGGTTGATGGCGTAGAGCCGGCCGTCCACACCGGGCTTCATCCACGCGATGTCATCGCCGACGGTCCAGACCTTCCAACCGGTGAAACGCGCAGGCGGGTTCAGCATGGCGAAGTTCGTCTTGCCGCAGGCGCTGGGGAAGGCCCCGGCGACGAACGTCTTCTGACCATCGGGCGATTCCACGCCCAGCACGAGCATGTGCTCCGCGAGCCAGCCTTCGTCCCGCCCCCAGTGCGACGCCAGGCGCAACGCCATGCACTTCTTCCCGAGCAGCACGTTGCCCCCGTAGTTCGAGCCCACGGAGACCAGCAGGTTCTCCTTGGGGAAGTGCGCGATGTAGCGGCGGTCCGGGTTCACATCCAGCATGGAGTGGATGCCGCGCGTGAAGCGCTCGTTGGTGCCCAGTTGCTCCAGGGCCACGCGCCCCATGCGCGTCATGATGCCCATGCTCAGGACCACGTAGATGGAATCGGTCAGCTCCACACCCACGCGCGCGAGCGGCGAGCCCGGCGGGCCCATGAGGAAGGGCACCACATACATCGTGCGGCCCTTCATCGCGCCGGCGAGCAGGCCGTTGAGCTTCGTCAGCATCTCGGCAGGCGGGGCCCAGTTGTTGGTAGGGCCGGCTTCTTCCGGGGTGGGCGTGCAGATGAACGTGCATTGCTCCACGCGCGCCACGTCGTTGGGATTGGAGCGGTGGTAATAGCAACCCGGCCGCTTTTCCTGGTTCAGCGGGATCAAAATACCGCGCGCCACGGCCTCGGCGGTGAGAGTTTCCTTCTCAGCTGCCGAACCGTCGCACCAATGGATGGCCTCGGGCTGGCAAAGCTGGACAACCTCCTCCACCCAGCGGGTGACGTGGGCGTTGTGATAGCTGGCCGGTGCGGGAAAATGGTTGTTCATGGTCGGTAAACGAAAGTCATCAAACCCGCCTGTAGCCTAGCCCAAATCTGCTCCGGCTCGAAGTGAAATTCCCGCTGCGTTCATGAAAAGAATTAGCCCACAGACACCAATTTCGTGGGGTAATTTTGTAGTTTGAACGGCTCTGCCGGATGCAATCGTGGAGCCAAGCTTGCTTGACGCCTAGTTTGCGGTAAGCTTTCGAATCATGATGACCGCTACCGAAGTTCACACTGCGGCTGACGGGCTCGTGGTGAGCGATCCCGGCATTCTGGGCGGCAAGCCGGTGTTTCGCGGCACCCGGCTGCCGGTGCAGTCGCTGTTTGACTATTTGGCGGACGGCCTTTCGCTGGACTACTTTCTGGAGACGTTCCCCTCAGTGACCCGTGAACACGCGGCGGCCGTGCTGCGTTACGGCTGGCACCGGATTGAGAGCGAACTGCCGGCATGAGAATCCTGCTGGACGAATGCGTGCCGCTTCAGGTGCGTCACGCGCTCGTAACTCATGAGGTCACCACCGCGCAGCGCATGGGCTGGGGCGGCATATCCAATGGCGACTTGCTGGACAAGGCGGATCAGGAGGGTTTTGCCGTTTTCATCGTCGCGGACAAGAACCTGCGTTATCAGCAGAATTTGACAAACCGACGGGTCGCGATTCTGGAACTCTGGACTAATCACCGTCCGACGCTGGAGAATCATTTCCCGGAAATCCGTGCTGCCGTGGAAAGGCTCGTGCCGGGCGAATACTTCGTTTTGGAAGCACCTTGATTGACCTCTGACTACAGGTTCAAAGCCAGCGCTAAGACTGATCACCCACTTACGTTCCGCTCAGATCACTGGCAACGACTGCGTCGAAGGCAGCACGAGATCCTCGGTCTCCTGCAACGGTGGCATGTCCAGATCGGCGCGGCTCAGGATGCGGGTGTCGTCATCGACCGGGCTGATGAAGTCCTGCATGAAGCGCCGCAGGCTCTCAGTGTTCGGTCCGACGCGGTTGATGAAGAGGTAGCGCTCCAGGTCGTTCATCATCGCCTCGGCACTGGGGAAACGCTGATCCGGGTCCCGTTCCAGCGAACGCCGTAGGATTGCGCACAGCTCCGGGTCGATCCGACTGTCCAGCACGGCGAAGTCCGGCAGCGGGGCGGTGGTGATGCGACGGCGGGTGTCGTCCAGGTTTTCACCGGCAAAGGGGTTGTGGTTCAACAACAGGGTGGCCAGCGCCACGCCCGCCGTGAACACGTCGGAGCGCAGGTCCAGCGCCTTGCCGGTGATCTGCTCGGGGCTCATGAAGTCCGGCCGCCCCACGATGACGTCGGGGCTGTCCTTGGGCAGGAAGCCGCGGGCCCGGGCGATGCCGAAGTCCGTAAGCTTCACGTCGCCCTGATAGCTGACAAGGATGTTCCGCAAGTGGGCGTCGCGATGCACCAGCCCCAGCGGCTTGCCATCGTCACCCGCGAGACTATGCGCGTAAGAAAGCCCGCGCAGCACCCGGTGAACGATATAGACGGCAAAATCACGGGGTAACCGGGCTCCCTGCGAGGCCAACCGGGCCAGTAACTCCTGGCAGTTCATGCCGTGGACCAGCTCCATGACGATGAAGATGTGGTTGGAAGTGCGGCCCAGATTATAGACTTGGGCGATGTTTGGGTGGACCAACCGGGCTACAAGCCGCGCTTCACCGATAAAGGCCTTTACCACCTCGGCTTGCCCGGAGGTCGAGGGCTCGATGAGCTTGAGGGCGACCTTTTTGGCAAAGCCATACGCGCCGATCTGCTCAGCCTCATACACCACGCCCATGCCGCCCTTGGCGATGAGTTTGCCCAAGCGGAAACGCGCCGAGGCTTTGAGTTCCTCGCCGTCATCCACCAAACCGCGTATCAAATCTACAAAACTGGCCATGTCTGGAAAAAACGATCAGTCGTGGGCATCCGCGAACGGGGAATGGTTGTTACCGGTCGCGTCCTTGACGCCACGACGCGGGGAACATGCACCCAATCCGCCCGATGCACAAGTCCGGGTTGCCGACTATTCCGGGCACCCTAAATTCATCAAAGCGTCCGGGTGTCCTGAACAAAAAAGGACAACCAACCTGTATCGGCAATTGCCAACTGTCACTAAAGCAACGTTGCCGGTTCAGCCCGGTTGCGTCTGGAGGGTCGAGCCACCCAGAGGCGCCGTCTCGTTGAAGGGGCCGAAGTGCCGGAACTTGCCATAACGCTGGCGGAGGCGCTCACTGTTGGAAAGCGCGTCCAACTGGGCCAGATTCTTGAGCAGGTACTGCTGGAGGGTGGCCGCGGTGGCGGCCAAGTCGTTGTGCGCACCACCCAAGGGTTCAGGGACGATCTCGTCCACCAAGCCGAGTTCGAGCAAATCCTTCGCCGTGATGCGCAAGGCCTCGGCGGCCTTGGGCGCAGCGGCGCGGTCCTTCCAGAGAATGGCCGCGCAGCCTTCCGGGCTGATGACGGAGTAATAGGCGTTCTCCATGATCAGCACCCGATCCGCCACTCCGATGCCCAAGGCACCGCCGGACCCACCTTCACCGATGACCGCCGCAATGATGGGCACCTCGAACAAGGTCATCTCACGCAGGTTCACGGCAATGGCCTCGGCAATATGACGTTCCTCGGCTCCAATGCCCGGATACGCGCCGGCTGTATCGATAAGGGTGATGATGGGCAGGCCAAAACGGTCGGCGAGCTTCATGAGCCGGAGGGCCTTGCGGTAGCCCTCGGGATGGGCGGAGCCGAAGTTGCGGAGGATGTTTTCCTTCGTGTCCCGCCCTTTTTGCGTACCGATGACCATGACCGGCCGGCCGGCCAGCTTGGCGAAACCCGCCACCATGGCCCGGTCGTCGGAGTAAAGCCGGTCCCCATGCAACTCGGAGAAGTCCGTGAACACGGTGCGGAGGTAATCCAACGTGTAAGGCCGCTTCGGATGCCGCGCGAGCATGACCCGCTGCCAGGGGGTGAGGTTCAGATAAATCTGGCGGCGGGTCTCCTCGATCTTCACCTCCATGCGCTGCACCTCCTCGTCGAGGTTGATGCCCATGGAGTGTTTCTCCGGGTGTTTCTTCAACTCGTCGAGCTTGCGCTGCAACTCGAAGATAGGCTTCTCGAACTCGAGCTGATGTTTCATGCGGCGGGCAGTTTAGGGAGTGGGGGAATCGGAGGCAACGGGAAATCCTGCCCCGGAGCTACCCCCCGACGGTGGCTGGGAAACCCAGTTTCGGCAGCCCGATCGAAGCAACCGGCGGTCACCCCTGCTTGAAATTGGCCTGAAACCACGCGTAGGTGCTGCGGATGCCGTCCGCCAGCGGGATGCGCGCCTGCCAGCCGAGGGCATTGATCCGCGACACGTCGAGGAGTTTGCGCGGCGTGCCGTCCGGCAGGGTTGTGTCCCACGCGATGTCGCCCGCATAGCCCACGATGCTGCGGATCAGTTCCGCCAGTTCGCGAATGGTCACGTCCGCGCCCATCCCCACATTGATGAGCTGGTCGGACTCATAGCGGTCCATCAGCGTGGCGCAGGCCTCCGCGAAATCGTCCGCATGCAGAAACTCGCGGCGCGGGGCCCCGGTACCCCACAGGGTGACCGTGGGTGCGTTTGCCACCTTCGCCAGGTGAAACTTCCGCAGCAACGCCGGCAGCACGTGGGACTTCTCCAGGTCGAAGTTATCGTTCGGCCCGTAAAGGTTCGTCGGCATCGCACTGATGAAGTTGCGCCCGTACTGGCGCCGGTAGTAGGCGCAGAGTTTCAGCCCGCAAATCTTCGCCAGGGCGTACCCCTCGTTCGTGGGTTCCAAAGTCGAGGTGAGCAGGGCATCCTCCCGCAACGGCTGCGGGGCGTGCTTGGGATACACGCAGGAGCTGCCGAGAAAGAGCAGTTTCGCGACGCCGAAATCGGCGGCGGCCTCGATGACATTGTTTTGGATGCGCAGGTTGTCCAGAAGGAATTCGACCTGTGATTCGGCGTTGGCCTTGATCCCCCCGACGCGGGCGGCGGCCAGAATGACGTGCGTGGGCCGCTCCTGCTGGAAGAAGGCCCGCACCGCCCCCGGGTCGCGCAACTCCAGTTCCGCATGGGTGCGCGTGATGAGGCGCCAGTCCGGCCGGCGGGCGTAGCACCGCATCAGTGCGCTGCCCGCGAGACCCCGGTGGCCGGCGATGTAAATGGTTTGATCAGCCATGCGCGCGCCTTGGTTGGTAAAGCGCGTGCCCTTCTAAGTCCCGGTTCAATCCATGTAAAGCGCTTTCCCCGCCCGTCGAATTACCCGGTGAGAAAAGATTTCCACCCTCCGAGGCTTCCCGTATTCTCCCCGGCGAAAGCGCAAATCAGGAGCAACTTGGCATTGAAGCGGAACAGACGGGTGAGTTGGTGGCAGGAGCATCTGCGCCGCATGGGTGCGGCGTATCTGGTGCTCGTCGTCTCGCTTGTCCCCACGCTCCTGGCCTACCAGCGCGTCCGGGAGAATGCCAACGAGCGGGATCGCGAACGCTTTGAGCAGGTGGCGCGGGCCAAGGAGGACACCCTGGAGCGCCGGCTCGTGCGTTACACCGATGAGGTTGTCAGCCTGGGCGGATTCTTCGCGGCCAACGAGGTGGTGGACGCGGGCGAATGGAACCGGTTGATCCGCAGCATTGCGCTCGGTGAGCGGTTCCCCGGTTTCCACTCGCTGGGCTTCGCGGAATACGTCCCGCCGGGCTCGCGGGCCGCCCACGAGACGCGCTGGCGGACACTGGGGGCCGGCAACTATGCCATCCGCACCCACGGCACGCGGGAGGACTTCTGCCCGGTGGTGTTGCTCTCCCCGGCGGACCCTGCGGTTCCAGGCATGGACGCTTATTCAGTGCCGGAGTTCCGGACCACGCTCGAACAAGCGCGTGACTCGGGCGCCGCCGAAGTCAGTGTCCCGGTTTCGTTCCCCCGTCCCAACGCCAAACCGGCCCGGGTGGTGATTGTCCAGCCAGTGTTCTCGGCCACCAAACCGTCGTCGTCCATTGCCGAACGCCAGGCGGCGTTGCGGGGCTACGTGTTTGGTGAACTGGACTTGGACCGGCTGTTCGACGGCGTGTTCAGCTCGGCGGGCGACCAGCTGGTGCACGCGGAATTGTTTTCCGGTCAGCGGGAGCATCCGGCCGAGCTGATATTCCGGGCCGGGCCGACGGGCCCCACCCGTCCACAATTCGTCCGCCAGGTCACCGTGCGCACGGCAAACCGCTCCTGGCTGCTCGTGCTGGCTTCGTCGCCCGCATTTGAGTCCGGGCTCTACAAACGATTGCCGCCCATCGTGCTGGGCCTGGGCATTTCCGTGAACCTGCTGTTGTTCGGCATCGCGTGGGCGCAGGCACGGGCCCGCATGGAGGCGGAGCGTTTGGCGTCAGATTTGCGGCATGTGCAGGAACGCGACCGGTTGCTGGAGCGCGCCACCAACGACGCGATCTGGGACTGGGACATCGAGCACAACCGGATCAGTTGGAACGAGGCCGTGCAGGCCATGTTCCGTTATTCTGCCGGGGCCGTCACGCCCTCGGTGGAATGGTGGATGGAGCGGCTGCATTCCGAGGACCGGCGGCGCGTGTGGAACGGGCGCGAGGCCGCCGTGCAGACCGGGGCCGAATTCTGGGCGGACGAGTACCGCTTCCGCCGGGGCGACGGATCTTTCGCCTATGTGATTGACCGCGGGTACATCATCCATGACCGGCAAGGCGTCGCGATCCGGATGATCGGTTCGATGGTGGACATTTCCGCGCAGCGCGAAGCGGAGGAGGCGCGGCAGCAATCCGAACGCAAGCTCGCGCTCCACATCCAGCAGACCCCGCTGGCGGTCATCGAGTGGAACCTCAGCTTTCAAGTTACTTCGTGGAATCCGGCGGCGGAACGCATCTTCGGCTACACCGCGCTGGAGGCCAAAGGCCGTCACGCCGCCGAGCTCATCCTCGTCCTGTCGGACAAAAAGGAGCCGGGCACCAATCTGTTCACCAACCTGCTCGCCGGGGTGCGTTTCTCGGAAGAAGCCCGCGAGCACGTGCAGCGCACCTGGCAGGACGTGCTCCGGAACGTCAACCAGGACAAGGGCGGCCCTGATGCCAGTTCGCGGCAGAGCATCAACGCCTTCGCCGTCACCAACCGCACCAAGGACAAGCGCCCCATCATCTGCGACTGGTATAACACGCCGCTCATCGATGCGACCGGTCAGATCATCGGCGTCGCGTCGCTGGTGCTGGATGTAACCGGTCGGAAACAGGCCGAGGATGCGCTCGCGGCCGAAAAGGAACGCCTCACCGTCACCTTGCGGTCCATCGGTGACGGCGTGATCGCCACGGACACCGACGGACGCGTCAGCATCATCAACAAGCTCGCCGAGGATCTCACGGGCTGGCGGCAGGGCGATGCCCTGGGCCAGCCCTTGCCGGCCGTGTTCAGCGTCATCCACCAGCGCACCCGGCAGACCTATCGCAACCCCGTTTCCCAGGTGCTCGCCACCGGCGAAATCGTGGACCTGCCCGACCAGAGCATCCTGGTTTCCCGCAGCGGCACCGAACGGATGATCGCCGCCAGCGCCGCCCCCATCCGGGACTTGGAGAGCAAGATCATCGGCTCGGTGCTGGTCTTCCGCGACATCAGTGATCAACAGGCCATCATGGAGGAACGCGTGCGGGCCAGCAAACTGGACTCGCTGGGCATCCTCGCCGGCGGCATCGCGCACGACTTCAACAACATCCTCACCGCCGTCATCGGCAATGTCTCCTTCGCGCGGCTCTTCTGCCAGCCGGGCGAGAAACAATTCGAGCGGTTGGAAGAGGCGGAGAAAGCGGCGTTGCGCGCCAAAGACCTCGCCACGCAGTTGCTCACCTTCGCCAAGGGCGGCGCGCCGGTGCGCCAGACCGCGTCACTGGTCGAACTGATCCGCGACTCGACGAGCTTCGCCCTGCGGGGCTCGAACGTCCGGTGCGAATTTCATCCCGAGCCCGACCTGTGGCCGGTCGAAGTGGATCAAGGCCAGTTCAGCCAGGTCATTCAGAACCTCGTCATCAACGCCGTGCAGGCCATGCCCAACGGCGGCGTGATCCGGGTCTCGGCGGACAACCTGAGACTGGAGCCGGATTCACCGCTCGGGTTGCAGCCGGGCCGCTACTGCCGCATCACGGTCAAAGATCATGGAACCGGCATCAAACCCGAGCACCTTAACAAGGTCTTCGATCCCTACTTCACCACGAAGGAAAAAGGCACCGGCCTGGGCCTGGCCACCTCCTACTCCATCGTGAAAAAGCATGACGGCATCATCACCGCCGATTCCACGCTCGGCGTCGGGTCCGAATTCCACGTGTATCTGCCCGCCTCGGACAAACCGGTGAAAGCCGCAGTGCCCGTCCAGCCCGCGCCCGTCCAGGGCCAGGGCCGCATTCTCGTCATGGACGACGAGGAACTCATCCGCGAGCTGGCCCAGACCGCGCTGGAGTTCCTCGGCTACCAGGTGGACACCGTCCCCGACGGTGAGGCGTGCATCAAAGCCTACGTCGCAGCGCGGGATGAAGGCCGGCCCTACGCCGCCGTGATCATGGACCTCACCATCCCCGGCGGCATGGGCGGCAAGGAAGCCATCCAGAAGCTGCGCGAGATCGATCCCGATGTGCGCGCGATTGTCTCCAGCGGTTATTCACACGGTCCCGAAATGGCCAACCACAAACAGCACGGCTTCCGGGGCATGGTCGGCAAACCTTACAAGGTCGAGGAACTCGCGCGCGAAATCACCGCCGTGATGAACGGCAAGGGCGCCTAGGCGAAGTTCAAGGTTTCAGGTTCGAAGTTCAAAGTTGGTTGTGCTCGTACGCGCTGGACCGGCAGAGGCACGCTTCAACTTTGAACCTTGAACCTTAAACTTTTAACTCGGCCCTATCCCCGGCTTCGCCAGAGGAACATCCGCTCCAGCCCCTCGCGGTTCGGGTACGAGCGCGGTGTCCATTCTTCGAGCAGTTCGAAGTGCGGTGAGAAGCGCGCCCAGATTTCCTCGCGATCCACCCCGAAAGGCGGGCCGTCCTTGTCAGGAATGAAGTAATTAACAGCGAGGTAATGGCCGCCCGGCTTGAGCCAGCGCACCACGGCGCGCACGTAGTCTGCGCGCCGTTCGAGTGGGATCGCGCAGAAACAGGTGTGCTCGAAGACCCAGTCGTAATTCGCGTGCGGTTCATCGGCGAGGAAATCGCCGAGCCGGAATTCCGTCCGCTCCGGCAAGCCGGCCACCTTCGCCCGTTCCACCGCGCTGGGCGCGATGTCGAAACCCGTCGCCATGAAACCCGCCGCCGCCCAGGCCCGCACGTCATGTCCCATGCCACAGCCCGGCACCAGCACGCTGCCGCGCGGCAGGTCCGGATGCGCCGCGAGCCAGTCCACGAGTCCCGGAGAAGGCTCGCCCTTGTCCCAGGGGGTGTCGTTGGTCTGATAATGCGCTTCCCAGTCGGTGGTTTTTGAAGATGTTTCCATGCTCGTTGATCAGCGTGCTTTGCGGACCCTTCAACTCTGCTTACGCGCCACGACAAATGCACACAACATGCCATACCGCAACGGGGTGAGATTCAACAGCCAGTCCAGCAGCGGGAACACGTAACGATCCGTGCACAAAGCGCGTTCCACCGTGCAGCCGAGCCGCTCCAACTGGAACGCCATCTCCAGCGCGTTGGTCATGATGATCGCATCGTCGTCGGGTTCGAACGGCGTCTTCACCACCGGAGCCACGCGCTCGAAGCGGACTTGCGCCGGGGCTGCCTGCATCTGCCGACGTTTGGCCAGCAACCGTTGCAGGTTCTGCCATTTGTTGCCCAGCCCGCGCATCCGGTAGTGGTAATCGCGCAGGCCGATGACCCGCAGAAAATTCGGACTGGAGACCACCACCTTGCCGCCAGGCTCCGTCACACGCACCAGCTCGGCGAGAAACGCCTCCGGTTCATCCACGTGTTCCAGCACGTTCAGCGCGCCAACGCGGGCGAAGTAGCCGTCCGGAAACGGCAGCCGTTTGCCATCGTAGAGCTGGCACCGTTCGCTGAACTCCCGCGCCCGCGCGACGTTCGGCGCCGAGACATCCACGCCGTAAGCTTCCACGCCGTCCCGGGTCAACGCCGCCACCACCTGCCCGACCCCGCACCCGACATCCAGCGACCGCCCGTCCTGGCGGTCCGGCCGCAGCGCATCGGTGTATTTGCCATAGAACGCCGGGTCCCAGCCCGCGAGGAATTGCGCGTACGCTTCGTTGTTCCGGTAATAGGACTCGTGCTGACCCATGCCGCGCGGACTATCCGGGCAGGGCGGGCCGGACGGCAAGGGCAAGTTCGCCTGAGACGCTTGGAAGTGCATCCTCAATTTTGTTATCCCTCATTGGCCCAGGCTTCGGCCCCGGGGCTCGCGCCTGCGTTCATTCGGCATTTTCAAGGCCGTGATCAAGGTCAATCGGATGCGAGAACAGCTACAGCGGTTTTACCTGCGGGCCGCCACTTTGACCCGGTTCGAACCGGATGGAATGATACCAACTACTGGAATACTCTGGTCGAATCACCGATTTGAACCAACGAACAGTTTCTCTCAATTATCCTGACAAAAGCTCGGTTCATGGGGCGGGGCGCGCTCAGGT
>RFSE01000135.1 GCA_009924135.1 Pseudomonadota bacterium | reverse complement strand
TGCCGCAACGGCCCGAGCAACGACGACAACATGGGCAACAACAAGGAGCAGTACCGCCTCGACGAACTGGACGACGTGATCTCCACCACCTCGACGGTCTTCCTCGGTCTCACGGTGGGCTGTGCGCGCTGCCATGATCACAAGTATGACCCGGTCACGAGTGCGGATTACTACAGCCTGCTCGTGGTCTTCAACGGCACGGTGAAACAAGGCGTACCCAAGGACACTGACACGAAGGACAAGACGAAGGGCTCCGTGCCGCCGACCCACCTGCTCCGGCGTGGCAGCCTGCAAAACAAGGGACCGGAAGTCCCGCCCGCCGCGCCGCTCGTGCTGGTGTCGAACCCCCTGCGTTTTCCTAACCGGAGCCGGGCGCGAAGTCCTCGGGCTGACGCCGGACGCTCGCGGAGTGGATCACCGCGCCCGACAACCTGAGACTCCCGAGGGTCGGCCAAATTGTTGATAAGCCGTCCGCTAATCCACAATTTGCTCCTAAAACGGTCCAGGATCGATCGGGTGGGCGGGACGGATCGGAAGGCGGTCGAGTGGACGAAGCCGTTCCTGGAGGCCGTGGAGGGTGCGGGCGGGGCTGTTTCGGCTTGGTCATCGTCTTGTACGTTTTTACGGCCGAATTCCCCGCTACGGCCACCACGGACGGCACGGCTGGTCCGCGTCAGTTTCGACCCCCGGCAACACTCCAATCATCCGCCTTCAGCGCCACACCGGTCCAACCCCGCTGATTTCGCCCGCCGGCATCCTCGAGATCGTGCCTGAGTCCGATGCCGAATTCCTCCCGGATCACGTCCACCACCAACTGCTTGAACTGCCTTCTCTCCACCGCTGTTAACCCATTGTTGGTGCAGAAGCGACGGAAGGCGTTGTAAGTGTCGTTGACTGTCATTTGGCCTTCCCGTTTCGGTTCCACGGCCCGACTGACAAACATCCTCGCCGCCTGGCCGGTCAGCTCTGGTCCCTCGACACGACGAAACGGGCTGGCTGTGGAGAAGAACGTCGCATCCGCAGCCAACACCGAGCGGGCCTTTTTGATGACGGCCTTCAGTTGGTCATCGGCCCGGAACTTCACGAACAGATTCACCTTATCGATGTTAACCGGCATCTCCTCCGCACACCTAACCAGTAAACAGGACAACAAATCCATCAGCTTGGGTTCGGAGGTCGGATGATAGAGGCCGTCACGGGGATCGAGAAAAAACCACTGCTGCTCTGCTTCGTAAAAGACCACCGAATGGCCCAGTTGGCTGTCGGACAACGTGGCGGCCAGGAAGCAGTCGTTGGCGGAGACAGCCGAAATTGTCTTCCTCCCCGTTGTGCTGTCCTCGCTGACGGCTTCCAGGAACGGACATCCCCACCGCTTTGCTTCAGCAGGGTAACGGCGGGCAAACCATTCTGATGGTGTTTGGGGCGGTTGGAGCGGCACATCAACATCCCGGAACGCAAACGGCCGCTCATCACCTCGGTTTAACTGGAAGGTCGTAGTTGTCATCATCGTTGGATCTTTCGGTGCCATTCAACAATCTCGTCATCGCTCAACTCCTTCAGCGGGGTGGATGTTTTGGCGCGCAGACACTCAAGCACCCATTCGCTCTCAGCCCAGCACTCCAGCGCCTCAACCCGCCTCTGCATCTCGGCTTCCCGCTGCCGTTGCTTGTAACTGCCGTCCAAGTTCATGCCAACATCTCCCCGTCGAGTAACCCCAGAAATTCAATGAGGCGGTAGTAGTTCTCGATGTTCCGGCGCAGCGTCATGGTTCCGGTCGTGGCGTTGTGTTCGATTTCGAGCTGACCGATGACCAGCATGTTAATGGAGCCGAATATCGCCCGCAGACTTTCCCGCACGATCGGCAGTGTGGTAGGGTGCTGGTGTTTCACAAAATACCGGTCCCATGCCTCCACAACTTGCTGCGGGGAAACGGCGACCCCATCCCGGCCCTCAAAGTAAACGGCTACGAACCGGGTCAGGAAGGTGAGGCCGGTGGAATCCAGTTGCGGGCTTACGGGCAGGAAGCGGACGAATCGTTCCATGGCCCGATCCTCAGCCTCGGTGGTGTCTCGAAGTTGCTTAGGTACCCACACGCTGATTGTGGGTGGCAGTAGTCGGAGCAACTCCTCGGTGGGCGTGGTGGTGGCTGGCGTGGTCGGTAGTTTTTCCGCTTCACCGTTTACCGTCGCCGTGGTTTCGGTTGTAGCGTTCATGCGGCCTCCAGTTTCGACCATTCCTCAGGGAAGAACACCGTCGGGACGTATTCGACGCTCTGGAGTTGATGGATGATCGGCTCAAGTTGGTTCATGAAGTAGGTGAGGTGTGACCCGCGTGTGGTGGCGTAATCTTCGATCCAACCGGCAATCCTGGTCGAGCTGCACGCACGCTCCAGGCATTCGCGGAACAGACGAAGCAGGTCGTCCGCTGTCCAGTTAGGGTTGATCTCCAGAAAGCGGCGGACGAGCCTCAGCCCCTTCTTGGTGATCGTTGCCGCGCCATACAACCGGTAGCCACTCGCCTTCAGGTAGCCACCCCGATTGATGGACAGCAGTGCATTATGGAACACGCGCGTCTTTTCGGCGGCGGAGAGATGCACGGCCGACTCCAAAGCAACATCGGGACTCTGGCACCGTTCCGTCCAGACATCCTGGCCACAACGCAGATAGGCCAAGCCTTCCAACTCCAATGCCGCCTGGTTTTCGTGGTAGTAGCGGCCCAGGTGCGGTTTCAAAACTTCCAACACGGCATCACGCCCATGGTTGTCGTAAGTGGGGATGCGTGCCTCAAGATACCGCCGGCACGCAACCACCAGCCATTCCGCGCAGAACCAGTCCACGCCGAGCCGGTCCTGGAACATCATCAAGTCCACTTTGCGACAGTGGCAACGCTCCACTGCCTCCCGCACGACGTCGAAGAGCTTGTCATCATCTTTAAGGGCGAGCCACCGAAACACCCGCTCCACGCCCTGCTGGTTAATAACCGCTTCGACCTTGATGATAGTGGAATCCAGTATGGCGATCAGGTCTGACCGGTCCCGTCGCCAGAAATCCGCGTTGGCCCGGCGCAACTCCGCCAGCGAGGTGGGCACGGGCTGGCGGGGAGGCGGGGTGAAGGGTTGGCTGGCATCAAACGAAGCCAAGCCCGCGCAGCGAGAAGGGGACCATGTGAACTCCCTGACGGAATCCTCATTCTCCCTTTTTGGTGAATTCTTGCTGCGGTCCATCGGTTCAGAATTCAACCGCAAGACCTCGGCTGCGTAGGGATTGCTTGGGAAGGAAGGTCCGGTCCAAGCGTGTGAGTCAAAACAGGTACGAGTGGCGGTCGGCGCAGCCGGACGCCCTTCGTAACTGTTAAAGCTTTCAATGGAAGACTTGCAACGTCCACTTTCAATGTCTTCTTTCAACAGTATATCGTTGTGTCGAAGCGGGGCATGGGCGTGCGGAGCTGGGGCATGGGCATCCTGGATCGGGTCATGCTGATTCTGGTTTGCGCCACATGAATCCCGGGTTGGGCCATGGCGGTCGAACGAAGCCACCACCACCGCCAACGCCCGGTCGAAGCCCGAACAGCGCTGCGTCTTCAGTTCGCCAGCAGCTTCCAGATACTGCAAGGTTCGGGAAAGGACACCGCGTTTCAACGGCAGATGTTCCTCCATGTTGCGCGCGGAAAACCGGTAGACGGCCATTTCAGGCTTGTGTTGCACTTCCTCGGCGATTCGCATCCGCAGATTCGTCAGTACCAGGGCGGCCGGAATTGTGTGCTCCACCGCTTCCGCCACGGAGAAGTAGATTCGATCCTCGGACACCTGCCGCTGCACAGGCTCGCTTTTGAACGCGTAATGGCAGGTCCGGTCGTAGCCACGCAGGTTGTTTTGGTGGCAGGAAAGCACTTCGGCTTTCACGAGCCGACGCAGGGCTGTCGCGATGGCACTGCGGGACAGGTAGGGATAGGGGCGCTTCAACTCATCCAGCGTGCAACGATAGCCCTCCCCCTGACGCTTGCGGGTGGCGGTGATACGGTTCGCGAGATAACCCGCGACAATGGCCGCCGTGATGCCGTGGAGGCGGGCGAAGGAACGGGAGAACTGGTGAATCTTGGGCTGCTCGCGAGGTTCCTTGGGCAGCGGAGCGGAGCGGTCGGTGATGGCTTTATCCGCAGGAGCTTCCAATCGCTCCTTGCTGGTGGGGTTAGGGTCGGGGTTTCTTGTCGTCATTGTGGGTGCGTTGTGTTCGCCGGCTTCCTGTCGCACGAGTCAAGGGCCGGGGTGGATTACGTGCCGCGTTCAACACGGCACCCGTTCGGGATTCACTGTTCTGCGGATCGGTGACGAGCATGACCAACCATGCCCGTCGGCCGTCCTTGAAACGTATTTCAAGGAACGGTTCGTCGTTAGCTTGAGTTCCCGCGTTCCTGCTGGCCGGAAGGTGGGAGCGCCCGAGTGCTTCGAGCGCCGCCACCAGTCCGGCAAAATCTTCTGCGCCAACTTCCGGTTGGCCGATCACGTCATCCATGTCGCGTGGGCGGATGCCCCGCTGCTGCAAATGCATCGCCAGCGCGTTGTTGAGGGTCGGCCCATACGCACGGCTGGCCTTCAACAAATCGCTGCGCTCGCTGGCCGCCAGGCCGCTGAGGCGGAACCGCGTAAGTTCCGGTTCGCGCAACCCCAGCCCCGCCGCCAGCTTTTCAACGGCCTGCAACCCGATGGTGCGATGGCCGTTCTCGACGAGCGTGATCCACACCGAGGACACCCCGGACTGCTGGGCCAACGCACGCACGGTCCAGCTTCGTTGCTGGCGGAGGGCACGCAGGGCAGGGCCGAAGTCCGAGGGTTTTTCCATGTGTAACTTTATATTATCAAATAGCCAGGATGTGTCAAGAATCATTCGGTGGTGAGTCCAAGCCGGTGCCGCCCTTAACGGATCGTGGTAAGGGCGTTCGATGCGGACTTCAAAATGAGCTGGCTAACGGGATTGCCTCGCTGCCGGGACACGCCGACAGCGAGGCGGGTAGTGGTTTACTCCGCAACGGCAACGTCCGTATCGATCGCCGCCTTCCGGTTCTTGGGCGTCGGGAACGCGTGGCAGACCTCGCCGTCGAGCTCATGACCGAGGGCGTCCGAAGAGAACGAAGACCATTGCTTAAAGAAGAACGGCACGTTCGCCTCCCGGCATTGATTTTGGAAATCGAGCACCCAGGCTTTCGGCAAAAACCGGTGGTTCTCGCCCGACTCACCGCCGACGATCACCCAGTCAATTCCGTCGAGGTTGACCTTCACCGGCTCCAGCAACGGCTCCATGGAGAGAAACCGCACCGATGCCGGGATGGCCTTGATGATTTCAGCCCGGTAAGCGTGGGCCTGGTCCTCGACGGTCGTGCCAATCCAGGCATTGTCGGGCCAACCCTTCTCCTCGTAATACCGCACCGCTTCTCGCGGACGCTTCGACAACAGCAGCCAGTCCAGGCGCGGAGTCTTGTTGATCAGCGCAAACACCTCGTCCCGCCAGCCATTCTCGACCTCCGCATCGAAGATATCGCCCATCGAGATGCAGAATACGCGCTCGTTGGGGCCTCCGCTCTTTTCTATCGCGCGGTTCCAAGCCTGGGGTTGCTTCCACATCGCCTCACTCGTGCGCTGGCGCGGTTTGCCCGGTCCCCACTCGACGCCGTGCCAGCGCTTGGCCAGGGCCGCCGCGTAACAGTTGTCACACGCCGGACTTTTCCACGAACACCCCATCCAGGGATTGAAGGTATGGTCGGTCCAGCTGATCCCAGAATTTTTCATCGATTGATCCTTTGATGAGACCTCCCGCCGTCGGCAACCCCGGCGGCAGGAGATCGGTTTTCTAGTTACCCTTCGCGGTCGCCGCATCGTCGGCACGCTCCAAGCCTCGGAACGCGTTAAGCTTGAACAGCGCGTCCTGCACGCCCACATCGCCGCAGTCCTCCAGCAGCTCTTGCAAACGCCTCAACAGACGTCCCACCTCGGCTTCTTTCGTCTCAGGTTCGGCCGTTTCACCCCCGGCCGGCGTCGCCTCTACGACTTCCACCGGGTTCGCATCGCCCTTCGCCTTCACCTCTCGCTTCGGCCGATGGGGTTCGGCCAGCTCCTCGACGAGCTTCATGGTGATCGGCCCGCCCTCCGCTTTCGCGACCGCAGCCCGCCATACGTCCTCGTATTTATCCGGCGTCAGCCGCGTGAGCGGCCGGACCTGGGCTTCCGTCGTCGGTATCGGCAAATGCTCCTTTTGGAGACATTTCAGGCTCCGGTACACGTTGCCCGCCTTGACGAGCCGGTCGCCGTGTGCCCGGTCAAAATTCCAGCGTTCGAGGCAGTAGTCGCTGAACTTCCTGTGCGTCGCCTTGTACAGTCTCTTGTCGTGAATTACCCGGAGCGCCTCCGCGACCTCCCACGTGGCCCCGACATGATTTCTCACGACCGCTTCCTGCTTCTCCAGGTCTTCGGCTTCCTTCTTCGTCAACTTCGCCAACCCCTCCGCCGCAGTCGCAGCGGCCAACTCCACTTCGGGCTCGACCGCCGGTGGGGTTTCGCAAACCGGTTCAGCCGGCGTAACCACCGTCACAGCAGGCTCTTCGGCGGGTTCGATCCGCTTGGTTTTCGTATTTTTTCGCATAATAATGAGGCGCGGTCCTTGGCGACCACGCCCCGTCTACGGCTCTGACTTCGCCACGTCTTTCCCGTGCTCACGAAGCGATCCGGGGCGGCGTGAATGCAAATTCACCCGCCCAGGAGTATTGCCGCAGCAGAACCCACGAGGGGTTCCAAGAGTATTACGAGATTTCCGTGCGGTTTCTTACAACCGGCCTTTTCCGGCCAAAAATGGGCCATTTCGGGCGCGTCGCCCCCAGGCGGCCACCGCGCCGATGCGGACGCAGACAGGGTGACAGGCATCCAGTGCGAGGCCGCGCAGGCGGAAAAAATCGTGCTCATCATGCGATCATGCAGCGGACATCCCCACCGCACGATCGGCACGAAAAGCACGATCTTGGGATTTTACGCGGGTATCGCCACCGCCTCCCGCGTGGCCAGATACCGGCGGGCGTGGCCGTGCCCTTGGAGTTGCCAAGTGATGCCTCCCCGGAAGCGCATTCCGTGGTAGCGCTTCAGCAGCGCGCTGAAGCAGCGCTTCTCGCCATCGCGCAAGTCCCGGTCCAACGGCAGGCAGTGCTCGAAGAGCCCGTTGGCACGGCACACACGGACCACCTCACGGAAGGTCGCGGCCTCAGCGCGGTCCGCCAGCAGCGCGGCCAGCCGCTCCATGCCTTCGATCACCGGATCGAGCGTGGGGGCCGTGGGGGGTGGGATCGGACAGGCGTAGCCGGCGTGCTCGACGATGCCGCCGATGACCTGACTCCACTCCGTCAACCCCGGCTGCACCCGCGAGGGCGCGGGCCTGCCGTCATCATTCCAGTGCCGGACCAGCGCGTAGAGGGCCGCCAGGATGGCATCCCGGCGCGCCAGAATCGCCGTCGTATCCAGTGGCCGGGTGATGGCCCGGTCCTCGGCCCGCGCCTCGGTTTGGAAGCACTCCACGACCAGCGTGCGCCGCCGCAGGTCCGCCCGCATCTGCAACTGGTTCCCGGTGATGAACACGGCCGTCTTTTTCGGATAGGTGACCTGCTGGGTCTGGCCGAGGAGCCGCCCGCTGTAGTGCGTGGCGGTGATGAAGGACTCCAGGGCACGGCTCTGGAGGAGCTGGTCCACATTATCCAGGAGCACCACGCGCGAGTGATTACGCGCGCCCGCCAGCAGCAGCTTGGCCATGTCGGCTTCGCTGGACGGGGGCGGCGTCGTCGGCAACACGCCGAACACCGGGAGCACGGCCAGTTGGACCAGCAAGCCCTTTCCGGCACCGGAGTTGTTGGCCGTGTAGGCGAAGGCGGGCAGCAGGCAATGCGGGGGGAGGAGGTCCAGGCCATACACGGTCAGCATCGCGGCGACTTGCACCGCCTTCGCGTAAGCCGCGTCGGCGAAGGGAAACTCCGCCAGCAGGCCGTCCAGCAGCGCCCGGGCCTCGTCTAGGGGCAGGTCGAGCCGGTACGGCAGGGAACGACGCTCGGTGAAGATGCGGGTCTTGTCGTCCACGCCTTCGGGCAGCAAGCGCAACCCGTCGGCGGAAGCGAGCACGGGCACCCGAACGGGGTTGACGTGCTCGACGGCCTGCAACTGATTAACGAAGCGATCCGAGGCAAGGACGAGCTTCGCGTCGCTGAGCCGCATCGAGGTGACGACGCGTTCATCTTCCTCGCCTTCGGCGGGTGCCGGTGCCTTGGTGCAGCGGACGTAGTCCTCGACGAACGTGACGAGGCGTGGCGCGTCGAGGAGGGTGCTCTGGTGGATCGTGCGGTCCTCGGCCAGCACGCGTTCATTACATCGGTAGAGGCCATGCGGGGCGAGCTGCCCGCCCAAGTCCTGCGCGAAGGCGGACACGGTGCGGCCGTCACCGGGAAGTTGAATCCACGGCTTCTCCACTGGCAGGGGTGGCAGGGCTGTCTCCCATGCGGGTTTCGGGTTGGGATCGTCGTCAAAGATGATTTTGCGGCCCATGGGCATGGGCGTTTCGGTTATTGGGTCGGTCATTTACATTGCAGGTTTCGGCGTGACGGCGCGCTTTCAGGCTTAACTCCAACCACCTCCGGGGTGCATCGCACCCCCATCGCAGACTCATCCTCCTGAGGCTCGCCGGGTTTCTGGCTCGGGCCGCGCTTCAACGGCGCGGCGGGTTTCGCCTCGGTGCCGGTGACGCCGCGAATGATCCGCGTTCACGCCACCGTTCCGGGCCGGCAGGTTCTCGTGCGGCCAGGGCATTATCGAGAAACCGCCTTGGAACTCCCTTGGCTCCGCAAGTATTACGAGTTTTCCGTCTGGATTCTTACACCCGCGTTTTCGGCCAAAAAGCGCTGCCATTTCTGGCCTCTTCGGTCCCCACAAAGCCTGCCGGGAAATCGCGAGGCCGGCCGGCATACGACTCGTCTCGGTGCGGCTCGCGCTCGGCCCTGACAAACGGTGGGGCTTGCGAGCCGAAGGTTGCCAAATTCAACTACGCCTCCTACGCTCAGCCCAACGCCATGCCTCACAAGCCAGAAATCGACCTAGCGAAATTGAAGGCAAGGGACGAGGCAGAATGGGAACGCGCCTGGCCTACGCTCATTCAGGCGGGTCTCGATGCGGCGGGTGCGTTCTGGAGCACTATGGGAAATCTTGATGAGGGAGATTTCGCCCAAGCAGCGATCATCAAGGTGTATGAGCGCAGAGCCAATTTCGCCAGCTTCAAGCACATGTGCAAGTTCGTGGCAAAGACCACGAAGAACGCCATTCTGGACGAGTTGAAAAAACGGAAGCGTTTGAAACATGGTGGTGGCAAGGTGGGGAGACCCGATCAAGTGGGGCTTGGTGACGTCGGCATTGGGGATGTTTCCGAACCCGGTGACGACCTCTCAGCGTGGGTTCCATATCAGAAAAAAATGCGGGCCGACGAAGCGCTCAATCAGCGACAGATGGCGGACTTGGTCCAAAGTGCCTTCCTGCGCATTGACAGACGTTATGGTCAGGTCGTGTGGGACAAGTTCATAGAACAATTGAAGGACAGGCAAGTCGCCAAGCGACGTGGCCTTGCTGTTGGGTCCATCGGCACCTATGTGGATCGAGGACTGAAGGCCTTGCTCAAGTTTTTGCCTGAGCGAGAAAAAGTATTTGACGATATTTACAAACCCCGGAAACCGCGGAAGCGCCATGAACGAAAAAAAGCGAATCCAGCAACTGGTTGAGGATTTACACCACGCCGCGCCGCTGTTGAAGCGGACGGGGGACCGCGAAGCCAAGGTGCACAAACGGGTGCTCCAGGCGCTCCGCGCGCATTTGGACAAGAATTCGCCTGCCAGTCCTCCGGTGCCCGAGGAGCAGTTGGTGGAGTGGACGATGCATCTGCTTGCCGAAGAGCCGAAGGACGTGGATGAGCTGGTGACCGGTTTGAGGCTGAAATCGGTACGCTGCAACGAGCAGGATGTTGAACGCCTGTTGGACCGCATGACGGCGTTGGGATTGATCGTTGAAGCGCAGGTCGCAACGGGAGGTCGAGGTCATCGGCTTACCACCGCAGCCCGCAAAATGCTTGGCCTGGCTAATCCGAGAACCAAAGTGCTTTCACTGCTCGAACGGGAAGGTCACGAAGATTGAATCCGCCTCCCGTTTGCGTGCCGTTGCGTGGGCGCTGAAGTTCGAGGATTCGCATTGTCAGCCGCGTCCGCCACACGCATCCTGCCAACGATCACCGGACTTGAATCCCGGGATTGACGTTGCCGGGTGCAGCGTTCTCCTCCGCGCTCAATGTTGAGCGCGGTAGTGAATGGTCAACCAGCAGTCTCGCACTGCCGGTTGCCCGGGCCAACGGCGGGAAGGGCGACCGACCCGCCACCAACCCGGGAGGAGACATGCATAATGCCTCTCGAAACCATCGAGCCTTCACGGCGGATATTCTTGTCCGTCGAGGAGGTTGCCCAGCTCTTTGGGACCAGCAAGAAGACCGTTTACCGGTTGCTGGATCGCGGGTTGCTGAAGTCGTCGAATGCCGTAAGGCACAAGATGATTTTGCGCAGCTCGGTGGATGAGTTCGTTGCGAAGACCGTGAACAACGGTTGAGCGATGGATGATCCGCAGCGAAACAGAATGATCCCGATAGAGCGGCAGGTTGTCTCAACAGCCTGCTTGTTCTCCGCTGAAAGGCGGCGGGGTGTCAGGCGTAAGCCTGGCACCCTTTCCTTTTAAGGAATGGTGCGCTTGCGCTCTTTCTTCGGTTTGGTCGCTGCAGCCTTCGCGTCAACTGCGATCACCTGCAACGCCTTGGGGACCGCAAAGGTGACCTTCTGAGCCATCGCGCTCGAATGGGCGTCGCGGAGATGTCCGTAAACCTTCATCGCGAGCGCGCCGCCGTCCTTGTGCCCGAGCCAGCGCGAGACGGTCGGAATATCAACGCCGCTCTCAATGCAGCGCGTCGCAAAGAGGTGCCTCAGGTCGTGGTGGGTAATCCGGGGCATGCCGACCAACTTGGCAGCTCGATTCATGGCATTCTGGCATTCTTGAACTCGCATTACCTGGGCAACCGGCTCCTCACCCTCCCGTTGCTCCTTGAGTTCTTTGAGCAGGGCAGCCATCTCGGGGATCATGGGAACGCGGCGTGTCAGGCTGGATTTGGTTCCATATTCGGGATCTCCGCGCACGACAATTTCCTGTTTCGTGAAATCACAGTCGTTCCAGGTGACGTTCTCTGCCTCGCCTTTGCGGAAGCCTCCGTAAGCCAGGAAACGCACCAGGTTCGCACAATCGCGTGACTGCCGTGCCCCGGCAGTAGCAATCACGGTGATAAACTGGGCGAACTGTTCCGGCTCCGGCAGTTGTAGCTCTTTGGCGCGCACGCGCACCTTCGGTACCGCCTGCGCCGGATTGTGGTAAATCGCCCCGGCCTTGATGGCGATGGCCAGCACCTGCCGGAGTGTGCCCACCGTGTTGTTGTAGAGCGTGGCTGAGTATTCGCGCGCAAACTTTGCCCCCCATG
The DNA here is from genome assembly GCA_009924135.1 of Pseudomonadota bacterium. Lineage (GTDB taxonomy): Bacteria > Verrucomicrobiota > Verrucomicrobiia > Limisphaerales > SXTU01 > SXTU01. Next base: position 5,252 of record RFSE01000135.1, on the reverse strand, counting down.
TCTTGCACTCTGTTTCCGTGATTTTCCGCACATCCATTCCCTTTAGTTCCGGCCATGTTCGGACCAGCGCCTTGACTGTTTCATTGCGATAGCGGATTGCGTTGGGCTTTAGCCGGGGGTTCGAGTTTAGCTCATCCTGGTAAGTCTGGAGAGCGTCCTTGAATGTCAGCTTGCCCTGTTCGACGGCGGTATGGATCGCGGATACTCCACGCTCGTGTTTTTCCAGATCGGCCAGGCGCAGTTTGGCCACCGAGAGGGTTTTTGTCTTCAGAGTCTTGCGAATCAACTTGCCATGAACGCGAAATCTTGCGAAATAAACGCCTGACGGTTCGTAGCGGACAAGATTTGCGAAAGGTGTCTTGCTCCAGACACTTGCTTGGTCTGTCGGTGTGTTCTTCACGCCAAACAGTATCAGAAAGCAGTATCAGATTGTCAATGCGGACTGGTCGGTTGATTCGCAAGTAGTTGGTAATCAACGGTTGCCTCGGTAGCTCAGTTGGTAGAGCAGTTGACTCTTAATCAATTGGTCGTAGGTTCGAGTCCTACCCGGGGCACCACTTTCCTTTTCTCCCTCAAGCGTTTCCTTGCCTCGTACCGCGCCGGCTTTTAGCCTCCCGGCGACCGTTGCATGATTCGTTCCTTTGCCTTTACCACCCAGGGCCGCCTGCACACCCAGAACGTGGATGTGTTTCTGATGCCCACGCTGCTGGCGGACACGAGCCTCTTTCTCTGGGTGGATTTGGAGGCTTCCACGCCGGAGGAGGCTCGGACGATCTTGGAGGGCATCTTCCACTTTCACCCGTTGTCCATCGAGGACTGCATCCACGCCAGCCCGAATCCCAAAGTCGAGGAATACACGCCCAAGGAGGAGGACAAGTTCGCGCCCTACCTGTTCATGGTGATTCATGCGGTGGACTACAGCCGCACGGACGGGGTGTTCGCCACCAGCGAACTGAATTTCTTCCTCGGGAAGAACTTCCTGGTGACCTACCACGACGTGCCCCTGCGGAGCGTCTCCCTCACCGCCGAGCGCGCCACCAAGAGCACCATGCACATCGCCCGCGCGCCTGACCGTGTGGCGCACACGTTGCTCGACGCCATCGTGGACAACTACAAGCCGGCTCTGGAGGAGCTTTCGCTGGAAATCGGGGAGCTGGAGAATGACGTGGTGGAGCATCCCAACCAGCGGACCCTGAACAAGATCATCGGCATCAAGCGCGAGGTGCTGCACCTGCGCCAGATCATCGGGCCGCAGCAGGAGGTCCTGAAGCGCTTCGCCGACGGCGAGTTCAAGCTCATCCGCGCGCATCTGGTGCCCTACTACCGGGACGTTTATGACCGGTTATTCCACATTTCCAACCTGGCACAGAACTACACCGACTCGCTCACGGGCATCCTGCACATCCACCTGAGCATGTCGTCGAACAAGACCGGGGAGATCGTCAAGGCGCTGACCATGATCACCATCCTGTCCACGCCGGCCACGCTCATCGCCAGTTGGTACGGCATGAACTTCGAGATGATGCCGGAGTTAAAGTGGCTGCACGGCTACGCGTTTGTCTTCGGCCTCACCGCCTTTACCACGCTGGCGACCTGGTGGTATGTGAAGAAGCGGAAATGGTTTTGAGGGTGGCGGGTGGCGCATCTTGGCACTGTCCCTGGAGCGCCGGTTTCCACCCCGGCAGATTTTTGAAAGGCACTTAACAACGCGCCGGATCGGAGATCGGCGCTCCGCATGGCCAGCCAAGGCCGGCGGCAGTGTCAAGATGCGCCCGCCGCGCACAGTGCAACCTCCGGACTTTTGACATTCGATATGGATCGCATAATTTGTGGTCGCTATGCCAATGACGAATCTTTTGGTGCGGATGGATGAGGATCTGGTTCGTCTGCTCAGTGCCGGGGCGTCGGCAACCCAGCTCGACCAGTCTGAACTGACGCGGCAGGCCCTGCGCGCCGGGGTTCCCAAGGTGGTCCAGGGGCTGTTGCAGGCCCGCTCTGGCACCCTCCAGGAAGATCGTCAGGCCATGGTCGATCAGGTGCGGAAGAACGCTGGCAAGTGGCGTGGTTTTAAGGGGGCTGACTTGCTCAAACGCACCCGGCCGTGATTTTAGTTGATACCTCCATCATCGTTGCCTGGCTGGACCCTGACCACGAGCACCATCTGGCCTGTACGACCGCGTTGGAGAAGGCTGCCGTGGTTGAAAGCGCAGAACCACGGATAAACACCGATAAACACCGATGGAAACCCGGGACGGTCCGTTCACTTCCGGGGTGAACGAAACCATGGCACATTCGTCCTGCCCATCGGTGTGAATCCGTGGCCATCCGTGGTTGAACTGTGGTTTTAGGTCGAAAACGGCGGCATGCACCGAACCGCCTTTCCTTGCCTGTCAGCCTGCCGGGTTTTACTTTGCCGGTGATTCATGGCCGCTCCTAAATCCAGCTTTCTCGACAAGGTCCTCGGTCGCATCGGGCGGCTCGATGCCGAGGGGTTGCAGACGGTGATCCAGCGGCTGGCGCGCGAGCGCAGCTTTCTGGAGACGCTGTTTGACGTGATCGAGGACGGCGTTATCGTGGTGGATGAGCAGGGGCGTGTGATTTACTTCAACCAGGCCGTCACCGGGCTGCTGGGCCTCAAACACGATGCCGACGAGGGCCAGCCCATCACGCGGTTCATGCCGGGCCTCGACTGGAAGAAGCTCGCGCGCTGGGACAAGGCGGGCGGGCCGCAGGTGGTCCGGCACGAGCTGGAAGTGGAGTGGCCGCGCCCGCGTTTTCTCCGCCTCTATGCCGCGCCGCTGGATGGGGAAGCCACCGGTTCATCCGGCGTCGCCTTGATTTTGCACGACGCCACCGAAGCGCGACAGAAGACCTTTGAAGCCATCGAGAGCGAACGGATGCAGGCGCTGACGTTGCTCGCGGCGAGCGTGGCGCATGAGATCGGCAACCCGCTCAATGCCCTGAGCATCCACCTCCAGCTCATGGAGCGCGAGTTGAAGAAACTGCGGACGCCCACCACCGAGGAGCGACCGGCGCGGCTGACGCGGTACCGGCAGTCACGCAAGCCGGAGGCGGACAACGCCGCCGTGGTGGAAAAGCTGCTGGGCTATCTGAACGTGGCGAAGGGGGAAATCACCCGGCTGGATTACATCGTCTCGCAGTTCCTCCAGGCCATCCGTCCGTCGCCGCCGAAACTACAGCCGGCGTCGTTGAACGAGATCATCCGCGAATCGCTGGACCTGCTCGGCCCGGAGTTGAAGAACCGGCATTTGCACGTCGAGCGGAAGCTGGCCGCGAACCTGCCGTTCGCGCCGATGGACAGCGTGCAGATCAAGCAGGTGCTGGTGAATCTTATCAAGAACGCCATGCAGGCCATGACCAAGGGGGGTACGCTGGCCCTCGCGACCGGCGAGGGCGGCGGCGGGGTGTGGTTCAGCGTCAACGACACCGGCGGGGGCATCCCGCAGGAGCAGATCAACCGGATCTTCGAGCCGTTTTACACGACCAAGGCCAAGGGCAGCGGCTTGGGATTGATGATCGTGCAGCGCATCGTGCGCGAGCACGGCGGGCGCATCGAACTGGAAAGCCGGGTGGACGAGGGCACGCAATTCCGCGTCTGGCTGCCGCTGCATGACCGCAGCCCGAAGTTGCTTGAGGCGAAGCTGCATGACTAGACTCGTTCCGGGTTTGGGGTTTGGAGTTTGGGGTTTCGGGTTGTGAACCAGCACGCGTCCGGCGGCCAGAACCTGAAACTCCAAACTCGAAACCTGAAACTGTCTTCATGAATCAACCGACCGTTCTCATTGTGGATGACGAGAAGCCGACGCGCGACGGGTTGCGCGCGGCGCTCGAGGATCGCTATGACGTTTACGTGGCCGAGGATGCGGCCACGGCGATGAGCCTCCTCGAGCAGGAACACTTCAACGTCCTGCTCACCGACCTCCGCCTGCCCAAGGAGGACGGACTCAAGCTCATCGCCCGCGCCAAGTCCCTGCCGAAGCCGCCGGTCTGCATCCTGATGACCGCCTACGGCTCCGAGGACGTGGCGGTCGAGGCCATGAAGCGCGGGGCGGATGACTACATCGCCAAAGGCAAGATGCAGATTGAGGAACTGGAGATGCGCATTGCCCGTGCGCTCAAGGGCCAGAAACTTGAAGAAGAAAATCAAAACCTCCACCAGCGGCTCGAACGCAAATTCGGCGTCGAGCATCTTATCGGCGAGTCGGAGGTGATGCAGGAGATTCAGGAGACGATTCGCACGGTTGCGTCCAGCCGCGCCACGGTGCTCATCACCGGCGAGAGTGGTACGGGCAAGGAAATCGTTGCCAAGACCATTCACCAGCTCAGCCCGCGTGCGAAGGCTCCGCTCATCACCGTCCATGCGGCGGGGCTCTCGGCGACGCTGCTCGAAAGCGAATTGTTCGGCCACGAGAAGGGCGCGTTCACGGGCGCGCACGAGCGGAGGCTGGGACGCATCGAGCAGGCGCAGGGCGGGTCGCTCTTTTTCGACGAGATCGGCGAGATTGATGCCACGGTGCAGGTCAAGCTGCTGCGGTTCCTCGGCGAGCGGACTTTCGAGCGGGTGGGTTCGAGCAAGACGCTCATGTCCGACGTGCGGCTGATAGCGGCGACGAACAAGAACCTGGTGACCTTGGTGCAGGCAGGCACGTTCCGCGAAGACCTCTTCTTCCGGCTGAAGGTCGTCGAGATTCACCTGCCGCCATTGCGCGAACGTGCCAGTGACATCCCGTTGCTCGCCCAGCATTTCCTGCGCGACTCGGCGGCGGAGAACGGCAAGACCGTGACGGGCATGGTACCGGAAGCGCTGGAATTGCTCCTGGCCTACTCGTGGCCTGGCAACGTGCGCGAACTGCGCACGGCCATCGAGCACGCGGTCGTCTTTGCGCGCGGGCCGGTTGTGACCACCCGCGACCTGCCGCAGAACATCCGCCTCGGCCGCAGCAGCCTGCCCACGCCGGTGGCGCAGATGCCGACCGGGGATTTGAACGTACATGACGTCGAGAAGGAACTGGTCGTCCGGGCACTGAAGGAAGCCGAGGGCAACCGTACGGTGGCTGCCAAGAAGCTCGGCGTGAGCCGCCGCACGTTGCACCGCAAGCTGCACGAATTTCATCTGGAGGGATTTTGAAGAGGGGTGACAGGTGGCGGGTGACGAGTGACAAGGGCCACGGAGCGCCGGGGCGCTTACGAAGTTGCCAACGCCTTTTCTCCCTCTCCCCCATCGGGGGAGA
>RFSE01000134.1 GCA_009924135.1 Pseudomonadota bacterium | reverse complement strand
GCAAAATGAGCAATCCGCCGCCGCCCGCCGCGCTCACCGCCACACCGCCCTCCGGAGCCCCGGCCGGCACGCCTCTACCCGAACCGCCGCCGAAGTCCGTGCCGCCCGCGTTGCCCGGACTTGGCTCCCCCACGCCGGCCCCCATTTGAAGGTTCCGGTTTCCGTGGTTGCTTTCCCCGGTGACAAACTGCTTTTCTAGGCGCGCATGGCCACCAGCAGCGTCGGCGAACAACTTCAGAAAGCGCGGGAAGCGCAACGGCTGACCGTGCCCCAGGTCGCCGAAGCCACGAAGATCAAGTCGGACCACATCATCGCGCTCGAGGAAGGTAACTTCAGTCCGTTCAGCGCGCCGGTTTACATCCGCGGCCACGCCAAGTCCCTTGCCCGGCATTACAAGCTCGACGTGCCCAACCTGCTGGCGGACTTGGATGCCGAGCTGGCCCAGACGAAGGAGTTCAGTGAACCGCCCAGCCTCATCCCGCGCGAAAAGGGCGCGTTGGACTGGATCACCCTCCAGCTATCCAAAATGAATTTGCGGTTCCTGCTGCCGCTCATCGTCATCGGCGCAATCGTGGCCTTGGCGATCTGGGCCTACACGGCCTGGCGCCGTCACCAATCCGCCGACCCGCTCGCCAATCTCGGCCAAGGCTATTACAAACCGGCACGGGAAAAGAGTGTCGTGGAATATCTGCCGCTGCCGCCCAGCCCGACGAATCCGCCGGCACAGAAATAGCCAAGCGGGTGTGCGGGCTTCGGCAGAGGTTTCCCCCATTCCAAGGGCAAAGAAATGGGGCAGGCTCCCAACCTGCCCCACTGTAAAAAACTTCCGTTGAAGTTTCGCGCGCCGGCTTACGCCTTCAGCCGCATGAGCAGATCCTTGCTCTCAACGGTATCACCCACCTGGGCTGAAATCTCGTTCACCACACCGTCGGCCTGGGCGTAGATGGTCGTCTGCATCTTCATCGCTTCCATCGTCACGAGCTTGTCGCCCTTGGCGACTTTTGCCCCGATGCCCACGGCCAGCGCGGTGATGACACCGGGAATGGGCGCGGCCACCTCCAACGCATTCGCCGGGTCCGCTTTGAGCCGGCTCTTGGCCTTGGGCGCGACGCTCTTGTCCTGGATGTGGGTCTCGCGGGTCATGCCGTTCAACTCGAACGTCACACTGCGGCGTCCGTCCTTGTCCGGAGCGCCGATGTTCACGAGCTTGATGAACAAGGTCTTGCCCTGCTCGATGCTCACGCTGATCTCCTCATCCGGACGCAGCCCGTAGAAGAAGGCCGGCGTGGGCAGCACACTGACGTCATCAGAGTCCCGCTGCACCTTCGCGAATTCGGCGAAGACCTCGGGATACATGAGATGGCTGTACAACTCGTCGTCCGTCGGCTCGTGCTTGAGCTTCGCGGCGAGTTCCTCGCGGATCTTCTTCAAGTTCGCCGTCGGCACGTCCTCGCCCGGACGGATGGTGATGGGCTTCTGCTTGCCGAGCACAACCCGCTGCACGTCGGCGGGCCACCCGGACAGTGGCTGGCCCAGTCCACCGGAAAGCATGTCGATGACGCTGGCCGGGAACGGCACGGAACCAGGTTCCAGATTCACCACATCGGCCGGCTTGATGCCGCGCGAAATCAGGAACATCGTCATGTCGCCGACCACCTTGCTGCTCGGCGTGACCTTCACGATGTCGCCGAAGAGCTGGTTGACCTCGGCGTAGGTCCGGGCGATTTCACGCCAGCGACCGGCGAGCCCCATGCTGGCCGCCTGTTCCTTGAGGTTCGTGTATTGGCCACCGGGCATTTCGTGGAGATAAACTTCCGCCGAACCCGTCTTGGGCGCGGTGTCAAAGGGCCGGTAATATTCACGCACCGCTTCCCAGTAGTCGGAGAACTCGTTGAGCGCGTCGAGATCCAGACCCGTCGCCCGCGGTGTGTTTTGCAGGGCCGCCACGATGCTGTTCAGGTTGGGCTGGCTCGTGCTGCCGCTCATGCTGGCGAGCGCAAGGTCGACGACATCCACGCCGGCCTCGCTGGCATTGAGGATCGCCGCCGCCTGCACGCCGCTGGTGTCGTGCGTGTGGAAATGAATCGGCAGACCGATCTCCTCCCGCAACGCCTTGACGAGCTTCTTCGCCGCGAAGGGCCGGCACAGGCCCGCCATGTCCTTGATGGCGATCATGTGTGCGCCCATGCGTTCGAGTTCCTTGGCCAGCTCGACGTAATACTTCAGCGAATACTTGTCGCGCTTGGGATCAAGAATGTCGCCGGTGTAGCAGACGGTCGCCTCGCAGATGGCGTGCGTCTCGTTCACCGCTTCCATCGCCACCCGCAGGTTGGGCGTGTAGTTGAGCGAATCGAAGACGCGGAAGATATCCATGCCGGACGAGGCGGCGTGCTTCACGAAACCCGCGACGACGTTGTCCGGATAGTTCGTATAGCCCACGGCGTTGCTGCCCCGGAAGAGCATCTGGAAACAGATGTTGGGAATCTTCTTGCGCAGCACGCGCAGGCGCTCCCACGGGTCTTCGTGCAGGAAGCGCATCGATGTGTCAAAGGTCGCCCCGCCCCACATCTCCAACGAGAAGAGCTGCGGCGCGCGGCGCGCCAGTGCGTCGGCCACGACCAGCATGTCGGCGGTCCGGACCCGCGTGGCCATGAGCGACTGATGGGCGTCGCGGAAGGTCGTGTCCGTCACGAGCAGGCGTTTCTGCTTGCGAGTCCACTCGGCGAACTTCTTCGCGCCAAGCTTGTGCAACAAATCCCGGGTGCCGTCCGCCGGCACCTGCTTGTGCTCGTAGCTGGGGGTGACGGCGGCAACGAACGGCTTCTCCGGTTTGAAGCCTTTGGCATGCGGATTGCCGTTCACGATGACGTTGCCGAGGAAGTTCAACAAACGTGTTGCACGGTCACGGCGGTGCTTGAAAGCAAAAAGCTCAGGCGTGTTGTCGATGAGCGTCGTCGTGGCCTGGCCCGCGCGGAACAGCGGGTTCGCGATCAGGTTTTCGAGGAACGGGATGTTCGTCTTGACGCCGCGTATGCGGAACTCGCGCAACGCCCGATCCGTGCGTTGCAACGCCATCTCGAAGGTCTGGCCCGAACTGGTTACCTTGACGAGCATCGAGTCGTAGAACGGCGTCACGACCGCGCCCGCGTAACCCATGCCGCCATCCAGCCGGATGCCGAAACCGCCGGCGCTGCGATAGGTGAGAATCTTGCCGTAGTCGGGAGTGAACTTGTTTTCCGGGTCTTCCGTGGTGACGCGGCATTGCACGGCGTAGCCGTTGCGCGGGATCTGGTTCTGCGGCGGCATCCCGACTTCGGGACCGTGCAGCGGATGGCCCTGCGCGATGAGCATCTGGGCACGGACGAGGTCCAGCCCGGTGATGACTTCCGTGACCGTGTGCTCCACCTGAATGCGCGGGTTCATCTCGATGAAGAACCACTCATGCCGGTCGAGGTCGTAAAGGAACTCAATCGTCCCCGCGTTATCGTAACGAATCTCGTAAGCCATCCGCGCGGCGGCGGCGCACAGTTCCTTGATTACGTGCTCCGGCAGTCCAAACGACGGGGCCACTTCCACAACCTTCTGGTGCCGGCGCTGCACCGAGCAATCGCGCTCGTGCAGGTGGATGACGTTGCCGTGCTGGTCGCCGAGAATCTGAACTTCGATGTGCTTCGCATTCGGGATGTACTTTTCCAGGAAGACCGCCGGATTGCCAAACGCACGGCCCGCTTCCGCCTGCGCCTCGTCGAGCAGGTTTGCCAAATCCGCCGCCTTGTGAACCACGCGCATGCCGCGTCCGCCACCGCCGAAGGCCGCCTTGATGATGAGCGGGAAGCCGATTTCCTTCGCCTTCTTCAGCGCTTCACCCCGGTCAGAAATGGGTTCTTCCGTGCCGGGCAGCGTGGGCACGCCGATCTTCTGCGCGAGCGCCCGGGCCGCCGTTTTGTCGCCCATCATCTCGAGAAGTTCAGGTCGGGGACCGACGAAGGTGATGCCGGCCGCCGCGCACGCGCGGGCGAAGGCGGCATTCTCCGAGAGGAAGCCGTAGCCCGGATGGATCATGCTCACGCCGCGTTCCTTCGCCAGCGCCACGATGCTTTCGATGTCAAGGTAGGCACCGACCGGCCCCTTCCCCTGCCCCACCAAATACGCCTCGTCCGCCTTAAAGCGATGTACGCAGAAGCGGTCCTCCTGCGCGTAGATGGCCACCGTACGCAGCCCCAGTTCCGTGGCCGCGCGGAAGATGCGGATGGCGATTTCGGAACGATTGGCCGCCATCAGCTTCACCGGCACTCCGCCAGCACTGATGCTTTTGTCGGCAAGAACTTTTCCCGCGTTGCGTGAACTCATAAGCGCGGACATTTTACAGGTGAAACAGGTGATGTCCAATCCCGGATGCGCGATTTGGCGATTCTCCTCCCGAGAGCACTGTCATACCAACTGCGGGAATAGTTTGGTAAGAGGTAGCGAGTGGCGGCTGGAGCAGTCGTTCTCCCTCCACGTGAACCGAGGTTTGGCAGGAAAATTTGGGGCAGGAACATTAAGAGAAAAAATCTTCCTGCCATTAATTTTCCTGCCCTCAATCCCGCTTGTCCGCCGTGGTTCAGGGTGCGTAATGGACTTTCGCCGCCGCACGCTTTTAAGCTGTTTAACCGCCTCATTGTACAGGCGGTAAGAAGCACGAAGTCCTGTCGATGACGCACTGGAATCCCCTCTCCGGATCGGGAGAGAGGTTGAAAAACCTGGACGGGCCAGCTGCCTTTTCAGGCCAGCGCGTCCCGGCAGAACTTGATGGCCCGGGCCAGTTCGGTCATGCGGTCAGACCCGGCGGGGATCTTGTACTCGAACTCGATGGTGGCCTGGATGTTCCACTTCTGGTCGCGGATCAGGCGCAAGACTTCGGCAATGGGCGTGTCACCCTCGCCGAAAGGCGTGTTCGGACCGTTGTTGAACTTGCGATCCTTGATGTGCACATGCGTAACCCGCTCATGGTGCTTTTTGAGGAAGGCCACGGGGGAAACGTTGTTGCCGGCGACGAAATGGCCAAGGTCCACGTTGGCCCCGTTGTACTTCGCCATGGCAAAGCCGGTCTCCCAGTGTTCCGGCTTCGTCGTAGCGTGGCCGTGATACCCGACCATGAGCTGGTGCTTGTCGGCAAACTGCCCGATGCGTTTGAGTTCGTCATCCTTGTGGGCGATCTCCGTGGAGATGGCGCGCCCACCCAGGGCCTTGGCCAGGTTAAAGGCGTAATCCACTTCGTCGTCCGACATCTGGAAGATGCCATCCACCTTGACGATTTCGATGAGCACGCCGGCCGACTCGTACTTGGCGCGGAACTCCTTCACGCGATCCATGGAGACCGATTTGCGCCAGTCCTTGAGCGCACCGGCCGTGGCCGCAGCGGAGCCTTTGGCGACGTTTTTCTTCGGACTGATCAGTTCCGGCGGCACGCCGAGGAAAGCTTCGACGGGCTGCGTCCGCAGTTCCACGCCGCTCAAGCCGAGCTGGACACAGTTCTTCAAAATCTCGTCGCCGCTCATGAGCCCGTTGCCGAAGCTGTAGGGTACATTGAGCCCCAGTTGGACTCCCGCAATCTTGGAGTTGGGCTTGTCCGCCGCCCGGAGGGACCCGCTGGAAACCCAAGCCGCAGCGGGCAGGGCCGTGAGCACGCGACGCGCAAAGGCACGCCGGCTCTGTACGCCAGTGGCGGAAGTTAAGGTTTCAGGGTTGCCGCTTCGCATCGACGCGGAACTGTTTGTCTCGTCAAGGTTCATGGCGGGGATGGTTAAACTGTCCCAGCCGGGAGGAAAGCGTAAACTTCGCCACCCAGCTGATGCGACGCAGGGTCGCGGCGCGCCCGATCTAGGTGAGATTAGGTGTCGTCCGCCCTTTGCCTCCGGGCTCGGCCAGCTTGTCTGGCTGTGAAAACTGACCCTTTGAGATTTCCCCGACTGCTGCGCCTCGGTCGAATCCGTCGATCTCAGCCAGCACAGGGAGGCCCGAGTTTCCGCCAACATGGTGGCCGTTTCCTGGGGAACACGCCGCACCTGAAAGGCGCCCACGTTGGGATCGGGAATGGTGACGCGGACGTAGAAACGCCCGCTGTGCTTGCAGATCCCACGCACGGGAGGCTTGCAAGCGTTGAGGACTGTTTGTTACTTTCGACCCGTTGTTGGCAATTGGGCCGTCGTGGCGGAATTGGCAGACGCGCTAGACTCAAAATCTGGTTCTCTTACGAGAGTGTGGGTTCGACCCCCTCCGACGGCACCAACAAAACAGTGGTTGTGGATCAACGGGATTCAACCCACACGGTGGATGCACTCCACATCACGAGCATCTCCGATGCTCGGCCCTGCCGGCCCAAGGCCGCGAATTAGCCTGCCTCCGATGTTCATTGCGCCTGAGTGCTAACCGCCTTGAACACAAGTCACTGACGCGTTCACGACGCATGTCGCCCTTTTGGCTTGAATTAACTACCGGCCGACCACTGGTTAAGGATGAACAATTTTTGTGGCATCCATGAGGTTGCACCGGGTTGGGAGCGGTTTATGTTCAGCGGCGTCCGGTCATGAGCCGCCAGTTGCCTACCACCTCGCCGACGCCAACCGCCGTTGGCGTGATTCGTCCTGTTTTCGCCGTCCACGCAGCGAGCGGTCAGCGGCTCTGTTTCCAACTCTAAGGCCTAAAATTCATCGCAATGGAAGACCACGCTCCCTGCATCCAGCTCGTTTATGTGAGTGCCGCAACGGCGGCGTTCAGCCAAGCCGACCTTCGTGAGCTTTTAACGAAGGCGAGACCGACCAACAGCAAGCTCCATATCTCGGGCTTGTTGCTGTACCATAACCGATCATTTTTCCAAATTCTGGAAGGCCCGGAGGAGCCGGTGCTATCCCTGTACGCGCGGATTGGAAAGGACAAGCGGCATCAGAACGTTTTGTTGCTTTCGAAACGGAAGGTGGAGGAACGGAACTTTGAAGCGTGGAGCATGGGCTTCGTGGACATGGACAGGGTGGCGACCAAGCTCCCTGGCTTCATAAAACTGTTGGAAGCGAAATCATCATTCTTGGATTTGCAAGGAGACACGCAGTTGGCGGCCAGGTTGATCGATGGCTTCCAAGAGGGGCGTTGGCGGCAGAGTATTGAGTAATTTAATGGTTCTTGCTTGGGCAATTCCTTACCCCAACCGTGACCAAATGACGCCGCTTCCAGCTTGCCCTTCAGGTGTTAAGGGGCCCTGCAAAGGAGCAATCGCCGGAGCCAAAAGCTACGAACTGAGCGCGGCGTTCAAGCTCCCGCAGGCCCGGCCACCAAGGTGTCTTTCGATGCTCTCAATACCAAGCCCGATTCAGCGGTATCAATGCCGCGCTTCGTATCTCAGGCACCCGCTCCACCCTGGGATTCGGGTTCACAACCCCGACAAACCCACCGGCAGATGCGACAAGGTCACGCCGGGGTTCGGCGTGGTAAAGTAGTTCGCTGACCACTCGTTCGAGAAGAGGATCACGGGGTTGTTGCCCATGTCGTGCGCGAGCTTCGCGCCGGTGGGCAGTGAGAGGGTGTCGAGCTGCTCGTCAGTCAGGCCGGGCGGGAGCCAGCGGACGACGTTCCACGGGGCAAGCTCCAGCCGGGAAGTCGCGCCGTACTCGCTTTCGAGGCGAAACTGCACGACTTCAAACTGGAGTGGTCCAACGGCCGCCAGCAGCGGGACCTTGCTGCCGGAGTGCCGGATGTTGAGCGCCTGGATGACGCCCTCCTGCAGGAGCTGTTCGAGACCCTGGCGGAACTGTTTGAACTTCGCCGTGTTCGGGTTGTGCAGGAAGGCAAAAGCCTCCGGCGTGAAGCGCGGAATCTCCCGGTACACGATGCTGGCGTCCGTGGTCAGCGTGTCGCCAATGCCGAAGCCGTCGTGGCCGACGAGCCCGATGACATCGCCGGGGTACGCCTCGTCCACGGTTTCGCGCTCGTTGCCGAGGAGCTTGTGCGAGCTGGAGAGGCGGACCTTCTTGCCGGTGCGCGAGTGGCTGACGGTCATGTCACGCTCGAATTTTCCGGAGCAGACGCGCAGGAACGCGATGCGGTCGCGGTGGCGCGGGTCCATGTTCGCCTGAATCTTGAAGATGAAGCCGGAGAACGCCGGGTGCTCCGGCGCGATGGGCGTGCCGGCGAGGACGCGCGGCTTGGGGGGCGGGGCGTGCTGAAGGAAGCCATCGAGCAGGAGCTGCACGCCGAAGTTGTTGATGCCGCTGCCGAAGAAGACCGGCGTGGTCTGGCCCGCGAGCACGGACTCCTCGTCGAACTCTTCCCCGGCGAGATCAAGCATTTCGATTTCCTCGACGGTCTTTGCGTAAGTCTCCGGATCAAGCCGGCTGCGGATGGCCGGGTCGTCCAACCCGCCGACCTCCACGGGGGCACGGTACGCGCCGCCCACGGTGCGCTCGAAGAGATGAAATTGCTTCGCGCGCCGGTCATAAACGCCCTTGAACTCGAAGCCCGTGCCAATGGGCCAGTTCACCGGGAATGCGCCGATGCCCAGGACCTTCTCCAGTTCATCCAGCAAGGCCAGCGGTTCCTTCATGGGCCGGTCACACTTGTTCATGAAGGTGAAGATCGGCACGCCGCGCTGCTTGCAGACCTCGAAGAGCTTGCGCGTCTGCGGCTCGATACCCTTTGCCGAGTCGATCACCATGACGACCGCGTCCACCGCAGTGAGCACCCGGTAAGTGTCCTCGGAGAAGTCCTTGTGGCCTGGGGTGTCGAGCAGGTTGATGCGGTAGCCGTTGTAATCGAACTGCAGGACGGTGGAGCTGATGGAGATGCCGCGCTTTTTCTCCAGTTCCATCCAGTCCGACGTGGTGGCGCGCTGCTGCTTGCGTGCGGTGACGCTGCCGGCGAGCTGCACGGCCCCGCCGTAAAGCAGGAGCTTCTCGGTCAGCGTCGTCTTGCCCGCGTCCGGGTGCGAGATGATGGCAAAGGTGCGCCGACGCTGTATTTCTTTAGCAATGTCCACAAGGGCGGGGAAGGTACCAAAACGCCGCGCCGGAACAAGCCGGGAAAGCGGACGGGGGAGGGAAAAGTTAAAAATGAAAAGTGAAAAAGGAAAACTGCGACTACCCGCGTGAGCTGTTCCAGCCCTCGACTTTCGACCCTCGACCCTCGACCTTCGCTTTCCCCTTTCCTTCCCCTGCCCTTCCGCTGAAGCTCGGGCATCATATGAATCGTCGCGACATGCTTCTTGGTTCCGGTGCCGCTGCGCTCGGACTGGCCCTCACTCCGTTTGCCCGCGTGCACGCGGCGGCGGGTGATAAAAAGAAAGTCCTCTTCTTCACCAAGTCCTCCGGCTTCGAGCACAGCGTGATCAAACGCGTCGGGGACAAACCCAGCTTCGCCGAGCAAATCCTCACCGAGCTCGGGCCGAAACACGGCTTCGAGTTCACGTTCAGCAAGGACGGCAGCCTCTTTACCAAGGACTACCTCGCCCGGTTCGACGCCTATTTCTTCTACACCACCGGCGACCTCACCACGTCGGGCACTGACAAAAACCCGCCCATGACCGCCGAGGGCAAGCAGGCCTTCCTCGACGCCATCAAGAACGGCAAGGGCTACGTCGGTTCGCACAGCGCGAGCGACACCTTTCACAGCAAGGAATCCGGCGGCGGCAACAACCCTGATCGCAGCCAACGCTACAAGAACTATGGCGATGAGGCCGATCCCTACATCAAGATGCTCGGCGGTGAATTCATCAAGCACGGCAAGCAGCAGAAGGCCGCCATGCGCGTGGCGGATGGCAAATTCCCCGGCTTCGCGAAGGCCGGCACCGGCTTCGATTTGAACGAGGAATGGTATTCGCTCAAGGACTTCGCCCTGAACCTCCACGTCATCCTCGTGCAGGAAACCGCGATGATGGAGGGCAACATCTACAAACGCGCCGCGTACCCCGCCACTTGGGCGCGGATGCACGGCTCCGGCCGCGTCTTCTACACGTCGATGGGGCATCGCGAGGACGTGTGGACCTGCGAACTCTTCCAGGAAATGATCGTCGGTGCGTTGAACTGGGCCACCCGCCGTGTGGAAGCCGACGTGACGCCGAATCTCGAGAAAGCCGCGCCCGGGTTCGCCGAAATCCCGCCGCAGGACCCGCCGGCACCGCCGAAGAAAGAGACCAAGAAAAAAAACAACTGATCCGCGCCCATGAGCACCGACAAGAAACTATCCGGTAAAACGGCCCTCATCACCGGGGCCAGCAAAGGCCTCGGCAAGGCCATGGCCCTCGCCTTCGCCGACGCCGGCGCACGGCTTGCCCTGGCTTCCCGCGACATGGATCTCCTGGCCACCGTGCAGGCCGAGTGCCGCGCCCGTGGAGCCGAGGCTGAGATCTTCCGCGTGGATGTCACCAGCGAAACCCAGGTGGAGCAATTGCGCACCGACGTGCTCGCCCGCTTCGGTAAACTGACCATCCTCGTCAACAACGCGGGCATGAACATCCGCAAACCCATCACGGACTTCTCGCTCGCCGAGTGGCACCAGATCATGGACACGAACTTGACGAGCGTGTTTCTCATGTGCCGCGCCTTCGTGCCGCACATCGAGACCGGTTGCGGCCGCATCCTCAATCTCGCCTCGATGCTGGGCCACGTTTCCATCGCGCACCGGGTCCCCTACTCGGCCAGCAAGTTCGGCATCCTCGGTCTCACGAAGGCCCTTGCCCTCGAACTCGCCGCCCAGGGCATCACGGTCAACGGCATCAGCCCCGGCCCGTGTGCCACGGAGATCAACACCCCGATCCTCAACAACCCTGAGTTGCTGGCCCGCTTCACCGCGCAGCTTCCGGTAGGCCGCTTCGGCCGGCCCGAGGAAATCGCCGCCCTCGCCGTCTTCCTCGCTTCCAGCGACGCGGGCTTCATCACCGGCACCGACGTGGTGATCGATGGCGGCTGGATCGCACAATAGGCCAGCCCCTGTTCTCCATGGCCGACTCAGAACCCACCCCGCCTGCGCCACCAGCCCTGACCGGCGACGCCCTGTGGCTCGCCCGGCTGCGGCGTTGCGGTCAGGCCGGACTGACCATCTGCCTGGTCACGATCATCGGCTTCTGGGTACATGAAGTGTTCTTTGTCGCCCCCGAGGTTCGCCAGGCATGGAAGCTCCGCGTGCTCCTCGTTTTAATTCCGATCGCCCTCCTCTCCGCCCTGACGCTGCTGATCGTGTGGGTGCTGGAAAAAGTGAAAATCTTCAAAGCCCGACAGGGTTAAGCGGACTTTAACCCGAGGTCGGATTGATGAAGCACCTATCCTTGCTCGGTGCAGTCCAGCTGTTCGTGGACTGCCGACAAGTTCGGGAAGTGGTGGGCCCGACCGGATTTGAACCGGTAACCAAGCGATTATGAGTCGCCTGCTCTAACCGTTGAGCTACGGGCCCGACCTGCCTGCTTCGGCGTGCTGCAAAAGCAACCCAAACCGGTGATGACAATGGGCTGCTGTAATGGGCTGCCGATCCGATCGGGGCAAAGCCCAAAGCCACGGGGGGGAAACTCCGTCGGCAAGCTTGCTCCGCTACGAACCATCACGCATTTATTTTGCGCGGGGCCGGGTGGGCGGCAAGTTAATTCTCCAGTCGAACCGAACCGCGCGCGACTCGAATCTAAAGACGACGCAGGGGGACGCTCTGTTGGTGCGCAAAGGCACTCATCAAAGTGTGTCAATTAGCTTGACGCTGGCATCAGACAGACCAACTTGGGCCATCTTGAAACCCGACCGCAGCCGCCAGTCAGCTTGCCATTCTCAGGGCTTCACCCTGATCGAACTCCTCGTGGTGATCGCCATCATCGCTATTCTCGCCGGGATGCTGCTGCCGGCGTTGGCGAAGGCAAAGCAGAAGGCGCATGGCATCAAGTGCTTGAACAACCTGCGGCAACTGCAACTGGCATGGCGGCTCTATGCCGACGACAACAACGGCCAGCTCCCTTACAACTCGAACCAGACCGGGTATCAACAGTGGTACGGCGTCAACTCCATGTCCACTACGATTGAAGCCACCAATTACGTGGCCATGATGGCCGGATTGATCGGACCGTATGCCACGACGCCTGCGATCTACAAGTGCCCCGCCGACCGGAGCGTCGACCCCGCCCGGGCATTCCGCGCGTGCGCAGCGTGTCCATGAACGGCTACATCGGGGGGCAAAATAACGGCCAGTTCTACCCCAACATTCAGGCTTCAACCTACGCCAAATTCACCCGGCTGGACAATATCATCAACCCCTCTGAGCGTTTCGTGTTCCTGGACGAGGACCCGATCGGCATCAATGACGGGATTTACTGGATAGCCGATCCACTCCCCACGGCAACCACCTTCATCGACTACCCCGCGAGCTACCACAACAACTCCTGTGGCCTCTCGTTTGCAGACGGCCACTCCGAAACGCACCGGTGGACCGACAAGCGCACGATGACCCATAACGGGGCCGACCCCAACACTGGCACGGACGTGCGCTGGCTGATCTCCAAAACGAGCGAGTAAACGGCCGGGGAATGGAATCGTGAGTTGAACCCCGACCACCGACCACAAATCGTGCGTGGAGTGGAATTCGTTCTTGAATCACCGTTGACCTTCCGGCGAAATGAGTCCGGTTTTTCTCTATGACGCTCGCGGACATTCTCAGAAAAGATCAGATCGTGGCCGACCTCAAGGCCGCGAACCGCTGGGAAGCCATTGATGAACTGCTGAACCTGCTCGTTCAGACCGGCAAAATCAAACCCGAGCATCGCGAAGCCGTGGCCGCCGTCGTGCGCAAGCGCGAGAACTCGATGAGCACCGGCATTGGCTTCGGCATCGGCATCCCCCATGCCAGTACGGACCTCATCAGCGAAGTGGTAGGCGCTTTCGGCCGCAGCCCCCGGGGCATCAACTTCGACGCGCTGGACAATCAGCCGGTGAAGTTGGTCATGCTTTTCCTCGTGCCCCAAGGCCAGTTCCAAAAGCACCTCCACACGCTGGCGAACATCGCGAAGATGCTGCACAACAAGGATTTCCGCGCCGCCCTGGAAGCCGCCCCGGATGCCGACGCAATGTTTGCCGCCATCACGGCGCAGGAGCCGAAGAAGTAGGAAGTAAGCAGTGTTCAGTGTTCAGTAAACAGTCAGCCCGGCACTGTTTCCCTTCTGAATACTGAACACTGATTACTGAACACTTTCGGAAATCCTGTTTCTTCCCCGCTAGTCACAGGCTACCTTCCTCGCGTGACTGTGACCGAAACTCTCTCTCCGCAGACGACGATGCAGGATGTGCTGGCCGCCTACCCCGGGGCGCGCCGCGCCCTGTTCCGCAAGTATCACCTCGGCGGCTGCGCGAGCTGCGGCTTCCAGCCCACGGAGACCCTGGGCCAGCTTTGCAAGCGGAACGGTCCCCTGCCCGTCACTGAAGTCATCGCCCACATACAGGCCAGCCACGAGCAGGATCGCCAGATCGAGATCACGCCCCGCGAACTCGCCGACCACCGGGCCAAGGGCGAGCCGGTGCGCCTGCTGGACATCCGCACCCGTGAAGAGTGGGACGCCGTGCATCTGGAGGGTGCGGAATTTGTAAACCAGGAACTGGTGCAATCCCTCATGGGCACCGCCCCCCGGGACGCCCTGCTGGTCTTCTACGACCACAGCGGCAGCGCCAGCCTCGACGCAGCCGCGTACTTCGCCGGCCACGGTTTCACCCGCGCCAAGTTCCTGCGCGGCGGCATTGACGCCTGGGCGCAGGAGGTGGACGCGACGGTGCCGAAGTACAAGCTCGAAGGCGCGTAGGAGGTTAAGTGGACCACATCGCAACTACCGTTACTTTCTGGGTCGCAATCGTCTGTCTCACTTTTGGTGTGCGGCTGCGAAAGCCAATGTGGTACTCCATTTCCTTTGTCTCCCTTATCTTCGGGCTTATGGTCGCCGTTCAATCTCGTGAGCCTTTGGATTCAGTAGCATGTATTTCATGATTTTCGGGGCCGTTGGATTTGTGCTTGGCAACAACTTGAGTCCGACTGCCTCGATCTCGAAAGGCGGCTTGCGAGCCCTGTCCAGATAGGTTTTCGCACTCGGCTTCATTTTCACCTTGTTGATCGGATAACTAAATTTGGCGAAAGGCCAACTTCGCCTCCATCCCTCCGCCGATCTTAACCTCCTTGTCTCTTGGCATCCGCACCGCAATCCATATTTACTCGCCGGGTGACGGCAGATTCGTAATCTCCCTGAGACGGGTGACTGGAGATGCTCCGCCCACGGAACAGAAACTTGGCATGCTGAAACCAGCCGTAAAATCGTTACTCCTGTCCGGGCTCGCCCAAACCGCCCCGCTCTCCGCAGCGGAGCCGGTCCCGGCCGCCGAACTGGTCAACCCCACAACGACCAACGCCCCGGTCACGGCAGACTGGAACTTCCACGCGCAATCCACTTTCGTGGGACAGGCGCATTCGACTTTCACCGCTCCGGTCTCAGGGCCAAACAGCCTGCACAACCAGGTGGAATTTAAACGGACGGTCTCCCTCGACCTGATGGCGGGACGGCGCTTGTGGCAGGGCGCGGAAGCTTATGTCGATGGGATGATGTGGCAGGGCTACGGCTTGAGCGACGCCACCGGCATGGCGGGCTCCCCGAACGGTGAAGCGTTCCGGCTCGGCACCCAGATTCCCAATGTGAACGTCTCCCGGGCGTTTCTGCGCCAGACCCTCGGGCTGGGCGGCGAGCAGGAAAAGGTGGCGGGCGACGCGCAGCAACTGGCCGGCTCCCGTGATGTGTCCCGCGTCACATTCACGGTCGGCAAGTTCAGTGCCAAGGACATCTTCGACCACAACGCCTACGCTAACGATCCGCGGACGCAGTTCCTTAACTGATCGCTCATGGCCAATGGCGCTTGGGATTATCCGGCCGACGCCCTGGGTTACACATCCGGGGCAGCGGTTGAATGGAACGAGCCCGCTTGGGCCGCCCGCGCCGGCACCTTCCTCGTGCCGCGCTACGCCAATGGCACCTCGATGGACAAGTCCTTCACCCGCTCCTGGTCCACAGTGTATGAGTTGGAGCACCGGCACACGCTCGGGGAACGGCCGGGAGCGGTACGCGGCCTCGTGTTTCTCACGCAGGCTCAAATGGGCAGTTACTCGGAGACCGTCGCGAATCCCGCCCTGGGCGGCAACATCCTGGCCACCCGCGCCTGGCGGCACAAATACGGCTTCGGTTTGAACGCGGAACAAGAGCTGGCCCCTGACTTGGGGGCCTTTCTCCGCGCCGGGTGGAACGACGGACAGAATCAAACGTGGATGTTTACCGATGTGGACCGCACGGTTTCCGCTGGCCTGAGCCTGAAGGGCCGGACGTGGGGCCGAAGCGAGGACACGCTCGGCCTCGCCGGCGTGGTGAACGGCATCTCGCTGGATCACCGGCGCTTTCTGGCCGTCGGCGGCACGGGCATCACCGTTGGCGACGGCAGTTTGAACTACGCGCCGGAGATTTTGCTGGAGACTTACTACGATGCCCGGTTGCCGTGGCACATCCACGCCATGCTGGACTTTCAGTTCGTCACGAACCCCGCTTACAACCGCGATCGCGGCCCCGTCCCCATCGTCGGCTGCCGCCTGCACTGGGAGTATTAGTCATTCCTGCGGAGTTGCGCCTCGCCTCGCCCGCAAATCCGCGTATAGTGCCGCCACGATGTCTGATGACTTTCAACAACGGGTCACCGCCGCGATGGCCAACCCGCAGCACATGGGCGAGATGCCCCAGGCCGACGCCGTGGGCACGGTGGGCAACGCCGACTGTGGTGACATGCTCCGGGTCTGGGTGAAGTTCAAGGAAGAAGGCGGACGCAAGGTGATCGACCGCGCGAGCTTTCAGTCCTTCGGCTGCGAAACCGCTATCGCCGCCGCCAGCCTGGCGATGGAGCTGATCAAGGGGAAAACTCCCGCTGAAGCGCTCGCCATGCGCGGCGAGGAGTTTGCCAAGGACCTTGGCCCGTTGCCCCCGACGAAGGTGCATTGCACTTCGCTGGTGGAAGGCGCACTGCGCGAAGCCCTGACTCCGACCGGGACCGTGTCTTCCCCTGCCCCGCCCGCCAAGCCGGCAGCCGCGCCTCCGCCAAGCCTGATGGACACCTTTAACAAGCCGGAAGAAAGGAAGAGCGGCGTCAAAGTGGTCTTCCTGAAGCCCGGCGAAGCATAACCGTAGTCCGGTAGGGCGAGACTCCGTCGCGCCCCATCTGCTGACGCAGGAGGCGCGAGCGAAGCGAGTCGCCAAACCGGAAGAATTCTTTAGCCACGGATGGAACACCGAGGCAACACGGATGGGGACAAGCCAAACGCATACTGCACGGTTGCCGAGCGCCCCCACCCAACGGTGCTGCCAAGCCCGGTAGCGCGCGGCCTGAACTTCCCCTGCGGTTCCGTGTTGCTTCCGTGTTGCGTCCGTGGCTCAACCGCATTGGTCTGTCGGGGCGAGAACAAAAGGGGACGACTGCGAGTTCAAAAGGGGGCAGCTGGTTTGGCGGGGGCAACCGTTCCAGGGTCGAGGGCTGGCGGAGGCCGGAGCGTAGCGAAGGCCGACGAAAGCCCTCGACCCTGGAACGACGGGTGGTTTGACTGGAGCCATGAAAAAAGCAAATTGCCAAGCGCCTCACCAACCTGTTGCTCCAGCAAATCCTCCAGCAGTTCAATGCGGGGCTGATTGATGTCACCGTGGCCACCAGCCTCCTCCAAATCAGCCGCTCCCACCTGTATCGGCTTCGCACCCGCTTCCTCCGGGACCGCGCCGCCTTCGCCGCCAAGCGCTCTGGGGGCGACCACTGGCCCGACTGGCCGCCCCAAGCCCGGGCCTTCCTCCAG
>RFSE01000133.1 GCA_009924135.1 Pseudomonadota bacterium | reverse complement strand
AACTCCACCACTCCGACACGCCACTTTCCCCATGCACATCTCCACCCACCGTACCCTTGACCGCCGGCAGTTCCTGCGCGGTACCGGCGTGCTGCTCGGCCTGCCGTGGCTCGACGCCATGACGCCCGCGTTTGCGCGCGACACCGCCAAAGCCCTGCCGCCGCGCCGGATGCTCGGCGTCTGCAACAACCTCGGCCTGCTGCCCGAAAAGTTCTTCCCCGCCCAGGCCTCGGCAGGCCGCAACTACCAGCTCTCGCCCTATCTGGAACTGCTCGCCGGCCACCGTAACGACTTCACCGTCTTCAGTGGCGTGTGGCACCCGGACGTGGACGGCGGTCATCCAGCGGATAACTGCTTCCTCACCGCCGCGTCGCATCCCGGCAGCAGCGGCTTTCGCAACACCATTTCGCTCGACCAGTTCATCGCCGAGCGGAACGGGCATCTCACTCGCTTCCCGTCCCTCACACTGGGCGTCAACGTGCAACAGGGCCTGCGCAGCCTGTCCTGGACCGGCGGCGGAGTGCTCATCCCGTGCGAGGAGAAGCCTTCCGAGGTCTTCAAGCGACTCTTCCTGCGCGGCTCGGCGGCGGAGGTGCAGGCGCAGGTCCGGCGGCTCGAACTGGGCCAGAGCATCATGGACGCCGTGGCCGGCCAGACGAAATCGCTCCAGCACGACCTCGGTCCCCGTGACCGCGAACGGTTGGACCAGTATTTTACCGGCGTACGCGATCTGGAGCAGCGGCTGGGCAAGGCGCGCGAGTGGGAGCACAAGCCCAAACCCGTCGTAAGCGCCAAACCCCCGCTCGATCCCGCCAACCCGCGCGAGTACATGGACAAGGTGCGCCTCATGTATGACATGGCCCGCCTCGCCTTCGAGACCGACTCCACCCGCGCCGTCACGCTGATGCTCGACAGCGTCAACTCCCCCGCCATCGAAGTGGACGGCACGGACATCACCGACGGCTACCACAACCTCTCGCACCACGGGAAGAACGCGACGAAGCTCCGGCAGTTGGAGGCGATCGACCGTGAGCACATGAAGCTGCTCGACCAGTTGTTCACCGATCTCAAGGCCCGCAAGGAAGGCGGCGAAACGCTGCTGGACCGCACCATGATCCTCTACGGCAGCAACCTGGGCAACGCCAACACCCACGTCACGACGAACCTGCCGGTGCTCTTCGCCGGCGGCGGCTTCAAGCACGGCCAGCACCTCGCCTTCGACCGCGAACGCAACTACCCGCTGCCCAACCTCTTCGTCTCGATGCTGCAACGCATGGGCATCGAAGCCGACAAGTTCGCCACCAGCACCGGCACCATGCGCGGGCTGGAGCTGGCGTAGCGGCGAACTGGACTGGTGCGTGGCAGGCGCTTCGCACTTACAAGGTTCCATTGTTGCCAATGGAATCCGTCGGACAGCCTTCCAAGGCCGCCTGGGCTTCGCTGACTTCTTCAGGCGTCACCGGCTGCCGGAAGACCACGGACATGCCAATCTCCGCGTCACGCTGGAAGAAGTCTGGGGCCGCAGCCCGGCACTGGTCGCAGTCAATGCAGGTGCTGTCCACGTAGAAGGGACCGGGGAGGTTTTGCGGGAGTCGATCAGATAGGGTGGCCATAGTTTTTCTTTCGTTCGCCCCAACGTTACGCCCCGGTCGGATTTGCTTGTAATTCATAGGTGGAATACACTGATGCTTGCTGAGAATGACTGACTTTCTCGCCAACGTGTCATTTGACCTCTACGAGCTGGCGCTGTTCCACCTCGTGGTGAAGCACCGGAGTTTCACCAAGGCGGCCGAGCTGGCCGGATTAACGCAGAGCGCCATTACACGGCAGATGCAGGGCATGGAGAACAGTCTCGGCCTCAGCTTGCTCGAACGCACGACGCGCAGCGTGCGCGTGACGCCCGCCGGGGCTTACCTCTTTTCGGAGTCGTCGCGGCTGCTGGGGGATGTGGACCAGACGTTGAAGGGGTTGCGCGAGGAGTTCGCCGGTGCCCGGAAGGAGGTGCGCGTGGGCGTGTCGCGCAGCATCGGGCTCGCCTATTTGCCCGGCTTCTTCCACGCGAACCTCCGCCGTCTGCCAGCCGTGGCCAGCCGCGTCACCCACCAGCCAAGTGGTGAGATTCTGTCCGCCCTTGAAGCGAACGAACTCGATCTGGGCGTGCTTTGTCCGCCGTCCCGGTTGCCGCGCACTGTCCAGGTCACGCATCATTTTGCTGATAATTTCACACTGGTTGCCCCGGCCGAACTCGCCGCCCGGTTCCCAACGTCCGCAAAGTCGCGCAAGGCCCGACAAGCATGGTTGGAGCGGCAGAACTGGCTGTTGCTGTCAGACGGCACCAACACCGGCCAGCATCTGCGCTCCTGGCTCTCCCGTCAGGGCTGGGTCATTGAGCCAGTCATGCAGTTGGACAATTTTGACCTCATCATCAACCTCGTCGCACTGGGCATGGGTGTAAGCTTCGTACCGGTGCGCGCGCTGGCCCTCTACGGGCAGAAGAAGAGCCTCCACCGCATTCCGCTCCCGGAGAAGTTCACCCGTGAACTGGTGGTCGTGGTGCGCCGGCACCGCAAAATGCCGGACCATCTGAAGCAGTTCGTTGGGAACGTGCTTTTCTAATCTGGTGCGAACAGCATTGAGCCTGCGGCGGGGACTGGTAGTTTTCGCGCGCATGATTTGTCTCCCAACCACGGGGTGGCGGGCGTTGGCGCTCGCCCTCGTGCTGTTTCCCATCGGGTTGCGCGCCGCCCTGCCGGCGGGCGTGAACCAGGGCGAGTTCCTCGGCTGGACGAACGCCCTGAGCCTGCGCGATGACCACGGCAAGACCATGGCCGTGGTCGTGCCGGGCATCGGCGGACGCGTGGTGCAATACAGCCGGGGCGGCGTGAACGTGCTGCTGGAGAACCCCGACACGAACGGCAAGACGCTCGCGCAGTTGCCCGGCGGCTTCTGGGTGGGCGGGTATCAGTGCGACTTCGGCCCCGGCCTCCTCGGCGCACCGGAGCGCCAGGCGGTGTGGCTCGGGCCGCATGAGTTCCTCACGCCGCGCGACCAGACGGTCGAGACCGCCAGCCCGTTGGATGTCGTGACCGGCCTGCGGATGCTCAAGAGCTTCACGCTGGACCCCGACACCGGTGCGCTGGGCGTGGTGCAGCGCATGGTGAACCTGACCCCCAACGACGCGCGCCATTGCCTGCACGACCGCACCTTGTGCCCGGCGGGTGGTTACTTCCTGGCCCCGTTGCCCCGGCAGAGCCGTCATCGCGCGGGCTGGTCGGTGCTGCGCGTGACGCCCGAAGGCTCGTACTTCGACGGCGAACAACCGACGGCGAACAACGTCCGCGTGTTTGGCGACCTGCTGGTCGCGCAGGCGGCCGGCGCGCCCGGCAAGCTCGGCACGGACACCGAGGCAGGCTGGGTGGCCTACGTCCGAGGCAGGCTGCTCTTCGTGAAGTTCTTCCAAGTCTGGCGGCGGGCGGCCTATGCGGGCGAAGGGCACACGACCGAGTTTTCGTGGAACGACCGCATGGCCGCGCTGGAGTTGTTCAGCCCGGTGACGACGCTGCCGCCGGGGCAGGCGTTTGATTTCGCGGAGTTCTGGCAGATCATCCAGCTCAAGAACGAGGTGATGACTTTCGACGACGCACGGGCGGCGGCAAAGAAGATGCCGGACTCGCCCTTCGTCCCGAAGAAATAACGCGCCAGCGTTTCGCGGGTTGACGCTGCGTCGGGCCTTTCTAAGATGCCCCGACTTTCTTCAAACACATGAGCAAACTACTGGTCTCAACCGCCGTCTTCCCGCCGCCCGCCGGGGCCTCCGCCCGCGCGCACATCAAGTCGCTCGACGAATACCGCGCCATTTACGAGCGGTCGATCGCCCAGCCCGATGCGTTCTGGACCGAACAGGCGAACCGGCTCAAGTGGTTCCAGCCCTGGAACCAGGTGTCCGCCGTCAACTACCACGACAACGTCAGCATTAAGTGGTTCCTCGGGGGCAAGCTCAACGCCTGCTACAACTGCGTGGACCGCCACGTCGAGGCCGGTCACGGCGACGTGACCGCGTTCATCTGGGAGGGCAACAACCCCAGCGAGAACACCCGCATCACTTATTACGAGCTGCTCGATCAGGTGCAACGCGCCGCCAACGCGCTCAAGGCCATGGGCGTCGGCAAGGGCGACCGCGTGTGCATCTACATGCAGATGATTCCCGAGCTGGCCGTCGCGGTGCTCGCGTGCGCGCGCATCGGCGCGGTGCATTCCGTGGTGTTCGGGGCGTTCTCGGCAGATTCGCTCGTCACCCGCATCAACGATTCGAGCTGCAAGGCCATCATCACCCAGGACACCGGCGTGCGCGGGACGAAGCACGACATCCCGATGAAGGCCAACGCCGACAAGGCCGCGCCCAAGACGCCGAGCGTCGAGAAGATCCTCGTCGTGCGCCGCACCGGCACGCCGGTCGAAATGCAGGCGGGCCGCGATGTCTGGTGGCATGACGCCCTGGCCGCCGCGTCCCCGAAATGCGCACCCGAGGTCATGGATTCCGAGGACCCGCTGTTCATCCTCTATACGAGCGGTTCCACCGGGAAGCCCAAGGGCGTCCTCCACACCACCGGCGGCTATCTCACGTACGCGGCCTACACGCATCATTACGTGTTCGATTACCAGCCCGGTGACGTTTACTGGTGCACGGCGGATGTGGGCTGGATCACCGGCCATTCGTACCTCATCTACGGCCCGCTCGCGAACCGCGCCACGGTCGTCATGTTCGAGGGCGTGCCGAACTACCCGGACTACGGACGCTTCTGGGCCGTCATCGCCAAGCACAAGGTGAACCTCTTCTACACTGCGCCCACCGCGTTGCGCGCCTTGATGAAGGAAGGCGACAAGTGGCCGAGCCAGCACGACCTCAGTTCCCTGCGCCTGCTCGGCACCGTGGGCGAGCCGATCAAGGAGCCGGAGTGGAACTGGTATTTTAAAGTCATCGGCAAGGAGCGCTCGCCCATCGTGGACACCTGGTGGCAGACCGAGACCGGCGGCATCCTTATCACCCCGCTGCCCGGTGTGACCCCCACCAAGCCCGGCTCGGCCACGCTCCCCATGCCCGGCGTGCAGCCTGCCATCGTGGACGATCAGGGCAACGAACTCCTGGGCAACGACGTGCGCGGCAACCTCTGCCTCAAGCCCGGCTGGCCCGGTCAGATGCGCACAGTCTTCGGCGATCACCAGCGTTTCATCGACACCTACTTCAAGCGCTTCCCCGGCAAATACTTCACCGGCGACGGCGCATGGCGCGACCAGGACGGCTACTACTGGATCACCGGCCGCGTGGACGACATTCTCATCGTGTCCGGCCACAACATCGGCACGGCGGAGGTTGAGGGCGCGATTGGCGCGCATCCGGCCGTCGCCGAGGCGGCAGTCGTGGGCTACCCGCACGACATCAAGGGCTTTGCCATCTACGCCTTCGTCACGCTACGCACCGGCCAGATCCCGAGCGACGCCGTGAAGAAAGAGATCAACGCCAAAGTCCGCGACATCCTCGGACCGCACGCGACGCCTGAGAAGATCCAGTTCACCGAGGGCCTGCCCAAGACACGCTCCGGCAAGATCATGCGCCGCATCCTGCGCAAGATCGCCGAGAACGAACTGGACAACCTCGGCGACATCTCGACCCTCGCCGATCCGGCAGTGGTGGAGTCGCTCGTGAAGGGCAGAATTTGACATGGACCCTGGGCCACAGGGAACCGGCCAGCCGAATCGAGTAAGGCGTTGGTTCGAAAAAGTCGCCAAACCTTACCGGTTCGTCGCGGTGTTGACGTTGAACACGCTGGTCGTGTTTTCCCTGGTCAATCTTGTCTGCTGGCTGATCCCGCCTTCCACCAACCAGCCAATCTGGAAAAAACTAATCCAGAAACATGGTCTGCCGACGATCATGGCGGCTTACCCCCACATGCAGGCACCCGAGGTGGTTGACCTGCTGCGGGAGACCTGGGGACGCAAGATTGTCTATGAGCCGCTGACGGAATTTCGTGAGCCGGCTTCCTCCGGCCGGTATGTCAACGTGAGCGAGGATGGTTTCCGCCTGCATGAGGGTGCCACCAGCTGGCCACCACCGAAGAATGGCTTGACCATATTCGTCTTCGGCGGCTCGACAACCTTCGGGTATGGGGTTGCTGACAATGAGACAATACCCGCCCGGTTGCAGCACAAACTTAAGGACAACCGCCTCCGGGCGACCGTTTACAATTTTGGCCGTGGTTATTACGCCTCCACACAGGAACGCATCCTATTCGAAAAGTTGATCACGGATGGTAACGTTCCCAAATTGGCCGTGTTCATCGACGGCATCAATGATTCTTTGCAGGTTTCCGATCACACTGAAATATCAGCCGATTTGAATCAATCCGTACGCTGGAAGAATGGAGTGGATTTGGATCTGACTTGCTTCCAACGACTCCCCGCGCTCCGGCTGATCGGTCCGACCGACAAGGGCAGTCAGAAAGCGCAGTTACAGCAGGAAGCCGTCCGCCACGAATTTGGCAACGGAGCGCCCGAAAACATGGAATTGCTCAGCGGGCTGGTCCGCCGCCGCTACTTCAACAACATCCGGATGATCTCCGGCGTATCCAGGGAATATCAAATCAAGCCCTTGTTCGTCTGGCAGCCGACGCCCTATTTTGGCTACGACCGCTCAAAAACGTCGTTTGAAGTCGATCCTAGTCGGGTTGTTGCTACTGGGCCCGTATACGGTCAAATGGGTGTTTGGCAGGCCATGAACTCGTCGTTCACGAATTTTGTCTGGCTGGCAGACACGCAGCTGGGGAGAAAGGAACCCCTCTACGTGGATTCAATTCACTACTCCGCGTTTTTTTGCGATGTGATCGCGGGGGAAATCGCAGCCCGCATCAAAGCCTTGGGCTGGTTGGAGTAGACACCGCTACTTCGTCCGCAGGAAGGCCACCACATCGGCGAGGGCCTGCGCGTCCAGGCCCATCTGTTCCGCGCTCAGCATCAGCGAACGCGTCAGGCCCTTCTTTTCCTTGATCCGGTTTTTCGGGACGGTCTGCGTGATCGCGCCGGTGGAAATGATGATGACCGGGTCCCCGTCGGCGAGGATGAGACCGTGGATGACCGTGCCGTCCTTGAGGGTCAGCTCGTGGCCGTTGAAGCCCTGCGCAATGTCCGCGCTCGGTTCAGCGATGGAGCGCAGCACCACTTCAACCGGTTGGCGGCTTGCCCAGCCCGTGAGGTTGGGTGCGTACTCTACCCCTTCGTTGGCAATGCGATGGCAGGTGTAACACGCCGTCGCGATCTGCGCGCCGCGTTTCGCGTCGCCCTTGAGCTTGGCGATGTCGGCGAGCGCCGGGAGCTTCGACTCCTTCGGGGGCTCGGGCACGGTGATGGAGGTGAGCGTGATCTTGTCAGGATCGTAGATGCCGCGCGTCTTGAGCGCATTGGCGAGGCCGTGCGCCTGCCAGTCGTTGTCCTTCCGGTTCAGGAGCCACCAGATGGCCTCGGCCTTCACGGCCTTGTCCGTCTCGGCGGCGATGTCGAGCATCGCCTGGGAGGCTTCGCGCTTGTCGTTGAAGGCGATGGCCGTGAGGGCGCGTTTGCGCTCGGCGTCCGGCAGGCTTGGGGCAAGGGCGCGGACCTTGAAGTCCGCGATCGCCTGGGGCGGATGCAGCCGCCACGCGAGCCAAGCCCAGCGCGGCGTCCATTTCAACGGGTCGATGTTGCCCATCGAAGGCTTGAGCAGATCGTAGGCGGCGGCTTCGCGCCCGCGCACCGAGAGGCCCAGCGCATCAAGGTAGGCCCGGTCCTTCCCGTCGAACTTGTGCGCGAGCGAGATGAAGGCCTGTTGCGCATCCTGCGTGTAGAAGTTCCGGCCGGCTCCCATGGTCTGCCAGACGACATCGCGCAGGCCCAGCGCGGCCTCGCGGCGGACGGCGGGTGAGGGATCGTTCCACACCTTCACGGACTGCCACGAATACCATGGGCCGTCGTTGGTGCCGCTGCCGCGCATGTCCCCCTCGAACGGATGCGGCAGGCCGCTGCCCGTGCGTTCTTCGAGCTGGCGGATGGCACGGAACGTGACGAGGCGGATGCTCTCGTCCTTGTCCTCCATGAGCTGGAGCAGCCGGGCCTTCGCGCGGGGCAGATGACTCAGCAGCCAGATGGCCCGCGCGCGGACATGCGCCTGCTCGTCCTTCAACAGCTTCTCCAGCGTCGGCTGGGCCTTGGGGCCAAAGGCCTTCACCGCGTGGAAGGCCGCGCCGCGCACATTCACCGCCGAACTCTTCAACCCAGCCACCGCGCCCTCCGGCGTGCTGAAATCCACCTTCGGCACCTTGGGCTTAAAACCCTTCGGCGCGATGCGGTAGATCGTGCCGGCCATCGTGTCATCCATCGTCGCGTGTCCGCCCACGCGCGGGTCGAACCAGTCCGCCACGTAAATCGCCCCGTCTGCCCCGACCATCACATCGCTCGGACGGAAGAGCGTGTGCAGCTCGCGCGTGACCGTGGAAGAACCGCCGATGAAATCGCTGCCCACGAACTTGCCCTCGGGATTGCTCGTGAGGAAATCGAAACGCTCCAGCTTGAAGCCCGCACCGTCCGGCTTCGGGAAATAACCAAACACCGTATTGCGGCCCGGTTCGCAGCTCAGGAGCAGGCCGCGATATTTCTCCCCCAGCGCGCTGTCCTCGACAAACGCGATGCCGGTGGGCGAGCCGCCGCCATAGACGTCCCCGGCAGGCATCGTGCCCGGGTCTTCCTGCCGCCACTGGGCGATGGGCACCGTCTGGCCGGGCCGGCGGTCCGCCTGCCACGAGCGTTTGCCATCGGCGGAGCAGAAGCCCGCGTTGCCGCCTTCGGGCAGGAAGGCCACGCGGCACGCGGGCGGGTCGTCGTTGTCGTTTTGGAACACGTCACCAAAGGCGTTCAACGTCTGCTCGTAGCTGTTGCGGAAGTTGTGCCCGATGATGCGCACGCCCGAGCCGTCCAGATTCATGCGCGCCGCAAACCCGCCGACCCACACATAGCCATCATCACTCTTCGAGCCGGCGACTTCGCGCGGGTTCCAGCCCAGGTCGCCCGGCCCGCCCTTGTATGTGGGATCGTAGGCGCTGCCGATGCGGAAGGTCTTGCCGGACTTGTCGGTGAAGACCGCGCCGCAATTGCCCTCGTTCCAATACAACTGGCCATCCGGCCCGACGGTGACGCTGTGCAGGGAATGATCGTGCGCGCGTCCGTTGAAGCCCGTGAGGATCACCTCACGCTTGTCCACGGCAGGGTCGAACTTTCCGTCGCGGTTCACATCCGTGTAGATGATGAGATCGGGTGTCATCGAGACGATGACCTTGTTGTCGATGACACAGATGCCCATGGGCGCGCGGAGGAACGGCTCCTGCACGAACACGGTGGACTTGTCGGCCTTGCCGTCGCCGTCCGTGTCTTCGAGGATGACGATGCGGTCGCCGGCGGGCTGCCGGTTGCCCTGGCCGCGATAGTTCACGCCCTCGGCCACCCAGATTCGGCCGTACTGGTCCGTGTCCATGTTGGTGGGGTTCTTCAACTGCGGCGTCGTGGCCCAGACCGTGATCTCCAGATCGGGATCGGAGAGCTTGAAAAGATTGGTCGGTACGAGCGTGGGTGCCGGGGTGGGATCGGCCGCGTGGACGACCGTAACGAGACCGGCAAGAACGACGAGCGTGCTGGTGAAGCGGTTCAGTTTCATGTGCTCCGGGGATTCAATACGCTTGGCGGCAGGACGCAAGCCGCGTCGATGAATCAGCCGGCCTGACCACGAAAACAGGACTCCTCCCAATTTTCAGACTGGTGCCAAGCCGGAAGATGCAGTTGAGACACGAATGAAACACGGATGAAACACAGAGCCAACTGACCCGGGGCCGCCTGACAGTGCTGTTTGACCCGCACCGTTTGGGGTCGGCAGTCGACTGCGACGAAGCGCTTGCCCAGCTCGTCCCCATCCGTGTTCTATCCGTGTTTCATCCGTGGCTAATGAATCGTTCCCGCACAGTTGCCCCGCCCCGTTTGGGCTGTAAGGTTTGCGCCGTTGCTACGTCTGACAGAATGCGCGGCTCAATGATGCCCCGCCTTAAACATGAAACGCCGTCACTTCCTATCCCTGCTCGCCGCCCTGCCGTTACTTGCCACCGCCATGAATGCCGCCGATGCCCCTGCCGCAAAAGACACCGCCAAACCCGCCGCTGACGCCAAGGCCGCCACCGAGAAGATCGTGGTCGGCGGCGGCTGCTTCTGGTGCACGGAAGCCGTGGTCCAGCGCATCAACGGCGTGAAGAAGGTCGTCTCCGGTTATTCCGGCGGTCACGTGGTGAACCCCACCTACGAGCAGGTATGCAGCAAGACCACGGGCCACGCCGAGGTCATCCAGATCGAGTTCGACCCGAAGCAGGTTCCGCTCGCCACGGTGCTGGAAGTGTTCTTCTCCGCCCATGACCCGACGACCCTAAACCGCCAGGGTGCGGACTCCGGCCCCCAATACCGCTCCTGCATCTTCTACGCTAACGACGCCCAAAAGCAGGCCGCCGAGGCGGCCAAGGAAAAGGCCCAGCCCGGTTGGAAATCACCCATTGTCACCGAGATCGCCCCGCTGAAGAACTTTTACGCAGCGGAGGACTACCACCAGAATTACTTCAACCTGAACTTCAACCGGAACGGCTATTGCAGCATCGTCATCGCGCCGAAGCTGCGCAAGCTGATCAAAGAAGGCAAAATCCGGGAGAACTGACGACGCGGGAACCGCATTGCAGACACCGCAGGTCAGATCGCATCCGGTTTGGAATGCAGGCGCTGCTTCACAAAGCCGCGCTTCCGTAGCGCTGTTTCCGGCTGAGAATACAGTTCGCTGAACAACCATCGCAGGCCGGATTCCAGCTCCGCTACGGACATCCGCGCTGGCCGGTAGTTCACGTCGAAGAGGGTGCAGCCGGACCAGAACAGCTCCGTCAACAACCGTCCTTCACGGGCCAGCCGGGCGTACAACATGGTGCCCGGAAACGGGGTCAACACCGTGCATTGCACCTCCGCCAACCCCGATTCGCGGACAAAATCCCGCACCAACGCGAACACTTCCGGCGTATGTGCATCCAGTCCAAGGATAAAGCAACCGTTCACGCTCACCCCGCGCGTTTGCAGTGTGTCAATTACCCGCCGATAGCGCGGCGCCTGCCGCCGCTTCCACTCGGCCGGATCCAGCCCTGTGAGGTCATCCGGCGTCGGGCTTTCCATGCCGATGAGCAACTGCCGGCAGCCCGACTCCGCCAGCAAATCACACAGCTCCGCGTCCTCCGCCACTGACACATCCGTCTCGGTGAACCAGTGCAATTCCTCGCCCCGTAAGGCTGTGAGCAATTCCCGCCCCCACCGCCGGTCGAGGAACGTGTTGTCATCCGCGAACTCGAAGAACGGCTGCCGGAACGAACGCTTCGCCGCCCGAATCTCCGCCAGCACCTGTGCCACGGGCTTTTGATTAAACCGGCGCGTGATGAGCAAGCTCGCCCCGCAGAACTCACACGCCCGCGGACACCCCCGCGAAGTCTGCACCGTCACCCGGTTGTAAGCCCGGCCGGCCAGCAAATCGAACCGTGGCTCCGCGTAAAGCGGCGGGGCAAATACCCCGTCCGTCGCGCCCACGTAACGTCGCTGGAGCCGGCCCGCCGCCGCGTCCCGCACCACCTGCGGCCAGGCACCCTCGGCACCATTGACCACCACCGCATCGCAATGCGCCAGCGCCTCCTCTGGCAGCGCTGTGATGTGCAATCCTCCCATCACCACCCGCGTCCCCCGCGCGCGATACCGCGCCGCCACCACGTAAGCGTCCTCGATGCGCGCGGTAAGCGATGAGATGCCCACAAGATCGAACTCCGGCCAGTCCGTCACCGTATCGAGCGCATCCACTTCGAGATACGTCACCTCATGGCCCGGCGGAGTCAGTCCTGCCACCGTGAGCAGTCCGAGACTCGGCAACGAGGCGATGACCCGTCCGCGCCGCACGAACCCCGGCAACGTCACGCCCAGCGCCGCCAGCTCGGGATTGTACACCCGCACCCCGCTCATCGCGATGAGGCCGATGTTCATGAGCCAGTGAAGGGATGAAGGCTTTGACGGACGGATACGAACTGACAAACGGGGAGCGGGATGAAGGTTTGTCGTACGCACGCCCACGAGCCTCCCTGCGTCAGTCCCCAATCACCGGCCAAAACGCCTTGTTCGGAGAGCAGTCGCCCAGCTTGTGGCGTGCTGCTCATGGTTTGGGCGGGTTTTCCGGCAAACCCTTCAGTGCTGTTTCAACTCGCGTAGCCAGCAACTCCCAGCCTGGCGCTTGTTCACGACTCACTGCGGCCGCCTTCAGCCCTTGCAAATACGGCTCATTTCGTCTCAACCAATCCCTTCCCTCTGGCAAACGCGCCAGACCATCCAACATCGCCACGAACCCGTTCGGTTCAGCCGTGTAAACCCAGTTCCCATGCGCGACCCAATCGATGAACTTCTGCCGCTCCTCCAGATACCCAGGTGTGCGAAAACGGTGACCGCTATGCGACACCATCTCGTCGAGTTTCTTGAGCATCACTTGCCGCACCCACGCCGGGTCCGTTGTTTGAAGCACGCCAATGACCCGTGGCAACTCCTTGAATGTCTGGAACTCGTAGGTCTTGGGTGGCAACGGTACGGCGGGAGCAAAGTCTTTCGGTTGATGCGCAGCCAAATAGTCCACAGCCTCGCGAGGCTTGCCCAACTGGATCAGCCGCCGGGCCTGCGCTGTCCGGGCCACTTCCATCTGTGGCACTATGGCAACCACCA
This sequence comes from Pseudomonadota bacterium, assembly GCA_009924135.1. Taxonomy (GTDB): domain Bacteria; phylum Verrucomicrobiota; class Verrucomicrobiia; order Limisphaerales; family SXTU01; genus SXTU01. The sequence continues at coordinate 4,050 of RFSE01000133.1, read as the reverse complement.
CCCACGCCACAAGCAGCCCGACGAGCAAGGTGACCGGCACCGGCGCGGCCTGCGGCACCGGCAGCGCCCGCAACCCCTTTGGTCGGATGAAGAGAGCCGCCACCAGCACCACCGGCGTTCCATATAATGAAGCCCCCATCACCGTTCTCAGCGCGGCAAAGAGGATATCCTCCTCGGGTGAGTTCCGCATCCCGCCCATCGCCGAAATAAATGATTTCGAAAATGCCGGACTGAAAAAAGTTACGCCAAAGGTTTCCACTCCCGCTGCCAGCAGCACCCATACCAGCGCCGCAAGGAACGGTGCCTGGCTGAGCACTTGCAACACGCGCGCCATCAGCAGCACCCGCCACAACGAGACCACGCCGAGCAGCACGAGGTTTGCCTGCGTCGCCGTGATGCTGTCGAGAAACCGTTCCACCGGCAGCGCGTAAAGCCACGCGATCGGGGCCGTCATCCAGAACAAGCCCATGAAACCCCTCCAGTCTGAAAAGTAACCGGAGCTGAAACTTTGATGTTGAACCGCGTCACCCTCCATCCGCCAGCGTGCGAGCCACCCATAAGCCACGGCATACAGCCAAGTGCCCGAGATGAACGAAAAGAACAGCGACCCGAGCAGCCAGCGCAACGGTACTTCACCGATGAAAATCTGGTCATAGTTACGCGGTATGGTGGTGATGAGCACAAGTACCAGGCCGGTGACAAAGGCGGCGCGCGATTGCGCCACGTCGCGGATGGCTCCGGCGTGACCGCAGAGATACAGCAGAATGGTCCTCGCGCTCATGGTGGCGGCCAGAGTGACGTGCCGGTCGCCCGAGTTCAAATCGGAAGTCAGCCGCTGCTGAACCAACGTGATTACGGCGCATTGGTGGCAGGCTGTCGGGGAACGGGCGGCGGGGTGTGTACGGGCTTGGGAGAAGACCGGGGCTTGGGTCGCGGCCAAATTTGCGTGGCGAAGAAGAACGTCAGGCCACCGATGATCACCACCAGCAGGAGGAGCCACCAATTTACCGAGGCCCACTCCTTGAATGCGCCCCAGAGCGTGGCCACTAGACCGGGCGGGTTCTCATTGGGGGAAGGCCGGTACGCCCAGGCGTTCGGGCCAGCTTCCAGCAACGTCCGCTTCAAAACGTCTTCCGGTGTCACCGTCGCCGCCGATGAAGGTGGCTGAGTTGCCGGAGCAAGCGGGACTGTCGGTGTTGTGACAACCGAAGGAGTTTTGGTTGGGTGTATGGCCGGCCCGGTAGCGGGCAGCACCGGCGGCTGGGGTGGTTCGGCTTCGCGCAACCGTTGCAGCGCGGCGTCCACCTTGGCCCGGCCAAGCCGCGTGCGCAGCCCCTCGGCGTCAATCGTCAGCGCGGTCTCGACGTAAGCCCGGTCATCGGGGCCCAGCTCGTTGGCGAGGTAGGCGGAGAGTTGCGCCTGGGTGATCATCCCGTTGCGGGTGCCGATTTTGCCATGTCCCGCAACGTCGTCTTAAGCACCTTGCCGGTGGCGTTGCGCGGGAGCGCGGGCAGCACACGGAAATGGCGCGGCACCTTGTAGTCCGCCAGCTTCTCGCGCACGAAGTTGTGCAGCGCCTTCTCGTCGAGCACCGCCCCGTCCGCCAGCACCACGAAGGCCAGGGGCTGTTCGCCGCGGCGCGCGTCCGGCACGCCAATGACGGCGGTGTCTTTCACCCCGGGGAACTTGTGAATCACTTCCTCGACTTCGCGCGGATAGACGTTGATGCCGTTGACCAGCAGCATGTCCTTCTTGCGGTCCGTGATGAAATAAAAGCCGTCGGCGTCGCGGTGACCGAGGTCGCCGGTGTAGAGCCAGGCGTCCCGCAGCACGAGCGCGGTTTCCTCCGGCTGGTTCCAGTAACCCTGCATCACGTTCGGGCCGCGAATGCACAGCTCGCCCGTCGCGCCCGCAGGCAGTTCGTTGCCGTTGTCGTCACGAATGCTGAGTTCCACGCCCGGAATTGGCAGGCCGACACTCCCGGCCTTTGGTGTGCCGAAGATCGGGTTCACTGTCGCGACCGGACTGCTCTCGGTCGGGCCGTAGCCTTCGATGAGCGGCAGCTTCGGGAAGCGCGTGTGGAACTGCTTGAGCACCTCCAGCGGCAACGGCGCACCGCCGCTAATGCACAGCCGCAACGATGGCAGCTCGACGCCCGCCGGCAAACCCGCGAGCGCGCGGTGGATCGGCGGCACGGCGGGCAGCATCGTCGCGCGCCGGTGATGGATGTCGTCCAGCACGTGCTTGAAAGGGCTCACGGACTTCACGAGCACGATGCTCGCACCCTTGAGCAGCGGACAGAGCGTGCCCACGGTGAACATGAAGCTGTGGAACTGCGGCAGCAGCACCAGCAGCCGGTCCTCCTCGTGAAAGTCCAGGCAGGTGATGCAACTGGCGACGTTCGCGAGGAAATTGCCATGCGTGAGCATCGCGCCCTTGGGGCGGCCGGTGGTGCCGGACGTGTAAAGCAGCGCGGCGAGATCGGACTCCGTCAGTTCAGCAGCGGCCGGCGACTCCGTCTCGGCGAGCGGGGCGAACTCCTCGACATGCAGGAACTTCAATCCGGGGTGAAGTGCGGCGAGTTTGGCCTGATGCTCCGCGAGACTGTGATCCGTGATGACCACCTGCGCGCCGGAATCCCGGAGGATGTAGTCCACCTCCTCGGGCTTGAGAAAGTTGTTCACCAGCACCACCACGCCGCCGGCGCGCCACACGCCGAAGAGCGCGGCGGGAAACTCCGGGCAGTTCTTCAACCACACCGCCACCCGGTCCCCGCGTTGCCCGCCGCAACCCTCGCGAAGCGTGCGCGCAAGCCCGCCGGCGCGTTGCACGAGCCAATCGTAGGCCAGTTGTGCCTCGCCCCAGAATATGGCCGGGTGATACCGTCGGCGCGCAACAGTCGCGGCAAATGCGGAGAAGAGATTCATTGCCCCAGAGCGTAGGAAAAATTGCCGCCGCCAATCAAGAAAGCAGGCGGTTAAGATTTATTAACCGCAGTTCAACCACGGATGGCCACGGATGAACGCAGAAGGGCCGGGCCGGGTGCTCGCCAGCTACCTGTTGATTTGCGCATGGGAGCGCTATCCGTTGGCGTATCATACCATTTACTAGAATGCTTCGGTCGAATTCCCGTTGTGGACCAACAAACGATTTCTCCCTCACCCCGGCCCTCTCCCGCTGGGAGAGGGGGAATCTTCGGCTGCCTTCAACCAAGCGCTGCCTTTTGCTAACCACGACGGGCTTGGTGGCTCCCTCTCCCAGCGGGAGAGGGCCGGGGTGAGGGAGAACGGCTGCGTAAGCTGCAACTCGCTGCCTCTTACCAAGTTATTCCCGCAGTTGGTTTCAAACAAACAACTGCCGCGCCGGCTCGCCGCGATCAGTGATCGGTACGGGGCGCGGGCCGTCATAGAGGTTCTTGGCGGGGTTGATGCCCAGGGCGCAGCAGATGGTTGCGTGCACATCGGGCACGGACATGGGATTGTTCACCGGCATCTTCGCCAGTTCATCCGTTTCACCCACGGCCTGGCCCGTTTTCAGGCCGCCACCGGCCAGTGCCCAGCTAAACGTCCGGCCCTGATGCCCGCGTCCGCCGCCGCCATCGAACTCCGGCGGCCGGCCAAACTCCGTGGCCACGACGATGAGGGTCTTGTCGAGCAACCGGTTCTTCTCCAAGTCGGTGACCAGCGCGGCAAGGCCCTGGTCGAGCTGCTGGATGAGGATGTGCTGATTGCGCTGGCCGTCGTTGTGCGTGTCCCAGCCGGTACCGTTGATGAAGTTGAGGTTGAAGGACACTTCGATGAACCGCACACCGCGCTGCACGAGGCGACGGGCCAGCATGCAACGCTGGCCGAACTCGCCGCCGTAGCTTTGCCGCAGTGTGGAGGCTTCGCCATCAAGCTTGAACGCGGTCATGAAGTCACCGTTGGCCAACGTGACCGAGGCGGCGAGCGCTTCGTCGTAATCCGCGATGACCTTGTCGCCCTTGTGGCGCTCGACATAGCCCTTGCGCAGTTCGGTGAGCAGTTGCTCGCGGTCGGACTGACGGGCGGA
>RFSE01000132.1 GCA_009924135.1 Pseudomonadota bacterium | reverse complement strand
TCACTGAACACTGAAAACTGGTCACTGAACACTCTTCCCCCCGGCGACCGCATCAAGGTCGTGGATTATTTCGCGCGCACACTCGCCCCGGAATTGAAGGCGGATCGCGACAAGCTCGCCTCCCTGACCAAGTCACTCGCGGACCTAAAGCCCAGCACGGTACCGATCCAGCGCGAGCTGGCCGGGGACAAACGCCGCAGCACGAAGATCCATCTGCGCGGCAACTGGCAGAACCTCGGCGATGAAGTCGCTGAAGCCGTCCCGGTCGCTTGGCATCCGTTGCCAAAGGACGCTCCGCGCAATCGCCTCACGTTGGCGAAATGGCTGGTCGATGAGAACAATCCGCTCACTGCGCGGGTCGTCGCCAACCGCTACTGGGAAGCCATCTTCGGCACCGGCATCGTCCGCACGAGCGAGGAGTTTGGAGCGCAGGGCGAGCTGCCATCGCACCCGGAGCTGCTTGATTGGCTGGCGACCGAAATCGTCGCCATGAAATGGGACACCAAGAAGTTCCTCCGGTTGCTCGTGACTTCGCAGGCCTACCGTCAGTCCTCTAAGATCACGCCGGAGGCCCTGGAGAAAGACCCGGACAACCGCCTGCTCTCCCGTGGCCCGCGCTTGCGCCTGACGGCCGAGATGGTGCGCGACCAGTCCCTGGCCGCCAGCGGCCTGCTGAGTGCGAAGATGTTCGGCCCGAGCGTCCGCCCGTCGCGGCCGAGCGCGGGGCTCAACGCCGCTTTCGGAAGCGCCTTGGACTGGACCACGAGCACTGGTGAAGACCGTTATCGCCGGGGCCTCTATACCGAGTGGCGGCGCACCAGCCCGTATCCGTCGATGGCGACGTTTGACGCTCCGAGCCGCGAAGTGTGCTCCCTCCGTCGCAACCGCACGAACACGCCGCTGCAAGCCCTCGTGACGATGAATGACCCGGTCTATGTCGAGGCCGCGCAGGCCCTGGCCCGGCGCATGGCCAAGGACGGCGGTGCGACCGACGCCGACAAGGCGCGCCACGGCTTCCGCCTCGTGCTCGCCCGGCCGCCGTCCGAGAGCGAACTGGCCAAGCTCGTGAAGCTCCACACGGAGAGCGCCGCCGAATTCGCCAAGGACAAGGCCAAAGCCACGTCCCTTGCAACCGACCCGCTCGGCCCGCTGCCCGAAGGCGCTGATGCCGCCAACCTCGCCGCTTGGACGACCGTGGCAAATGTGTTGCTGAACCTCGATGAAGCGTTGATGAAACGGTGAAAAAAATAGTGTTCAGTAATCAGTTGTGGCGACACGACAGTTGCGACACTGAAAACTGAATACTGAAAACTGAAATCTTTCCCCATGAACCCCCACCTGCTGAAACTCCAACACCAAACCCGCCGCACGTTTCTCCAGCGCGCGGGCCAGTTCAGCCTCGGCGCCATCGCCATGGAGTCCCTGCTCGGCGGCAAGGCCGGTGCCACCGAGGCTGATCCAGCGCATCTGCTCGCCCCGCGCGCCCCGCATTTCGAGCCGCGGGCCAAACGGGTGATCTATTTGCACATGAGCGGCGCGCCCCCGCATCTGGACATCTTCGACTACAAGCCCGAGCTGGTGAAACGCAACGGCCAAGACTGCCCCGATCAGTATCTAAAGGGCCGTCGCTTCGCCTTCACCAGCGGTGTCCCCAAACTCATGGGCACTCCACGCACCTTCGCGCAACACGGCCCCGGTGGCGTCTGGATGTCTGATGCGCTGACCAACCTCCCCCGCGTCGCGAACGAGATTACGGTCATCAAATCCGTGACCACGGATGAGTTCAACCACGCCCCCGCCGAGCTGCTGCTCTACACCGGCTCCGGCCGCCAGGGTCGCCCTGCGATGGGCACCTGGGTTACCTACGGGCTCGGCACGGAGAACGAAAACTTGCCCGGTTTCGTCGTGCTCATCAGCAGCGGCGTACAGCCCAGTGGCGGCCAGAGCTGCTGGGGCAGCGGCTTCCTCCCCTCGGTTTATCAAGGCGTGCAATGCCGCTCCAAGGGCGACCCCGTGCTCTACGTGTCCAACCCGCCCGGCATGGACCGCGAGATGCGCCGTCGCACGCTCGACACCCTCCGTGACCTCAACGAAGAGCAGTCCCGCGAACTCGGCAACCCCGAGACGGCCACACGCATCGCCCAGTATGAACTGGCGTTCCGCATGCAGACCAGCGTGCCGGACGTGATGGATATTTCACGCGAACCCAAGGCGCTGCTGGATGCATACGGAGCCGTTCCCGGCGACGCAAGCTTTGCCAACAACTGCCTGCTTGCCCGGCGGCTCGTCGAGCAGGGCGTGCGCTTTGTGCAGCTCTTCGACTGGGGCTGGGACTTCCACGGCACCGGCCCCAACGAGGACATCCGCGACGGTCTGACGCGCAAAATGGCCCGCACTGACCGCCCGGTCACCGCGCTCATCGAAGACCTGCGCCAGCGCGGTCTGCTGGATGACACCTTGATCGTCTGGGGCGGTGAGTTTGGCCGCACGCCGTTCCGCGAAGGCCGCACCTCTGGCGGACAGGTATTGGGCCGCGATCATTACCCGGATTGCTTCTCGCTCATGCTCGCCGGTGCCGGCATCAAGAAAGGTTTCAGCTACGGTGAGACCGATGACCTGGGCTTCAGCATTGCTGAGAACAAGGTCCACATCCATGACCTGCAGGCGACGATCATGCACCAACTGGGCTTCGATCATGAGAAACTCACCTTCCGTTTCCAAGGCCGCGACTACCGGCTCACCGACGTGCATGGCCGGGTGGTGAAGGACATACTCGCGTAGTGTACCCGTAACGCGGGCAGCCTGCCCGCGGGTTCCTGCGGCCAAATGAGAACACAGATTCGCGCGGGCAAGGCTGCCCGCGCTACGGACGCGCTTGCGGGCGAGTCTCCGGTACCGGCCCCCGGACAATTTCACCTGAAGTGAAGACTTGTGCGGCCAAGTCGGGTTCCCTATTTTCTGCGCGTTAAAACAATTACTACTATGGCACTCCGACTTGGCGACATTGCTCCGAACTTTCAGGCCGACACCACCGAAGGCCACATCGATTTCCACCAATGGCTCGGTACTGGCTGGGGTATCCTCTTCTCCCACCCGGCTGACTACACCCCGGTCTGCACCACCGAGCTGGGTGCCGTGGCGAAGCTCAAGGACGAGTTCACCAAACGCGGCGTCAAGTGCATCGCCGTCTCCGTGGACCCGGTTGAATCCCACCACGGCTGGGTGAAAGACATCAACGAGACCCAGGGCACCACGATGAACTTCCCGATCATCGCCGACCCCGCGAAGACCGTCGCCGCGCTCTACGACATGATCCATCCGAACATGGACGACAAGGCCACCGTGCGCTCCGTCTTCGTCATCGGACCGGACAAGAAGGTGAAGCTCACCCTGACCTACCCGATGTCCTGCGGGCGTAACTTCCTGGAAATCCTGCGCGTCGTGGATTCCCTCCAGCTCTCGGCCAAGCACAAGGTCGCCACGCCGGCCGACTGGAAAGACGGACAGGACTGCATCATCACGCTCGCGGTAAAGGACGAGGAAATCCCGGCGCTGTTCCCCAAGGGCGCGCGCAAGGTGAAACCCTACCTCCGCTACACCCCGCAGCCGAACAAGTAAGCCCGCGCCGTCGCCAGCAGTCCAACCCCGCAGCCATCCCGCGAATGTACGGCTTTCGTTCACTCGCTTGGTTGATGCTGGGGGCGTTGAGCTTGTCGGCAGCAGACTGGCCACAGTGGCGTGGCCCAACCGAAGACGGGATTTCCGTCGAGCGGCTCCCGGCCAAACCGGTTTTCACCCAGACACTGTGGCAGAAGAAGGTTGGTACCGGCTTCTCGTCCGTCGCTGTCGCCGGAAAACGGGTGTTCACGATGGGGCACTCCAGTTCCAAGGACAACGGAACCGAGACAGTCTGGTGCTTCAACGCTGAAACGGGCGCAGAACTCTGGCAGTACTCGTACGCCGCCCCGCTGATCGACCGCTTTTACGAAGGCGGTCCGGGCGCAACCCCCACCGTACGTGGCGGCAAAGTCTTCACCTACAGCAAGCACGGCTGGCTGCATTGCAACGATGCCGCCACCGGCAAGCTGATTTGGGAGCGAGATCTCGTCGCCGAAGCGGGGCTGGATGGGCCACCCGAGTGGGGTTTCGCATGCTCCCCTTACTTTCTGAACGACGACACCCTGCTGATCGAGGCCGGGGCCACGTTCGCCCTCGATCCCGCGACGGGTGCCGTGCGGTGGAAAGGTCAGCGCTTTACTCCGGCCTATGGAACGCCCAAGGCGTTTGAAACCGATGGCCGGAAACTGATTGCGGTGATGAAGACTGAGGGGCTTGCGGTGTTGGAGGCAGCGACGGGAAAGACCGTGGCCACGACTGCGTGGAAAACTGCGTTCGACACCACCGCGACCACGCCGATCATCCACGGACGGCAGATCTTCATCTCTACGGGCTATGACCGGGGCTGTGCCCTCTTCGAGCTGGCCGGGGACCAGTTGAAGAAGACCTACGAAAACAAGGCCCTGTGCGATCACATGAACAACAGCGTGTTGATCGACGGCTATCTGTATGGGTTCGATGGCACCGCCCATCGCGGCCGCCCCACCGAGTTCGTCTGTCTGGAACTTGCGACCGGGAAGGAGAAATGGCGCGTGCCACCCGATGCCGGCCTAGGGTGCGGTTCCTTGACGGCCACGGCCGATGGCACGTTGTTAATCCTGAGTGAACGCGGCGAGTTGCTCACCGCAAACGCCACGCCCGCCGGCTTCATGCCCGGCGCCCGGCATCATGTTCTGGGCGGGCGCTGCTGGACAGTGCCCGTGCTGTCGGATGGTCGAATCTATTGCCGGAACGCCCGAGGCGACTTGGTCTGCGTGAAGGTGAATCAGGAGTAACCCGCAGTTGCTCCAATGGACTTCTGTCCGTCCAACCCGGCGCACACCGAGCGCCGCTACAGCGATGCAGACTCTTCGTTGCTCGCGAAATCACCACACCCCCTGCAGCGGCCGGTCTATGACCGCCGAGTTGCGCGCACCCTTGCCCGCAGTCGCCCAAAGTCCTACTTCCCGTCCAACTCGGCGCTCATAAAGCGCCGCTACAGGTCTGAACGAGTAGCTATCCCTTCAGCCACTGCGCCTGCTGCGCGTCTGAAATCGTCTCCACCCCGTCAGCCCGCAAAACTTTGAGCGTGGCAAACGCCTGCGAATCCGGCCGCACTCCGCCCGTGGCTGAATCAAATTCCGAGGCGGTCATCAACAACCGCAACGCGAACTGCACCGCCTGTGGCAGGGTCATCTCCGATGGTCGGGGCTGTGCGTAGCGCTCCTGATAGCTCAGCACGCTGCGAATGGTCTGCGAACCGGACCCGCTCGTCGCGTAGCCAACCGCTTGGAACTGCGCGCCCAGCGGGTCGTAGAAATAGATCTGCGGTTTGTGCGGTTGCACTGAAGTGTCCACGCCTGCAAAGAGCGGCACCACCACACCGATGCCCTGCATCGTCATCGGCAGGTTGTCGCGGAGCAAACGGGCGAGGGCGCGGACTTTGGCCGGAAGGCTCAGCGACTGAAGCTGGCTGCGGCGGTAATACTCGAATGAGGTTTGCAGGACGCGCGCCATCTCAAACGCCGTGGCCGGCACCCCGGCGATGGCCAGCAGGGAGTGCGCATCCAGTTCGATCACCTTGTCCACGCGGTCGGTGACGATGACATTGCCCGCCGTCGCGCGCCGGTCCCCGGCCATCAGTACTCCGTCCGCGAAGTGAAAGGCGAAGACGGTCGTGGCCTGCGTCTCGACCGGAGCGGCGTGGGTGGCGTCCACGCGCAACGGTGACACGTTGTGGTTGGCAAGCAGCGAGAGGAAGTCGCCGGCGATGGATTGGGGGGCCGAAGTCATGTTGATTGAAGTACGGAGGTACCCGTCATTGCCCCGTGCGCTGCCGATACCGCTTGGCTTGGTCAGGGTCCACCTTCTTCATGCGCTTGAGCAGGTCCTCGACGTTGGGCTTGTCCACTTTCGGCGCAGCGGGTCCATCGCCACCGCCGTCACTGGGGGTGGGTGTCACCGGTCGGGTCTTTTGAGCTTGGTCGGGCATGGCTGGTTTCGGTTTAGAAGTCGTCGAACAACACACCGTTCTTGTGATCGGGATTCGGGATGAGCTTCCGGCTCTTCATGTCCACCTCCCAATCCAAATCCTCCAGGGGAATCTGGCCGATGATATTTGGCAGCTCTTCCGGCACCTCCACCACGTCGAACCGACCGGTGCGACCTTGGATCTCGAGTTCCACGGGGGAAAAGATGCGGCGCTTCTCAAAGCGATTGGACGTGGCTTGGGACCGGCCTTCGCCTATCTGCCGCAGGCCGAGTTCTTTGATCACGGAAGGGCGCAGGTGAAACTTCGTCGCACCGGTGTCCACCAATGCTTCGGCCCTGAGTTCGCGCGGAGGTGCCTTGCTCTTGCCGAACGCGAGCATCTCGATATCGCCCCAATTGCGCAGCGTGATCTGCACCGTGACCTTGCCCATATCTAGTGCTGTTTGTGCCATGACCGGAGCCTTTCGCGCAACTCCTGCGGAGTTGCCGCCGCTTCAATGGCCTTACCATAGCCCATGATCCGCTCCGGCGCGAACATCTCCAGCAACGAAACCTTCAACTCACAGTCGCCACAGGCGAGCGTGACGTGGTCCCACTGCGCGGAGAGCACGGCGGCGCTGAATTTCTGGATGAGCCGGCCCCGGATGAGCGCCCGCGTGGTCTCCGGCGGCTCGAACATCGCTCGCTGCACCACGGCCTCCGGAGGCACATCCCGCATCGCACCGGATTGTTCCAGGCCGAAATACAGACCTTCATCGAAGTCGAGCCGGTGATATTCGAGGTCGAGGCTTTGCAACCACGGATCATCCTCGGCGAGGTCCTGGGCAGACTGAAACTCGCGGATGAGAGCCAGCTTGGCGACCCAATCCAGCCGGTCACGACAGCGCATCGGGGCTGTCTCAAGATCGTTCAGCACCGTCTCCCAATCGGCCACCAGCGCGGCCCGCTCCGGCGAAGAGACGTCGCACAATTTCCTCACCGCCGCGAGATAGTCCCGTTGGACGGCGAGCGCGGTGGAGGCCCGCCGATTCGCAAGGGCCACCTGCCAGCGGTAACTCGAATCGCGCGAGATGGCCGGGAGGGCGGCCAGCGGATCGGCGAGTTGGGGCAAGGCCCGTTTCGGGTCGCGCAGAATGGCTTCGAGTACGAGCGCCGTGGTGCCCACCTTCAGCCGGGTCGCGAACGGCGAGAGATTGGCGTCCCCGATGATGACATGGAAACGCCGCCACTGGCGCGGGTCGGCGTGCGGCTCGTCACGGGTGTTGATGAGCGGTCGGCGCTGCATCGTGTCCACGCTTTGCAGTTCGCTGAAAAAGTCGCTCCGCTGGGCGATTTGAAACTGAGGGGAAACAAACCGGTCCTCCGCCTCGATGGCGAACTTGCCCGCACCGGCAAAAATCTGCCGCGTGACGAGAAACGCCTGTGCCCCGGCAGCCAACCGGTCCCACGGCAGTGCGCGCGGCAGGAGGTAATTCTCGTGGCAACCGTAGCTGTGGCCACGGAAGTCGGTGTTGTTCTTGTAGAGCCGAACCGTCGCACCGCGCGCCTTGGAGAGCCGCTGCGCACAGGCCATCACCACTCGCTCGCCCGCACGGTCATGGGCAACCAATTCGGCGTGGGTGGAACACTCGGGCGTGCAGTATTCCGGGTGGGCGTGGTCGTTGTAGAACCTCGCGCCGTTGCCCAGCGCGAGGTCGCTCTTGATCTCGGCAAAGCTCAGCTCGCGATGCGTATCCTGTTCGAAATAGTTCGCCTCATCGAAATCCTGACGCAGCTCCGGCACATCCCAGCCCCGGTCGTCGTGGTGCGGGTTCTCGGCCTCGTAATCCCAGCGCATCCGCACGCCCGGCTCCATGGCACTGCGCACGAGCGCGATGGATTCCGCCACCACGTCCAAGTCCTCCGCCCCGTCACGGGCAATGCCGTATTCGGTCTCGAGGCCGAAGAGGATCGGTTGAACAGTTTGTGCCACAAGCTTCGCCGTTGATCTGAACGATCCGGTCAAACAAACCAGCTACCATCGCTCCGCAAAGCCGGGCACTGCAACTCACTGTTCTGCCGGAGCGTCCGCTTCGGGCGCAGCAACGGGGAGCGGAGCCTTGGGCGCATCAATCATCACCAAGGCAGGCCGGAGCATCTGCCCTTGGAAGGTGTAGCCCGTGGCGACCGTCTCAAAAATCTTCGCATCCTCCGGGATGTCCTTGCGCCCGTCCGCCGTCTGGTGCTGCCCGGGCTCGAAACTGTCCCCCGCCGCCGGGGCGAAAGACACCAGGCCGATGCGCCGCGCGGCATCGCGGCAGGCATTCTGGAAGTGAGCGAGCTGATCGATCAGGTTCTGCTGGCCGGAATGCCTCGCCGCCCGGTGCAGCGCATAAACGTGATCCAGCACCCGGACAAGCACCTGGAGCCAGTCCGTCTCGCCGCGTTTGAGCTTCTCGACTTCGAGGCGCAACGTGGCCTTCTCGGAGTCGTTGGCCTTTTGCATGAACTCGCCGAAACGCAGCGCCTCCTGAGTCATCTCCTCGGACACCTGCTTCGCGGCTTCGATGGCCTTGGTATTGTGCTCCTGCACGTTTTGCCACTGCGTGGTGGCAATGGTGACCTGGTTGGCGATCTTCTCTAGGTTTTGAATCTGGCTGGCCGCAGACTGGAGCTTGTCCAACTCCTCCAGCTTCATGGCGTTCTCGGCATCGGTCAAAAACGGCATGATCGAGACCCAGGCGGCCCCGCCCACGGCCACCAACGTCAGCACCGCCATCCAGATGTTGATGGGATGCTCGCTCTTGTCAACCACCCACCAGGCAAAATAGTCCAGCACCGCCGCTCCGATCAGGAACGGCAGAAGGGACGGCCAGCGGGCGAGACGGGTCTCGGGTCGGTCAGTCATGGCGGCGGAGGTTACGGCGTACGCGCAAACTTCAAAGTGCAAAGTTTACTTAGTGGTCCCCTTCGGCGTCTCTTTTGCCGGGACGAACACCTCCGGTTTGACCAGAAACTCAGCGGTAACCACCTCCTGCACGGCGAGGGTGAAACTCAGGGACTTGGCGTCCGGCTCTGGTCGGTAGGAAAAAGAATAGGAAGTGCCGCCCCACCCGTGCCCGTGACTGCTGACTTCCCGGCCCCGATCATCCCGCACGTTGAAGACGGTCAACCGCTTCCCGTCGAGTTTCGGGTTCACTTCCACTTCGAGCCGGAGGTTCCCACCCCCCATCGAACTGTGATGGCCCGAAAACTGCCCCTGGCCATTCAACAGCCCCAGCACGCGCACGGTGTGGCCCAGCCGGTTGGTCGCCAGGTTCAGTTCCGTGACCGAGTTCGTCGCCGGCAATTCGAGTCCCGAGACGAGCACCAGTTCATTCGTCGTGAACATTGCCTGTGCATTGCGCATGAACTCGAACCGCATTTTCCAAGCGGTTTCACTGGGCCAAAGGTAAGGCTGCCAGGTCATGGTGGCCGCTCCTCTTTGCACCCCGCTGGACCATCCGTTTTGCCGCACAGAGTTGCCGGACGCATCGGACAGTTCGACGCCATCGGGAATCCAGTGGTCGCTGGGCGTGCCGTTTTCAGTGACCAAAAATTCGGCCCGGCACTGCGTCGATTCGTTATTTCTGGAGGTCTCCAGTTCACCGCCATTCCCCACGCCAACTAGCAGACGCTTGAACTCAATTTTCAGATCCCCTTTGCTCTCCATGGCGGGCAGGGGGCGCGGCCGCCATTCGGGAAAACGGCCGCGCACAGGGTTGGGGATTTGCAACTGCCCGGCCAGCACGCGTTCCCCCTTCGGGTTCCGGGTGTAAATCCGCAGCGTCAAGGATTTGCCTCGCCGGGGAAAGGCTCCAAAAGTCCAGCCACGCATGGCGGGACCACCCGCCGGATCGGAGGAGTAACTGTTGCCGTTGGTCACCGGCACCTCCGCACCCTGCTCATCCACCATGCCAAAATCCCAGCCATGGGTGGCGGTCCCGGCTCCTTCCAAGGCGCACCAGAGGCCCAGCGTCGGCTCGGAACTCGTCATCACCATCCCATGATTCACGTTGAGCCGGGCCTGCCAGGAAGCGGGCAGCCGACGCGCCAGCGGATACCACCACTTGCCCGGCCCGGGATGTTCCTTGCCATAACTCACCTGCATCAGACGCAGGGTCGAGCCATCCGGCATCACGATGGCAAGCGGAAGCTTCGCCCGGCCGGTGCTCAACACCTGCAACGTCACCAGCCCGGCAAAGACCAGGAGGGCGGCGGCGGTTCCCAAGGTGCGTTTGTTCACAGCAAAATGAGCAGGCAGTATCTACTGCGGGGGATTTTTGAAAACCGCTGTTGAACGAACTTCGCGGGCTCTTCTTCCCCACTCGGTACCGAAGATGCAAAACCTGTAAGTTCGTGCCCGACTTGTCCGAATCCCACCAGTAAAATCTCCCAGTCTCAAGACAAAATGAGAGCGCCCGCTTTAGCGCGGGTTTCTAAATATTTGGCCTTTTTCCGCCTTGGTACACTGTCACGGGGGCCACCCCCAGGAGGCGGTTGCGTCCCTCAAATTCACAGGGCGTAACGGTGAATTCCTCGTCTGCGAAATCGGTTGCGAGCGTGTCCGGCCGGCTTCATCCAGGGCAACGCGGGAGGCTGGCACTCGTCAAAGAATCGGTCGGCGGGGTAGGATTCGGGAAATATTCCCGCACCGGAATTGGGATGAACTTCGCATCGCCCCAATCATCCAGCACCTCGATTTCCGTTTCGCTTCGCCCCGGAGCGGGAACTTCCGGTTGAGGAAGTCATAAGGCCAATCCTGGTAGCGAGCTACAGGAGTTTAGCCTGATGCCCAGTTTACAACGGATGAAACACCCAATTGCTTGTCCATTGCCGCCTGACCATCCCCTTCCCTTTAGCGGGACACAGCGTCTCGTGCCGTTGGTTGATTTGCCTCCGAACAATCGCCACCAAAGGAACTGTCTCACGGTGATAATACGCTCTAAAGTTTCCCCTTGACAGGCCTCATGGCCGTAATGAGATTCGCCCGCATGATCCCACGATTCAGGGTCAAAGTTCATGGCTTCACGTTGATTGAACTCCTCGTGGTCATCGCCATTATTGCCATCCTGGCAGGCATGCTGCTCCCGGCCTTGAGCAAAGCGAAGGCCAAGACCCAGGGCACGGTTTGCAACAGCAACATGAAGCAGATCGGGTTGGCCTATAAATTCTACTCGGACGACCACGACGGCAAGCTGGTCGAATTCGGCCGCAACGGAGCCGCGTTACCAACCGACTGGATTCAGAATCCTTCCTATACCTACTGGCCGGACCTCCTGCGGACCTACATCCAGAACCGTGCCATCATCCAGTGTCCCCAGGTGAAGGATGGCAACCTGCTGGGCATCGGCATGACTTATAGCGGAGGTACCGCCGGGATTGGATTTCTCGGCGCCACCACGAGCGTGAGGGAGCATCAGATTGCATTCCCAGCCGAGACGGTAATCTATGGAGACACCGGCCTGCTGACGCCCACCACCGTCGTATTGACCAATCCAGACCAGTGGGAAGGCGATCCCACCAGCGGCAGCCTGCATTACTTCCGGACTCCCAGTCCGGTGAACGGCACGTATCCGACGCCGCTCACCACCTATTGCGAGCGCATGTTTAACCGCCACAACGGCCGGTCAAACACCGCTTTCGTGGACGGCCACAACGAAACTATTCCGGTCAGCAAGGTGGGTTTCCAATACCCTCCCGGCGATCCGTTGGCCATGTGGGACCGGCAATGAGGAGTGTTCGGCCATCAATGTTGCTGCTGGCCGTCTGCCTGGCCACGGGGGCAGCTTGTAATCGAAAGAACATAGAACCGCCCGGTCCCCCTTCGACGTTCACCCCGGCAGCCATCCAGCAGGTCGCGGATGCCGAGAAATCCCCTCAGGCCTCGTTGGAAATGCTGAACGAAAACTTGAAGGACTGGGTGCTGCGCAAGTCCGTTTGCCCAAAAGATCCCCAGGAGTTCGTCACGGCGGGCGTGCTGCCGCGTCTGCCCAACCCACCGCCTGGCAAGAAGTTCATCATCGACGCCCAGCACATCCGCGTCGTGCTCGTGAACGAGTAAAAGGCACCGTTCGATTCAGTCGGATTCGCGCGGCGTAAGCGCGAGCGGCAGCCGGTCGAATATTCCATCCTTGCCCGCGCTGGCAGAACGCGGCAGCAGCCAACGCTCGGCCCGGGTGACCGCCAGGATTTCACCAAACTGAATGGACGCATCCGGCACCGGCTCGAACTGGTGGAGCTTCAGGACTTTCTCCGGAATCTCCACGGTGATGCCCGTGAGCGTGAGCGGATAATGAACGCTACCGTCCTTGTCGAACTTCCACTGGCTGTTACCGGGCCACACGGTCATGTCACCGGGAAAATGTCCGGGCAGCGGATAGTCAATATACTTCCAGCCATCGAAGTTGATGCGCGACTTGCCAAAGACGTCGTCGGTGTTCCAGTCGGCGATCTTGTTCAACTGCTTGTCCGCAGCGTTTTGCTGCTGCATGTCCTTCGGCATCCAGTCGAGCAGCCACGGCGAAAGCTCACCGCGTTGAGGTGCGCCAATGGAGCGCCAAGCCTGGCCTGAGGCGTCCCGGAGTTCGAAGATGATGCGCCCCCAGCCGGAGTTGCCCTTGATCTGAATCGCGATGCTCGTGGGCCGGCCGGTCAGGGTGACGGGTTTGTTCAACGCAAAGGTGGAATACATCGGCATCGTGGCCTTGCCAGTGGTGAGCGGCTTGGGCGTGACCTTCACGGCGGAAACCGGAGCCGCAGGGGTGGGAACGATCCCGGTGGCGGGGACGGTTTCGACCTGAAAGTCACCTTTGCGCCGCGGCGTCATGAAGTTGTAGGCCTCCAGTTCAGGATCACGCGCCGGAAGGATTTTCCAAACCGCGTTCCAATCGCTTGTGGGATTCGGCACAAGTGCTTGAATCTGGCCCGTCGGCCGGACCAGTGGAGCCGAGACGGCAAGCGGTTGGATTCCCCTGATCCGCGCCGGCGCAATGATGAAGCAGGGGCGTTCGCTCACGGTGAGTGTCAATTTGCCTCCCTCACGGCCCAGGTCGGCTGGCTCGTTGCCCTGGGCATCGACGACCTCTGTCGCCGGACCGCCCGCGAACTCGATCACCGCCCTGCGTGAGCCGTTCACATTCCAGACGCAGGTAACATGCTGGTTGCCCGGCCGTTCAAACTCCACGGCGTAGAGGCTCGGGGAGCCTGTCTCCAGCAGGCGCGGCGACTTGGCCCCGTCCAACATCCGCGTCATGGTAGCGTAGGCCACATAAGACGGCTTGGGGTTCAGCTCGGGCATTTTGTAGAGGATGCCGGACGCGCCCCAGTTGCTGAACCGGTAGCTGTTGCCCACGTCCGAGATGCAGCCCATGCGTATCTCCGGCACGCCCCAGATAAGCGAGTGCATCGCGTGCCGGATGAAGTAATCTGCCTGCGTCTCGGGCGCGAGGTTGCCGGGGTTGGTGTTGGGGTAGCAGATTTCGTAGCACTGCGTCACCGGTTTGTTCTGGTAGCCGTAGTGATCGAGGAGCTGGCGGTCCATCCACAAGCTCGATCCAAAGCCGACATAGTCGGGCGGCTGTGTCTCAGGCATGCGGCCGAAGGTGCCGGACTCGTTGCCGAGCGAGTCAAAAAGTTCGGCCGGGAACTTTGCCCGCAGCAACTCCTCCTTGGTGGGCAACGGACCATTGCCCAGACGCAGATGAATGTCGGGATACTTTGCCTTGAGCGCCTTTGCGCCCTCGATGCATTTCTCCAGCAAGTCCTTGAACCGTTTCTGCTCATCAAGTTTCTCACCGGTCTGAAGCCGGTAGGGCGGCCGGTCATGGAATATGTCCGGGACGCGCTGGACGTGATTCCCCGAGACGGAATCCTCGTGCAGGATCAGCGCGACCTTTTTGGTCGAATCAGTATTACGGGCGTAGAAAGCATCCACGCCCGAGGTGTAGGAATTGTCCTTGGTGCTGTAGATGATCTTTGGCTCGTTACCGCAAAGGACGCCATATTTGGCCCGGTCCTCGGGCTTGAATTCAAACATGCCATAGCGGATACCAGCCTTCTTGTAGAGCGGTCCGACCTGCTCCGGATCCGAACTGCTGTAGTGGCCCCCTGTGAAATCCCAGACCCCAAAGGGCGAACTCTCGCGATGCTGGCGCGTGTCCGGCGGCAGCACCGCATAGGTGGTGCGACGCGTCAGTGTCCATTCACCCCCCGCCGCACCGGGCATCTGGATGTCCACAGCCAGGTCATGGTAGCCGAGCTTTGTAAACCCGGGGTCGAAAGGGATGGCTTTGGTCTGGCCCGGCGCGACGCTCCCTTTGAACGCGGGGTTCTGGTCAGCGGTGAGCGAAGCGGTAGCCCCATCCAAGTGGCGCGTGCGAACCGTCACGCTGTAGCCCTGTGCCCCGGCCGTGACGTTTTGCAACGCAAGTGTGAAACGCGGCTTCTCCGGCATTTCAAACACATGTCCCGGCACCCCGCCGGTCAGCTTGATCTGCAAGGGTGACTTCTCCAGCGTGATGGCCGCGATGCGCACCCCCGAGGGCAGGCCCTGCGGCCGGTAACGGAAACGGTTCGGGTCCGGGCTCCGGCGCTGCAGATGCACTTCCTTGGTAATTTCAATCTCCATCGTCGGCCGCGCCGTCAGATCCTGCGCAAAGACCGCCGAGAACGGCACGACCGTGTGGTACAGCCTGCCCAGCGGTGTCTCCACAATCTTTGCGCCGGCGTGCTGCAACTCTGCGGTAGTAGGCACGGAGACGGCAAAATCATGCTGCAAGGTCTGCGCCCGCACATCGTACGAGCCGGCCCGCAACGTCAGCACGGGCGAGGTCCGCTCGTCCGCAACGGCATAGGCGAGCACATGGGCCGCAACATAATCGGCGACCGGTACCCGGATCATCGGCATCCGGGTGTCGTTCAAGAAAGGCGCGCCATTGTCGTAATCCTCGTAGTAGCTGCTTGGATTCGCGGCGGCATCTATCCACCGCGCATCCTTGAGGTTGAGCATGTTCTTCTCGCCCGGACAGAGGCGGAACGGAATGCCGCCCGCCTGTACCGACTTGGCTTCAGTGAGCTTCGCATTCCCGAAGCGGTCGTTGGCGAGCGGGTCGAGGGTGACGTTCAGAAACGTGCTTCCAGCAGTAGAACTTGTGACCTGCACCGGACCCAGCTTGACGCTTTGAAACGGATAGATGGCGACTGGTCCGCCAAATTCCTGCCCCGGCACAACCATTGCCAGCGCACCGTCCAGATAGACCGCCAGCGAGTCAGGGTGATATTCGATCCGCACCGGGATGGGGCGGCTTAGCACACTGATGGGGTTGATCTTTTCCGCGATGAGTTTTTGCTGCGCCTTCTCGGTGGCGGGCCAGTAGGTCAGGGTGTCGCGCCGTTGATCAATTGCCCACCGGAGCTTGCCGTCCACATTGGCAAACACCCCGCCGTTGATGCTCAACGCCCAGCCGTTTTTGTCGCATGCAATGGAAATGGAGTATTTGGCGGTGTCCGAGTTCTGATTGCCGGTGGGCGAACCGGTCACGGCAGGCCGGAAGATCAATGTACCAACTCCGCCGTATAGGAGGTTGAACTCAATGGCCTTGCCCGGACCGAGCGGTTGGTTCAATAGCAGCGCGCCATAGCCCTTCTTGGGAAAACCATAGCCGTCCTGGTTCTCCTCCAGCGCGCCCAAGACGAAGAAACCAGGCTTGGACAGGGCCTTTGCCGCAGTTGGCATCGCAAAGGCGGCGGGAGCAGGTGCTTGTGCCCCAGCTGGAACAAGAATGGGTTGACTACAGCAGATCATGAGGCTGCCCATGAGGAGGGCAGCTCGCATGGAGTGGATGATGTTATCGCTTAAGCTGGCCTTGCGCCGGTAAGTCTGGGCGTTCATGGGTGCTGGAACTGGGAGAGCAATGCGCGTTTGGACGCAGGATGCGAGACAAACCATGCAGGGAAAATGACCGCTAGAAAGTCGTCCATATCCGCATGAAGCTTTGTCGGTGGCGGTCTATGCCAACACGGCAGCCCAAGTCACATCGAAATGAGCACGGGGAAATCACTGCTTGACCCACGTGCCGCAGCTCAGTCCGATTGCCCCACTGCTCAAGTGTGAATAAACCAACTACCATGTCGGCTCCTGTACCTCAGCTGGCCGGTCGTGCGGCACTCGTGACCGGCGCGGGCGCTGGCATCGGTCGTGCCGTTGCGGAGGCGCTTGCGGGTGCGGGTGCATTCGTTGGGTTGCATTGCCACCGGAGCGTACGGGGCGCACAGGAAACGCTGGCTGGCATTCGGGAGCGCGGCGGCGATGGGATGGTCCTGCCCGCAGACTTGACGGATCCATCGCAGGCGGAAGCCGTGGTGGCGCAGTTCGTTGCGCAGGCGGGACGGCTCGACATCCTCGTCAACAACGCCGGAACGCCCGTGCAGCGTACGCGGTTGGAAGAATGTCCGTTGGCATTGTGGAACCAGATCGTGGCGGTGAATCTCACGAGCGCCTTTGTGGTGACACGCGCCGCCATCCCCCACCTGCGGGCCAGCGGCCATGGTTCGATCATCAACAACCTTTCCCTTTCCGTGCAGACGGGCGGCAGTGGCGGCGCGGGGCCGTACGCCATCGCGAAAGGCGGCCTCCAAGTAATGACGCGCACGCTCGCCCGTGAACTGGCTCCCGCCATCCGTGCGAATGCGATCATGCCCGGTGTCATCGAAACGCGACATCATGAGGAATTCACCACGCCGGAGCGGATGGAACAATACCGGCGTGAGACACCCCTGGCCCGCAACGGCACCGCTGGCGAGGTCGCCGCTGCGGTTCTGTTCCTCGCAA
>RFSE01000131.1 GCA_009924135.1 Pseudomonadota bacterium | reverse complement strand
GGAGTTGGGGCTTTCCATGCGGTGCCCAACCTGACGTGCCGCCTTCCGATAGCGAGGTATATCGGAAAGAATCGGCGGGGGCTGGGCGGAGGTGCTTGGTTTGGGCGTGACGGGGGCGAGTTCGGGCGTTGCGGCGGGTCGCCGACCCGCGCTTCGGTGCGTCCCTCAATACACCGGCTGTCCCGCTGCATCGAGGTAGCCGTATTGGCGCATGACGTCGGCGTGGTCGGCGATGACGCGGGCGGCTTGCTCGGGGGTGAGGGCTTCGCGCCAGGAGCCGATGCTGCCCTTGCGGAAGAAGGCCTTGGCCTTGGGCAGGCGCTCGCGGAAGCCGCCGGCCTGCTCCTGCTTCTGGAGTTCCTCAAAGCGGCTGAACTCGATGGCCTTGCGAATGCGCTCGGGCTGGTCCGGCAGGCCGAGGAAGCGCACGGCGGTGGTGAAGGTGGCATCCGGAGTGAGCTTCATGTCCTCGTAGCGGATCACCTGCACGCGAATGCCGGGGGCGGTGGTCCAACTGGACACATGCCGGCTCCAGGAGAGCAGGCGTTGACGGAGCTGGTTCGGCTCGGTGGCGTCACTGTTGGCCACACAGGCGTCCGGTTTGCCCAGGAGCTTGATGATGCGCTCGTAGTTGGTGCTGCCGCCGTGGGCGGCGTAGGAGACGGCGACGTCCAAGGGGTTGCGGATGAAGTAGAGGGCGGCCTCGGTGGCTTCCGGTGGGAGGGGTAAAACCCGGCGCGATTTGAGACAGAATGGGGGCTATCTGAGACAATCCGGGGCATCACCGTGGCTTGGAGCCGGCTTCCTGGTCCTCTGCAATGGGCTTGCAGATGGAGGCCGGCTCACGGGATGAAAGCTCCAACTGCCAGCTGGTCGAAGGTCATCGTGCAGGTGGGGTCACTGGACTGGTTGCAGCCCCTGATCGCAAGAATCCACGGCAGCGAGAAATCGGTGGCGGTGTAGACGACGTTGGTCGTGGTCGGAAACATGGTGCCACCGATCAAGGCTAGATTCGTGTAAGTTCCAATGAGCACCCCGCCAGCCGCACCATTGAACAGGTTCGCCCGGATGGCCGTGCCCGACATGATCCCCGACTGCTGGATCAGGTTAGTGCAGGTGTTGGTGGCGTTTCCGACGTAGACGTTGATCGTGCTCCCGGTGTTGGTGGTGCTGCTTTTGCGCACCATGTAGCTGTAGATCAAGGTGGCGTTCGGACTCTCAAGGGGTCGCATCACGAAAGCGACAGTGTCATTGGAGGCACTGTTCCAAGTGGCCCCATTGGTCATCGGGGCCTGCACTCCGAGATTGGTGAGAACCACGGCGTTTGAGACGTAATAGTAAACGAATTGACTGAGTCCGCGAACCGTGCCGCGCGGGAAGCTGTTCGTGCCGGCCCAGTTTTGATTGGTCGCCCCGAGCAGCGCGACGTTGGTCGAGAGACGGGCGTCGGCCAGGCTGCCGGTGGCAATGTTACCGGCGGCCAGGTTCGTTAGGCCGGCCCCGTTGCCAGAAATCGTACTAGCGGCGTTGGTGATGAGGACTGTACCGGCGAAGCGATTCGTTCCGATCAAGACGTTTGTGCCGTTGAGCAGGGCCACGTAGGTGGCGAGGGTGTTGCCATGGGCCGTGACCGTGTTGGAGACGGTCACCAGGTCGGCGGCTGTGGCCTCCAGACCCGTGGCGTTGGTGATCGATAGGAGCGTGCGAATGGAGGCGGCGTTCGTGCCCTCGATGACGCTCTTCCCGGTTGCCGTGATGCCGAGCAGCCAGTTGGTCGTGGTGCTCAGGACGCCAGTGCGTTGGGCTTGGGCGCTGGTGACGAGCAGGAGGGTTGCAAGGGCGATGCAGAAGGCTTTCATGATCGGGTCTAAGGCTGGGGTGTGGGGGCTTTGGCTAGAGGATCTCGATACGGCAGGTCCAATCGATGTTGGTGGCGGCCGCGCCGGTGACGACGGGCTTCAGGCTGCCATGCGTGGTGTCGGCCTGGAGGTCAAAGCCCCATGTGGGGACTCCTACAGGGAATCGGTCTACCGCGTCGGGCAGGGCCGTGGACGCGGCCCCCAGACCGCGGTTGATGTGGCCGGTGAAATGCACGCTCTGAACGGTGGCCACCCCGCCCACCGTGGTGTAAATCTGACCTGTCAGAGCAGCCCCCAAGAGCCGCGATCCGTCAGCCGAGGAAGCGACTCCAAACCATTCCTTGGATGGCGCGCCCGTGGCGGTCCACGTCACGCCGGCATCAGTCGAGAGATACACCAGCCCAATGCTAACACCCGCGACCAGGCGCGCGCCGTCACTCGACGAGGTGACGGACTGCCAATCCCGATTACTGTCGCGCGCGGTCCACGTCGCTCCGGAGTCTGTCGAGGTGTAGATCTGCCCGCCGGCCACCACGGCCACCAGCTTGGTGCCATCAGCAGAGGAGGCCGCTGCGGACCATGCGCGCACACTGTCGCGAGCGGTCCACGTCCCGCCAGAGTCCGTCGAGGTGTAAATCCGACCGCCGTTGACCACGGCCACGAGCTTGGTACCATCGGATGAGGAGGCCACCGAGTACCAGTCACGGCTGCTGTCACGCGCGGTCCACGTCGCGCCAGAATCGGTCGAGGTGTAGACCTGCCCGCCAGCCACCACGGCCACAAGTTTGGTGCCGTCAGAAGAGGATGCCACCGAGTACCAGTCCCGGACACTGTCGCGCGCGGTCCACGTCGCGCCAGAGTCCGTCGAGGTGTAAATCCGGCCGCCGTTGACCACAGCCACCAGCTTGGTGCCGTCAGCCGAGGAAGCGACGGCCTGCCAGTTGCGGTTGCTGTCGCGCGCGGTCCAGGTGGCACCGTAATCCGTCGAGGTGTAGAGCTGGCCACCGTAAACAGCGGCCACCGCTTTAGCCCCATCCGTAGAGCAGGCGATGCCGATCCAGTTGCGGTTGCTGTCCCGCGCGGTCCACGTCGTGCCCACGTCTGCGCCAGCGGAGCGGCCCTTGATGATCGCACGGAACGCGTAGGCCGTATTGTCCGGGAGCGTCAGGCGCGTACCACCCGCGCCGCCGATCAGCAGCTCCGTGGGCGTGGCGTCCGCCGCGGTGCCAGTCAAGATGTAGTAAGGGTCAACCAACTCGATTGCGCTGCCGGCCGCGTTGACGGCGAGCACCTTGCCACCCTGACCGATCAGCGTGGCCGGCGCGTCCGCGAGATCCGTGATGCGCGTGGCAATGGCCTGATGGTCAACCAGGGCGATTTCAAGGAACTGACCGTCCAACGCATCAGGCGAGGGGTCCACGCCCTCGACCACGATCGCGCGGCCGCCAGCATCAAAGCTGCCGTCCTGCGAATCGTAGCCGAGCGTGAGCGTCGCGCCCGGATTAGCAGTGACCGTTACGCGAAAGTCAACGGCGGCCGTGTTGGGCACGTCGCCGGCGTTGAGCCACACCCGCTGGGCGGGGCTGGAGACATCGAGGTAATAGAGGTTGATGGTCGCATCGTCCGGCTCCCCGCCGATGTTTAGCGTCCCCTTGGTAGATCCTCCCGTGTAGGGGCAAAATTCCACCTTGCCGCGCACGCGCAGCGCGAGGAGCTGCGGATGCGTGGCCAGCGCGTTGACGGTGACCACCTTGGTCTTGGTCGAGTTAACCGCAGTGACGCCGCCGGGGACCGTGGGCAGGCACTCGATGCGCAGCGGGTCCGAGAGCGTTGCCTCGCCGAAGACGCTCGCGGCCGCGAGCATCCGGTTGCCGGACCGCGTCCAGGCGACCGTGGGCGTGTTTTCGACGCAGGCTTCGAAGAGGTTCGCGAAGATCGTGTCCGTGACGCTGGTCGGATCGGGCAGGTCATTCGGCACGGGAGCCCAGAAGAGCGGCGTGATCTGGCCGCAGATCGTGGGCTGGCCGCTGTTGTCAAAGAGGATCACCACACAGAGCACCTGCACGCTCTGGCCTTGGGCCAGGCCACTGATGGCGGCGCGCACCTCGGTGGTGTTGAGGCTGAAGACGCCTTCGAAGCAGCTCGCCCCCGAGTCCCAGGTCAGCACACCCGTCGAGGCGAGCTGGGTCGTGGTGGTCGCGGTGCGGATCATCAGGCGCGCGATGAGTGTGTAGCCGGTGCCCGTGAGGGCCGAGTATTGCGCCCCGTAACCGCCGCTGGGGTTGAACTTGGCCGGGTAGAAACGGCAGACCGGGATGGTGTTGGCCCGGAATCCGCGCAACGCGATTGACCAGGGCTGGTCGAATCCGCCGATGAATTCGCTGCTCTGGCCGGTGGCGTCGAAGACGGGATAAAAATCGTAGGTGATCATGTTAAGTGCCTTCCACCGGATAATCCGTGCCGCTCACGGTCACCTTCGCGTCGGAGGCGACCAGCGAGAACGGTGTCCACTGGCGGGCCGAGATGTTGAGATCGATCCAACCCACCTGCGTATCGGCCGCGTCGTCGGGATTCAGCGAGCTGGGGACGACCGCGCCCTTGCTGGCGATGATGCCCACCGTTTGCGTCAGGCGGGCGGCCATGATGGTGTGACCGAAGATGCCCACGTCCTCGCGCATCTGGTTCGCAGGAAATGCGGCCGTCGCGGGATTCGACCAGACGTAGGCCGGCCACACGCGGAGGTGCTCCGTGCCCCAGGTAATGATCTTGCTGAGCACAAAGCCGTAATCAATCCACAGGCCCGGCTGGTCACCAGTCGTGTCCCAACTGATGTTATCCTGGCCTTGCGGCCCACCATTCACCCAGTCAGTGGCGCGCAAGACGGGCGGTTCTGGCACGGAATTGCTCTCAATTATCACTGGCCAATCCATGTGCGGGCACCGCAAGCTTGACGCATGCAATGGCTTGTTCCTGAACCTGACTGGCTGGGCGCGTTACCTCCGGACGTGGCCGGGCATATTCGCACGCTGGCGGGTTTGCCGGGCTTTCCCCGTCACCTCGCCCGTTTCAGCGCGGTCTTGAAAAAGCTCGACAAGAAACACGAAGGAACGGCCAAGGTGCTGGCTGTGGAAGCGTGGCGGATGGCAGACAAGGACCCGGTGGTCCGCCAGTATGCGGACTGGGCGATCCGCCGGCACGTGCCGGGCTGGCATTTTGGAATCATCAATGACGACGGTCGGAATGCGATTTACCAGGAGGCGCTGAACCGGCACGTGCGGCCGGGGATGACTGTCTTCGAGGTGGGCACGGGCACGGGAGTTTTGGCCATGCTGGCGGCACGCGAGGGCGCGGCGCATGTTTATACGTGTGAAATGGAACCGTTGCTCGTGGAGGTGGCGCGGAAGAACATCGCGCGCAACGGCCTGACGGACCGGGTGACGGTGATTCCCAAACGGTCCGACAAGGTGGAGTTGGGCGTGGACCTGCCGGAGCGGGCGGACTTGTTCGTGGCGGAGATCGTGGACAATGGCCTGCTCGGCGAGGAGGCCTTGACCATCACGGCGGACGTGCAGGCGCGGCTGCTCAAGCCCGGCGCGGTGTTGCTGCCCGATCAGATCGAATTGCGCGGTACGCTCGTGGGCGGACCGAAGTGCAACCGGTTTTTTCGGGCGCGGCCGGCTTGCGGGCTGGATGTCTCGGCACTGGACCGGCTGGGGCCGGCGGCGGTGCAAAGTCCGGCGGGTTTGGAGACGGACCTGGCGGAGGACGTGGTGGCGCTGCGCTTCGACCTGGCGACGGCGGCGAGTTACCGGACGGCGCAGACGAGTGTGGAAGTGAAGGTGCGGACCGACGGCGAGGCGGAGGGTTTCCTGAGCTGGATCTGGCTGCGCTTCGGGGCGGGATTGGAATATACCAACCGCCCGCCGGCGGTCAGTTGCTGGGGGCCGCGCATTCATGTGTTCCCCACGCCCATGCCGGTGACCGCAGGCCAGTTGGTGCCGATGCAAGTACATCACGACTGCAAACGGGTGCGCATCTGGTCGGAGAGGTAGCCGATGGGGCGGTGGCGGCAGGCATCCTGCCTGCCGTAGAGTTGGGCGTCCCGCCCGGCGGATCGAACGCCACCTTTTCAAGGCACGCTTCGAGCATTCTGGCTCACTCGTCCTTCAAGACGATTTCTCCCGGCCGACCGGCACGATACCCGCCGCCACCTTGCCGGCGCGGCGCCAAGTTGCGCCCGCTTTTGTTCGCTCTGGTGTTGACACTATTATGGTGTCGGGCAAACGATACGGCCCATGAACGAATCGCCCATTGATCCATCCTCGTCTCGTCGTGATTTCATCAAAGCCACCGGCACGGTAGTCGGCGCTTCCGCGCTGGCTGGTGTCACCCTGCCGCATGTCCATGCGGCCGGCAGTGACCAGATTTCCGTGGCCCTCGTTGGTTGCGGTGGTCGGGGCGGTGGCGCGGCTGCCAACGCCATGTCCCAGAGCGGCCCGCCCAAACTCGTTGCGATGGCGGATGTCTTCCAGCACCGGCTCGATGGTGCATTCAATTCCCTCAAGACCAAGTTCAAGGACCAGGTCGATGTGCCGGACAATCGCAAGTACATCGGGTTCGATGCCTACAAGGGCGCGATCGATGCGCTGAAGAAGGGCGATGTCGCGATCTTCACCACGCCGCTAGCCTTCCGCTGGGTGCATTTCAAGTACGCCATCGAAAAGGGCATCAACGTGTTCATGGAAAAGCCCGTGACGGCGGATGGTCCGACCTCGCGCCGGATGCTCGAACTCAACAAGCTCGCGAAGGAGAAGAACCTCAAGGTCGGCGTGGGCCTGATGTCCCGCCACAAGAAGTGCCTGCAGCAGTTGCACGCGCGCATTCACCAGGACAACGACATTGGTGACGTGATGTTGCTGCGCGGCTACCGCATGCAGGGTTTGCTCGGTTCGGCTTTCTCCGAGAAGTATCCGGGCAAGGACAACAACCTGCCCGGCAAGCCCAGCGAACTCATGTGGCAGATTTCGCGCTTCCATAGCTTCATCTGGGCGTCCGGTGGTGGCTATAGCGACTTCAACATCCATCACATTGACCACCTCTGCTGGCTGAAGAGCCCTCCGGGAAAACAGCTCTGGCCCGTCAAGGCGCAGGGCGTGGGTGGTCGCACCTATCGCACGAGCCCGGACGGCAAACCCTACGTGGACCAGAACTTCGATTCCTACTCCGTCGAATACACCTTCGAGGACGGGGCCAAGATGTACATGGATGGACGCTGCATGACCGGGGCCGTGCCGATGTATCACAGCTTCGTGCACGGCACCAAGGGCATGGCCATTGCGGCGAAATCCGGCGATTGCAACGGACCTTCGAGCACGTTCAAGGGCCACGTCCTGTCCCGCGAGAACCAGTTGTGGACGTCGGACTCCAAGATGGCGGACGATCCGTATTTCAACGAGTGGCAGTTGCTCACCGACGCGATCCGCAATGACAAGCCGCACAACGAAGTGGAACGCGGCGTCATGGCGAGCCTCACCACCTCCCTGGGCCGTTACGCGGCGCACACCGCACAGGAAGTCACGCTCGAGGAAATGTTGAATCACGAGCACGAGTACGCACCCGGCGCGGACAAGTTTACGGCGGACTCGCCCGCCCCCGTGCAGGCGGACGCGAACGGCTTCTACCCGGTGCCCGAGCCCGGCAAGAAGACCAAGCGCGAATACTAATTCGCGCCTTTTCCTGCGAGTTTCAGAACCGGCCGGCCGCACCTGCGGCCGGCCGGTTTGCATTTTCAGGCCGCAGTTTGAACTCGCCAGCCACGGTGAATGGTTCACACTTCCAGCACATTAAAGGCAGCACGTTAATCCGGCATGGATGGCGCAATTCAAACAGCAGACCCGAAGTCCCCGGCCCCCCGGCTGCTCGTCGTCGATGACGAGCCGGACAATCTGGACCTGCTATGCCGGTTGTTTCGGCGCGGCGGCTGCGAGGTTTTTCCGGCCGTCAACGGCACCGAGGCGCTGCGGCTGGCGCGGGAGGTGAAGCCGGACCTGGTGGTGTTGGACGTGATGCTGCCGGATATCAACGGCCGCGAGGTCTGTCGCCGCATCAAGGCCAACCCCGCCTTGGTGGACGTTTTCATCGCGCTCATTTCCAGCATCGAGACTTCGCCCGACAGCAAGGTTGCGGGACTGGAGTGCGGCGCGGATGATTACATCGCCCGGCCCATCGCGAACAAGGAACTGGTGGCACGGGTGGATGTGCTCATCCGCATTCAACGGGCCTTGACCGCTCGTCGCCTCGCGGAAGAACGGCTGGCCCAGCTCAACCTGACGCTGGAACAACGTGTGATCGAGCGCACCCGGGAGCTGGCGACGGCCAACGAACAGTTGCGGGCTGAGATTGTGGCGCGTGAGGCCAGCGAGGCGCGCTTTGCGGCGTTCATGGAACACTCGCCCGCATTTGCGTGGATCAAGGATGAGCGGTTTCGCTACGTTTACCTGAACCCGCGCGTCTGCCGCTTCCTCAAGCGCACGCTGGCCGGGGTGGTATCGCGCACGGACTACGAGCTCTTTCCGCGGCCGGTCGCGCGGCAAATCCGCCTGCACGACCGGGCCGTACTGGAACGGGGCGTGGTCGTGGACGTCACCGAAAACCTGGCCGATGGCGACAGCAAGCCGTGTCACTGCTGGACCTTGCGTTTCCCCCTGGTGGATGCTGCCGGGCGGCGGTACGTCGCCGGCATGGCCGTGGATGTCACCGAGAAGGTGCGGGCCGAGGAAGCGCTGCGGGCGTTGCCGCATCAGATCATGGCGGCGCAGGAGACCGAGCGGCGGCGCGTGGCGCGGGAATTGCATGACGGAGTCAGCCAGTTGCTGGCGTCCGTGCGTTTTCGGCTCCAGACCGTGGAGGGCCGGCTGCCCGATCGAGCCGATCGTCAGTTGCGAACCGAGGTGACGAAGGCCAAGAACTATCTGGGTTCCGCGTTACAGGAGGTGCGCAGCATCTCGCACAATCTCCGGCCCCGCGAACTGGATGATTTCGGACTGGTGGCCGCCTTGGGAAGCGCCGCCGATGAGATGCGGGAGCACGCTGGCTTGCGCGTGGAATGCCATCTGGAACGGTTGCGGAAGCGATTGCCGCCCGAGACGGAGCTGGCCATCTACCGGATCTTTCAAGAAGCCGTGGCGAATGTGTTCAAGCACGCCGCCGCCAAGACCATCGAGATCCGGCTGGCGCGGGAAGCCAACGGAGTCTCGCTGTCGGTTTCGGATGACGGGCGGGGCTTCGTGACCGGGGCGCGGCGGCGCGACAACGCGGCGCGATCCAGCCTCGGAATGGTCAACATGCGCGAGCGGGCGGAGTTCATCGGCGGATCCTTGGTGGTGAAGTCGGTGCCGGGCGAGGGGACCACGATTCAGGTGTGGGCTCCGGTCGCGTTACGGGGAAAGGACAGGCGTAAACCGTGAAGAATCAAAAGAGCACATTCAAGTCGTCCAAGTCGCAAGCGCAAGCCGGACCGGCCAAAACCGTTCGTCGGAAAACCGTGCTGCCGCCGGCCCCGCCGATCCGGCTCTTGCTGGTCGATGATCATCCCGTGGTGCGGGAGGGCTTGCGTTCCTGTCTGGCGGCCGATTGCCGGTTTGAAATTGTCGGCGAAGCGGCAAGCGGTGAAGAGGCCCTGCGCAAGGTGGGGCGGACGCGGCCCCATCTGGTGTTGATGGACATCAATCTGCCAGGGATGACGGGCCTGCAGGCATCGGCTCTGCTGTGCAAAAGCGCGCCCTGGACCAAGGTGTTGATCCTCACCGTGCATGTCGGTCGCGAGTATGTCGCGCAAGTGACCCGCAGCGGCGCGCGCGGGTATGTGCTCAAGGAAGCCTCGCCGGCTGAACTGGTGCGGGCCATTGAGACGGTGCATCGGGGCAAGCCCTACTTCAGTTCGCAGGTCGCGGCCAACATGTTCGATGTAATAGATCCGGCGGACCGGGTGGAATTGTCCAACCGCGAAAGCGAAGTGCTCGTCGCCATTGCCAACGGCGAGCGCAGCAAAGACATTGCGAAACGTTACGCCGTGTCGTTGAGCACGGTGCGCACGTATCGTGACCGGCTGCGCAACAAATTGGACCTGCACAGCATCGCGGCGTTCACCGAATACGCCCTGCGAAACGGCCTCATCAGTGCGCACCAGGGTGCGAAGGCGCCCGCCAGCGCTACCAACCCGCGAAACCCGCCTCCACCATCCCATTATGAAACTCTCCCATGGCTCTTCCCGCGCCCGCGTGTTGTTGGTGGATTTGGAGCACGACTTCTTCGCCAAGATGACGTTGTTGCTGGAAGAGGCCGCCCCGCGGCAGTACGTCCTCGAGTGGGCCCAGACCTATGCTTTTGCCGTGAACATGACGCGGCGACAGTCTTTCGATTTATGCCTGGTCAGTTTGCATCTCGGGCATCGCAACGGGATTGATTTGCTGGTGCAGATGAAGGCCCAGCACTATTCCGCTCCGGTGGTGCTGCTGGCGGGCGGGGATGAACTGGATGGACTGCCGGTGCCGCGCCAGGTGGAATGCCTCGACCGCGACCGGCTCACGCCGGCGATGCTTCAGCAGGTGCTGCGGGATGCGATGTTTCAAACCACGACCGAAGCAGGTGCGCCCCTTACCTCACCGGGCGAGCTGCTCGTTCCCGCCAAACATCAGCCGGTGGCGCGCTGAGTCCACGGTCGAGCGGATGGCCGCGAGAGCTGGAAGCCCCACTTCCTACCGGCTTGACTGAATCTTGCTCGGCGGCGGGAGGTAGCGGTAAGCGTTGCTGGGATTGTCCGCGTCGTAGGCGTACGCGTCCCGGTGCGTGAGGAAGAATTTCACCTGTTCGACCGGGATGGCAAAGCCCAGACCTTCACCGAACGTGATCTTCATGTTCGTCACGCCCACTACTTCACCGCGCAGATTGAACAGCGGGCCGCCCGAATTGCCGGGATTGATCTGCGTCGTGGTCTGCAAATAAAGCGTGCCCTGCATCTGACGCGTCTTGGTGCTCAGGATGCCTTCCGTCACCGTGCGCTCCAGACCCAGCGGGCTGCCGATGGCGAACACGCGCTCACCGACCGCGAGCTGGTCGGCATCACCCAGCGGCACGCGGGCAAACTTCGGCGCATCCTTGTCTTCGATCTTCAGCAGCGTCAGGTCGGCGAACTTGTGCATGGCCACGATGCGGACCTGCTTGTAGGCGCGGCGTTCGAGCTGGCCGTTGCGCTGGTGATACACCTCGACGGAAATCTGCGTCTCGCCTTCGATCACGTGGAAGTTGGTGATGAGATGGCCGTCCTCGCTGATGAAAAAGCCGGACCCCAGCCCGCTGGGTGTGCGTACTTGCACGACGGCCTGCCCAAGCTGGGCCATCAATTCGCGCACGGTGCGCTCAGGCGGCGGGGTGGTGTTGACGGTGAAAAGCGCCTTGGTGTCCGTGACCGAGGGGGCAGGGGAGCTGACCTTCGAGACCGGTTCAGAACCCTTCTTGCCCGTCTTCGTGCCCGTGGATTTCTCCTCGGAGCGGGTCAGCTTGGTTATCTGGGTGCGCGGTACGCCGATGACGGTGTAACCGATGTCCACAAACACCTGGTCCGGCTTCTCGGCGACGATCCGGCCGATGACTGCGGACTTGTCGCGCAACTGAACCTCATCGGCGGTGGCGAGCAGGCCGAAGCCGACGACCCCCAGCGCGCACAGAAATTTCATGCGGACAAAGTAATTCCGTGGCGTCGCCAAGACAAGGGGAGAGTCCCTGGCGAGGCAGTGAGATGTCAGCGCACGGCGAGCAGATTTGCGAAACGCTGGGCGCGGATGTGATAATCGCGTTTGACCTGTTCGATCCGGTAGCCGACGGCTTCGAAATGACCAGGCTTGTTCCAGAGCAGGTAAAGTTCCACCCCGGTCGGCTCGCGCTTGGTGGCCGCGCGGAAGTCGGCCGTGCGCTCGACCAGGATGCGCTGGGCCACGGTCCAGGCCACCTCGGGATTGTCGTACTCCCGGGACCGGGTGTAGTGCCGCCAGACCGAGGGCATGATTTGAAACCGGCTGACTTCGCCACTGCCGCCGCGCATCAGGTCCGCGTGGCTGCGCTGTCCGGTGGTGGCGCCGGACTCGAACATGCCCAACGACTGCCGCAGCGGCATGGCTTGGCAAGGACGCAGACCGAGCCAGCCGAGCAGCCCAAGGATGAGGATGGTTTTTAGCATATAGGGGAGATTGCCTCGGGGCACGGTAATGGCCTTTTGAGCAACCATCGGCTATCAGACCATCCCTCGCAGCTCCCGGCAACTAGGAAAATCCGACAACGGATTGTCTCGGAAGGGAACCGGCAAAGGAATTGAGGGCGAGAATGCGGCGAAACGAACTGAAAGCTTCCAATTTTTCTCATTACCTTGCCCTCAATTCCCTTGTCCAATCGAAATCATGGGGTGCGCCGGTCCCGCGCTTTTGGTGGTAGAACTTCGCCACTCTGCGGGGCATACTCCGGTCCGCAGGCCCAAATGATCAAACCACTGCTTCAAGACGATGCGTTGCTCGCGGACGTGGACGCCGCGAAGGCCGACCGGCCCAATTTCCGCCTCTGGTGGCTCGGCCAGAGCGGGTTTCTCGTGCAGTTCAACAGCCGGCTGGCGTTGCTCGACCCCTATCTCTCCGACTCGCTGACGGTGAAGTACGCCCAGACCGACAAGCCGCACATTCGTATGACCGAACGGGTCATCGCGCCGGAGCGCCTGGGCATCGTCGATGTGGTGTCCAGCACCCACAACCACACCGACCACTTCGACCCGGACACGCTCAAGCCGCTGTTCGCCGCCAAACCTACCTTGCCGATGATCTTGCCGGAGGCGAATCGCGGAGCCGGGGCGTTCCGCATCGGCCTCAGTCTTAAGGCCCCCAATCTGCACGGCGTCCGGGCGGGCGACGTCAAGGCGGCGGGCGGCTTTACCTTCAACGGCATTCCTGCGGCGCACAATGACCTCGAGGTGGACGCATCGGGGAACCATAAGTTCCTCGGCTACATCCTCCAGTTCGGTCCATGGCGCGTGTACCACGCGGGCGATACAAAGCTGTACGAGGGCATGGAGGACTGGATTCGGCCCTTCCGCGTGGATGTCGCGCTCCTGCCCATCAATGGGGACAAGCCCGAGCGCAAGGTTGCCGGGAACCTCGACGGTCGCGAGGCCGCCCAGCTCGCGAAGGCCATTGGGGCGAAGCTCGCCATCCCGATGCACTACGACATGTTCACCTTCAACACCGCTTCGCCGGACGAGTTCGTGGCCGAGTGCGCGCGGCTGGGACAGAAATGCCGCGTGCTGCAAGCCGGTGAGCGCTGGAGCAGCGCGGAGCTGGCCCTGGGTTGAACCACGAAGCCACGAAGAGCACAAAGAAGAGGCTCCTCAAGCCTTAGGAAGTGCGGGCTGGAATCACGAATCGAGACTTTCCGTTCCTCCTTTGTGTCCTTCGTGTCTTCGTGGTTGGCAACCATTCCGGTTGAATGCCACCCTCGGTCGCCGGGTCGAAAAACCCGTTCGCGCGCCGCCCCGGTCAGCCGATTGAGGCGGCGTGCGCATTTTATCCACTTAACATGAAGCTGAACTCGTTGATATTCGCCCGTCCGCTGGCGTTGGGCACCACGCTGGTCTTCACCGCCGCCGCGCTCTTCGCGGCCGATGCCAAACCGGAAAAGAAGGCCGAGAAGAAGGCCGCCGCCAAGACCGGACTCGTGCAGGACGACTTTCCGTTCCAGAAGGCCTGCATCGGCGCGAAGTTCCCCGGCAAAAACGATGCGAACAAGGGCATCGCCATCCGTCTCGGCACGAACGCTGCCATCTGCTTCGATCAGGACCTGCTTCGTTGGAGTGCGGGCTGGACGGGCGGTTTCATCTCGTCCAAAGGCGTGACCTTCGATGGCTCGCACGGCGGGCATCCGGAACTGGTGGGCGAGCAGCAATTTGGCCTGCGCGTGCAGCCCGGCTGGGCGGATGCGAGCGGTTCGTTTAAGGACCCGCGCAAGGAACCCTTTGGCCCGCTCCCGCGCGCCTGGGGCCGCGTGTCGTCCCTGCAAGTGCACGGCATGGAAGTCACCCTCAGCTACGAAGTCCTCGGCACGCCGGTGAAGGAACGCGCCGAAGCCGTCGAGCAGGACGGTATCACGGTCTTCGTGCGGAACATTTCCATCGGCAAGAACCCGAAGGAACTCCTTGCCGCTCTCTGCGAAGTGGACGGTGCGCAGGCCAAGGTCGAAGGCAGCCAGGCGACGATCACCGCCGCCAACGGCCAGGTGACCGTCGTCGCCCTCGGCGGCGCTCCGAACGGCGCGAAGCTGGAGCTTGCGGACGGCACCCGCGTTTTGCTCCGCATTCCCGCCGGTGCGGGTGGCGGGGCCTTCAAGATTGGCATCGCCCGCACGGACGCCGCGAATGCTGGCAAGGTCGCCGCGCTGCTTCAGGGCGCGCCGCGTTTCAATGACGCCGCCAAGGCCGGCAAACCGCACTGGCCCGATGCCGTCGTGACCGCCGGTGTCCTTGCCGCCAGCAGCACGCCCGATGGCGCCTACGTGCAGGACGTGATCACCCCGCCAGTGCCCAACCCGTGGAACCGCCGCGTGCGCTTCGGAGGCATGGACTTCTTCAGCGACGGCAAGCGCGCCGCGCTCTCCACATGGGACGGCGACGTCTGGATCGTCAGCGGCATCGATGACAAGCTCGAGAAGCTCGAATGGAAGCGCTTCGCCAGCGGCGGCTTCGAGACGCTCGGCCTAAAGATCGTGGACGACGTGATCTACACCACCGGCCGCGACCAAATCACGCGCTACCGCGACCTGGATGGCGACGGTTCGTGCGATGTTTACGAGACCTTCAACGACGACATCACCAGTTCTCCGGGCTTCCACGAGTTCGTTTTCGACCTGCACACGGACAAGGAAGGCAACTTCTACACCGCAAAGGCCGGCCCGGTGAAGGGTGGCGGACGCGGCTTCGGCGGCGGCGGCGGCAACGGTGAAATCTCCGAACATGCCGGCTCGCTGCTCAAGATCGACAAGTACGGTCACAAGCTGGAAGTCATCGCCACCGGCCTGCGCGCGCCCAACGGCATCGGCATCGGACCCAACGGTGAGATCACCACCGGTGACAACGAAGGCACCTGGGTGCCCATGTGCCCCATCAACTGGGTCAAGCCCGGCGGTTTCTACGGGGTCGAGGATCTCTCTCATGGCCGGGATGTGAAGTCCTTCAGCCAGCCTCTCTGCTGGATGGCCAAGAGCTGGGATAACTCCGGCGGCGGTCAGGCCTGGGTCACGAGCGACAAGTGGGGCCCGTTCAGCGGCGAGCTGCTGCACTGCTCCTACGGCCAGTCCTCCATCTACCTCGTGCTGAAGGAATTCATCGGTGGCCAGCCCCAGGGCGGTATCGTGAAAATCCCCGTGAAGCTCACCTCCTCCGCCATGCGTCCGCGCTTCAATCCCCGTGACGGCCAGCTCTACAACGCCGGTCTGCGCGGCTGGCAGAGCAACGCTGCGAAGGAAGGTGGTTTCGACCGCATCCGCTACACCGGCAAGCCCGTCATCTCGGTCGCGCAGCTTCACGTCTCCAAGACCGGCGTCGCGCTCACCTTCACGCAGCCCCTCGACAAGGCCGCCGCCGAGGACGTGCAGAACTACTCCGGCGAACGCTGGAATTACCTCCGTACGAGCAACTACGGCTCCCCCGAAATGTCCGTCGAAAACCCGGACAAGAAGGGCCACGACAAGCTCGACATCACCGCCGCCAAGCTCTCTGCCGATGGCAAGACCGTGACCCTCGCCATCACGTCCCTCAAGCCCGTGAACCAGGAACTCCTCAAGTTCCAGCTCAAGACGGCGGCGGGTGTGGAGTTCAAACAGGACGTGCTGCACACGATCAATGTCGTGCCGTAACCGGCCGCCCGCAGGGGCCCCCGGATTAGCCTTGTTTGAGTGGGTCGGCGGGCTATAACTACTGGCGATGAGCGGGTGTCCGCACCAATTCAGGAGAGCAAGCATTCTGGTCGTTTTGTTCTGCCTATGGGCTTGCGATGGCTTCCGGCAACCCCTATACGGCAACGTCGAAATTATCTTCGGTGGGGGTACATCTCCGCTCACCTACATTTACCAGCAATCCACCGATAAAACTGTCGCGCAGGGCGGTACCACCTTTCTCTGGGTCGATGCTCATACAGATGTTAGAGGGGCCAGCCTGACCTACCGATGGTACAAGGATGGCACCAACCCCGTGGGCGAGGATTCGGGGTGGTTGTTTTTCACCAACGCCCGACTTTCGGACGCAGGCCTGTATCAGGCTTCGGTCTCGAACGAGTATGGGTTCGCCGTGAGTTCGGTGATGCGGCTGACGGTGGTTCCGCCTCCGCTCCTGTCCCAGCCTTTGCAGCCGGTCGCCACCTCCTATTTCAGCAACGCCACTTTCACCGTTCAGGCTTCGGGGACGGGGCCGTTCACTTACCAGTGGCTGTTTCAAGGGACGTCCATCACGGGCGCGACCAACAGCAGTTTAATCCTTTCCAACCTGGTTCGGTCGAACCAAGGCGCTTACTCAGTCGTCGTCAGCAATTTTGCCGGGGCGGTTACCAGCAGTCCGGCGGCTCTGCGGGTTTGGATTCCCCTGCGAATCAGGCCACCCGTGCCGACGGGCGATGGCCGGCTGCGGATGCAGTTTGGCGACGGGGCTGGAGACGGACTTACGACGTCAGACCTGGCGAACTTTGAGTTCCACGTCAGCCACAATCTGCTTTCGACCAACTGGGTTCCGCTGACAAATCAAATCACGCTGACAAACGGCCACTTGATGTTCTACGAGCCGTCGGCTGGCGCGATAACGAGCCGCTTCTATCGCATCATCGAGCGGTAGCCGGTCTGCCCCGCGTTTCCACCACCCCACAAGTTCCACCTCAAGACGGAGGCAGGTGTGGAGTTCAAGCAGGACGTGCTGCACACGATCAACTTAGAAAAAGCAGTTGGAAAGTTGCCAGCAGCGGCAAGTAGCTGGTGGAGTGGGGGATGCCCATGCAAATTGCCCCGGTCACCCCTCACCCGCAGGGT
>RFSE01000014.1 GCA_009924135.1 Pseudomonadota bacterium | reverse complement strand
TGGATCAGGGCGCGCACGAGCGCCTGGGCATTTTCAACACCAACAGCAGCACCGGCCTTTTTCGTCACGAGGACGAGTCGCTCAGTCCCTACTTCATCGAGCACGTCACGATTTATCCCGGCCGCTACCGCGTGCGCACCTCGGTGTGGGCGTTTCAATGGGACAAGGGCAAGGTCCTTCCAGCGCGTGGCACCGAAGCGGCGCGGTTTTCCGTCGTGCAGCTCACCGGCGATGGCCGGGGCGGCCAGCATCCGAGTTACGTGCTGGGCTACTTCGATGCGCCGTCGCTGGAGTCAAAGGAGCACGAGCTGGTCACGTGGCTGAACCACAACGAAATCATCGGCTTCAACGTCGCGTCACTCGCGCCCGCCGCCAACTACGCGCGCAAGGGCCACGCGATGTCGTTCACCGGACCGGGCATCGCGTGCGACTGGCTGGACATCGAGGGACCGCTGCACGAGGTGTGGCCGCCGGTTGCGCATCGCGTGCTGTTCGGGGATTTGCCGCTGGTGGAGTTCGACGCCAAGGCCAATCCCGGCGTATCGCCACCCGCGCGCAAGAAGGTCCGCCAGATCGGCGCAGGCAAAAACCGGCCCGACCCGGAAACCGGCCTGTGGACCGTGCGCAGCGAACAGCCACTCGTGGATGCAGACAAGCTGCTCGCGAGTTTCCTGCCCAAGGCGTTCCGCCGGCCCGTTGAGGCGGAGGTGCGGAAGGCCTACGTGGCCAAGGTGGATGACCGCTTGAAGGCCGGTGATTCCTTCGAGATGGCGATGCGCTGGGCCTACCGCGCGGCGCTCTGTTCGCCGGACTTTCTGTATCGCGTGGAACCGGCGGCCAAGCTAGACGACTTTGCGCTCGCAGGACGCTTGTCCTACTTCCTCTGGAACTCCACGCCTGATGCGAAGCTTCTGGAGCTGGCGGCGCGCGGCAAGGTGCACGACGCGAAAACCCTGCGTGGTGAAGTCGAGCGGCTGTTGACGGACAAGAAGTCCGACCGGTTCGTCGAGGATTTCCTCGGCCAGTGGCTAAAGCTGCGGTCCATCGCCGCGAACGATGCGGACAAGAAACTTTACCCCGAGTTTGGTCCCTACCTCCAAGACTCGATGGTGGCCGAGACGCGCGCCTACTTCCGCGAGTTGCT
Organism: Pseudomonadota bacterium; assembly: GCA_009924135.1. Taxonomy (GTDB): domain Bacteria; phylum Verrucomicrobiota; class Verrucomicrobiia; order Limisphaerales; family SXTU01; genus SXTU01. Next base: position 60,867 of record RFSE01000014.1, on the reverse strand, counting down.
GACTCGGAATCTCGATGCGCGGCATCTCGTGAAGTCGGACTTCGTGATGGTGAACGGGAAGCTGGCGAAGCACTACGGCATCGCAGGCGTGAGCGGTGCGCAGATCCGCCGCGTGCCGTTGCCGGCGGACTGCCCGCGCGGCGGTTTCCTCACACAAGGCGCGATCCTCAAGGTCACGGCCAACGGCACCACCACCTCGCCCGTGCCGCGCGGGGCGTTCGTGATGGACCGCCTCTTCGGTCAGCCGCCCGAGCCGCCGCCCGCGAACGTCGCCGCCGTGGAGCCGGACGTGCGCGGTGCGAGCACCATCCGCGAGCTGCTCGACAAGCACCGCAACAACGCCACCTGTGCGAGCTGCCACGCGAAGATCGACCCGCCGGGCTTTGCCCTGGAAAGCTTCGATGTCATCGGCGGCTACCGCACGCGCTACCGGTCCATCGGTGAGGGCGATCCCGCACCGCGCGGAGCGATTGACCCGTTCATCGGCATCAGCTTCAAGCTCGGGCCGAAGGTGGACGCCAGCGGCGCGCTGCCGGACGAACGGAAGTTCGCCGACATCCGCGAGTTTCAATCACTCGCCGCCGCCGATGCGGAGAAGCTGTTGAGAAACCTCGCGCAACAGCTCGCCATTTATGCCACCGGCCGCGAACTCGCCTTCAACGACCGCGACCAGATTGCCGCGATTGTCACCAGCACGCAGAAGCAGGGCGGCGGCGTGCGATCGCTGGTTCACGAACTTGTGCAGAGCCGGCTGTTCCAGACGCGATAAGTCGTTTATGGGTTTCTGTCACAACAAGCACCAAAAGTAAGCCCATGCGACGAATCAAAATACCTCGGGGAAGTGATGAAATCGTAACTATCTTACAACACGACGACGGACGTTATCCCTGCCCTGTGTGTGGAGACCTCTCCCCTAGCGATGAGCCTCCTTGGGGGGCGGGCTATGGGTGTGATGAACAAGGCAACCGTATTACGGACATAGGGCTTGGAGCTTCGTTTGATATTTGTTCCTGCTGCCGCACCGAGTATGGATGTGATGATGGGTCGCAGTATAAAACCATGGAAGAAAGTTGGGCCGAGCTAAGGCTGAAGTGGTTGGATAACGTTGATTGGAATCCAGAAGCGTTGGCTCAGTTGAAGAATTTGGAAATTGATACAGACAAGCTCAAAAAAGAAAACGGCAAGTGACATTTAATGCGATGAAATCACCATTCTTTCAGCGTTCTTTCGTTAGTTTTATCTGCGCATTTTTTCTCGTCCTGCCGCACCTCCACGCCGAGGAGCAGACCGGCACTTACCGGCTCATCGGCCTGAGTGCGCCGGAGCGCGAGGCGGACTTGCGCGAAGTGATGAAGACCGTGCCCGACGTGGCGCTGGTCAGCCTCGATGCCGCGAAGGCCGAGGTCACGCTGCGCTACGAATTGGAAAAGCTCTTCCCCACCGCCAAGCCCAAACAGCCGCCCACGCCTGAGAAGATCACCGAGCGCGTCAGCAGCCTCATCGGCCAGGCGTCCAAGAACACGTTCACGGTCACCGCGCCGTCCACGGTGCCGGCGGACAAGCTGACCAAGGTGGAAATCCCCATCGGCGTGCTCGACTGCAAGGGCTGCCGTTTCGCCGCCTACAGCATCGTCGCGAAGCTCGAGGGCGTGGAGCGCGCCACCGTGAGCGCCACACCCTGCGCCATCATCGTGTGGATTGACGCCACGAAGACGAAGCGCGAGACCTTGGAGGAAGCGCTGAAGAAGGCGCGCGTGGAATTGCCGGGCAAACAGTGAAACGCGTGGCGGCGGGCATCCTGCCTGCCGTAGAGGGCCGGCATCTTGCCGCCCGGAATGGCGTGAGGAGCCGGACGGTGTGTGGTTATGCGTGAGTGCTCGGGGTGCCGGGTGTTTTCTTCCGCCGGGCTGGAAGCCACGGCTCTACGGCAGGCAGGATGCCTGCCGCCACCTTCGTGCGCTCACCGGCCCGAGGGCCGGGAGATGCGCACTTCGACCCGATACGTGATCCGCACGAGCAGGTCGCCCCGGCCACCGCGCGCTTTCGGCAACCCTTCGCCCGGCAGCCGGATGATTTCGCCGCGTGCGACGCCGCGCGGGATGCGCACGGAGAGCATCGTGCCGGTGGCGCTGCGGATCATTTCCATGCCGCCCTGGGCAGCCCGTTCGGGCTTGAGCTTCAGATCGCAGCGCAAATCCGAACCGCGCGCCTTGAACCGGAAGTCCGGGCGTACGTGGGCTTTCACCATGACAAAACCGCCGGCGAACGGTCCCACCCGAGGTATGCGAAAACGGGTCCCCGGCGCGGTCTCCGGCGGGACGACGAGCGGGTAGGTCTCCGGGCCTTGGGGATTGCCCGGGTCGTTGACACGCACCTCCAGCGTGGTGCCCCGGAGCAGGTCCTCGATGCGAAGGTGAGCCTCCTGGCTGACATTGCGCTCGCCCTGAGCTGCGCGTGCCCCTTTGACCGGAACTTCCGGGGCCGCGAGTTCCTGATCGTAGGTCCGGCGGCGCTCGGGATCGCTGAGGACCGCGTAAGCAGCGTTTAGCTCCTGCGTGCGGGCGACAGCAGCGGGAGCATTGGGGTTCAGGTCGGGGTGGGACTGCCGGACCAGCACCCGGAAAGCAGTGCGGATCTGATCAGCCGTGCAACGGCGATCCAGCCCCAAAACGGCGTAATGGTTGGGGTGTGCGCGTTGCATCACTTGCCTGGCCACGCGCCGTTGGAAGGGGCGGCGGCCTGATCCGCTATCGACCGCAGGAAGCGATCGGACTGGCGGTTACTTCTTCTGGTAGAGCTCGGCGGCCTTCTTGTACCAGATCTCGGCCTCGGCGTTGTTTTTCGGCACGCCATTGCCCTTCATGTAGATGTCACCGAGCTTGAGCGCGGCATCGGCATCGCCACCATTGGCGGCCGTCTTGAGGGCTTCCACGTTGTTGGTGGCGGGGCCCTTGCCGCCGGAGGGCGTCTCACAGCCGGCGAGGAACAGCGCGCCCGAAGCGAGCGCAAGCACGAGCGAAATCCGGACGAGGGCGGTCTGAACGTTTTTCATGGCGCGGGACTCTAGCGAGCCCCCCACCGCATGGCAACGGCGCAGTTGCGGTCCTTGCCGATACAAGGGCCTAGGCTGAGGCGGGCACGTTCCCGATCCTGCATACCGGGCAATCCGCGCGCTGCGCCAGCTTGAGCCGGCGAAATTGCATGGTGCCCAGATCCATCACCAGGCGGGTGCCGGCGAGCGGTTCACCCAGCCCGGTAAGCACCTTCACCACCTCCACCGCGCCCAGACAACCCGCCGTGCCGCTGACCGCCCCGAGCACGGGGAACTGGCGCTTCCACTCCGGCGGCACTTCCGGCACGAGACATTGCAGGCAGCCAGTGCGGCCCGGAATGAACGTGGTGAGGTGCGCCTCAAAGGCGTACACGGCGCACTCGATCATGGGCTTGCGCGCCGCGAAGGCGGCCCGGTTCAGCGCGAGGCGCTCCTCGAACAGCGGCGCGGCATCCACGATCACGTCCGCTTGGGCCACGAGTGACGCGGCGTTCGCATCCGAGACGTTTTCGGAAACCGCAGTGATTTCGAGCCGGGGATTCAGCTCGTGCAACCGCCGCACGATGCTGTCCATCCGCCGCCGGCCGATCCCTTCGTGCGTTTGGAGCAATTGACGGTTCAGGTCACTCCGCCGGAGGTTGCCCGCATGCGCCAGCACCAGCCGACCCACGCCCGCCGCCGCGAGCTGATAGGCAACATTTCCCCCGAGGCCACCCACCCGGGAGATAAGCACGGACGCACCTTTGAGCCGGCGTTGCGCGGCCTCGCCAAAGCCCGGCAGCCACATCTGCCACTCGTAGGTGGCGCGTTCTTCCGGCGTGAGTTCGGGCAAGCTCATGCGGCGAGTTTGGAAGCGTCCCGCCGTCACCGCAAGCGGGCGTTACTTCAGGGCTTGCGCAAACCGGGCCGGGCTGCTAATGCTTTTCATAAGCCAAAAATCAGCCATGCCCTCAAATCGCCATACCTGCGATTGGCACGTCCGTGCCGCCTTCACCCTGATTGAACTGCTCGTCGTCATCGCGATCATCGCGATCCTGGCAGGCATGCTGTTGCCTGCATTGGCCAAGGCCAAAGGCAAGGCCAAGCAAATCCAGTGCGTCAACAACGTCAAACAGATCGGCCTCGCGTTCAAGGTGTATAATGGTGACCACGATGACCTCTATCCGGTCCACAACCAGTGGAATGACTGGGGTGGCAAGGCCGGCACGTCAGCACCGCCCAACCCGGTCGGAAACATCATTGATACCAGCCGTCCGCTAAACCGCTATTCCGGGGACACGAAGAGCTACCGCTGCCCCTCCGATGCCGGAGACGCGGTCTGGAACATGAAGAATTGCTACGACGCCTATGGGAGCAGCTATTCGGTCCAGTGGAACACGGACCGCTATCAGACGATGCACGTGACCGCCGCGACGGTGGCTGGCTCAAGCAGGGATCCGGATTTTGCTGCGTCACCCACCACAAAACTCATCTTCGGTGACTACATCTGGCATCGTGATCGGAACACCTTGTTGACCGCCACCGAATGGCACAACTACCGGGGGGAACGGCGCGTGCCGCTCTTTTTTGCCGATGGTCACGGTGAATTCTTCAAGTTCCCCCTGCTCTACGAAACCTACGGAACGGTCACGCCCCTGACCCCTCCTCCCGATATGACCAACGGTTGGTGGTGAGTTCAACCACTGCTAGGGTTGGCGCACCTCCGTCACACCGGCGGCTGCCATGCGGAACCGCACGTCCGCCAGTTGTTCGGCCTCGTGCTGGCTATGGGTGATGTGCAACGCCGTAAGCCCTTGTTCACGTTGCACCCGCTTGAGCAGCGCGGCGAGGTCGTCGCGCAGCTCTTCGTCCAGCGCCGAGAGCGGTTCGTCCAGGAGCAGCACGCTCGGTTTGGCGGCCAGCGCACGTCCCAAGGCGACGCGTTGACGCTCACCACCGGAGAGATGCTGCGGCCGGCGGTCGAGCAGGTGCGCGATGCCCAGGCTGTCGGAAAGCTCCTTCACGCGCGCGGCGATTTCCGGCGGCGGTCGCTGGCGGATTGCCAGCGCAAAACCGACCTGTTCGCGGACGGTCATCGTGGGAAACATCGCCCCGTCCTGCGGCACATAGCCGATGCCCCGTTCGCCCGGCGGCAGGTCCGTGACGTCCCGTTCACCGATGAAGACCCGCCCCCCAGCTGGACGGCGCAGGCCACAGAGGATTTCGAGCAAGGTCGTCTTGCCGCAGCCCGTCCGCCCCATGAGCACGGCGTAGCGACCAGCGGGCACGGTGAATGAGATGTTCTCCAACCGGAAGGCCCCGGCGTGCCAGGCTATGGTCTCAAAGCGGATCACGCGAAACCTCCACTGAAAGTATTCAGCAGCCAGTGTTCAGTGTTCAGTCCGGGTGCCGGGCCGTCTGCGGCATCACCTGAAACCTGAAACCTGAAACCTGAAACCTTTTTCATACCTCTTCCCCCAGCCATTTCACCGCCGCGAGCACGAGCATCGCGCAGAGCACCATGAGCAGGCTTACGGCCACGGCGGCTTCGAGATTGCCCACGCTGAGTTCGAGCCAGACGGTCGTTGGTAATACTTCGGTCTTCATGCGCGTCGCTCCGGCGAAGACGAGGATGGGACCGAATTCCCCCAGACTGCGTGCCCACGCCACACTGGCAGCCGCAAACATCCCGCGCCGCGCGGCAGGCAACGTGACGCGCCAGACCGCCTGCGCCCGCGTGCAGCCCAGCGTCATGGCGACATCTTCAGGCCGGGAAGACAGGTGGTCGAACGTGTGGCGCATTGTCCGCACCGCGAAAGCCGCGCCGATGGTGAACTGTGCGAGTACCACGCCGAACACGGTGTACGTGAACGGCATGAAGTGCTCAATGAACTGGCCGAAGCGGGTCTGAAAGAGGATGAGCAGGCAAAGGCCCATGACCATCGGCGGGAGCACGATGGGGATGTCCAGTGCGGCTTCGAGCCAGGGCTTGCCCGGGAAACGCGCCCGCGCCAGCAGGTAGCCGACCGGCACCGCCAGCAGCAGCGAGAGGAGTGCGGTCACGGTGCAGGTAAGCAGGCTCAGCCCGATGGAGTGCTGGATTTCGCGTTTGGCCAGCGCCTCGATGAGCTTGCCCGGCGTGGTGTAGCACGCCGTGGCCGTGAGCATGGCCAGCAGGAAGAACAGATACAGGCCGGCCACGGCGCCCAGCGAGACCCAGAAGGGCGAAACGCGTTGGAGGGGCGATGACATCGCGACGAAGCTCAAAGTTCACCGCGCAAAGCTCAAGCGAAAAGCAGACCCGGATGCAGGCGCGCAGCTCAGTTTCTTGCAAGTGTCCCGATGAAGGAACCATCGGTACGCGAAGAACGCAGTGGAAATCGCCGCCAGTTGGAAGACTCTGGCTGACGCTGCTCGCGCTCAGGTTCCCTCTCCCCCCATCGGGGGAGAGGGTTAGGGAGAGGGGGCGGGCTGCTTGCGCTTAGGACCGTTCTTTCTATTCGTGCGGCTTGCCCCCTCACCCCGGCCCTCTCCCCCGATGGGGGAGAGGGAGCACCTTCGTCCGCCCTCGTCCAATCCACGGTTCGAATAACACCGGAAAAAAAACTGAGCTGCGCCCCCTTATGCAGCCTTTCGTGATTGTCGGCTTGCCGCAGTCCCGCAAATGCCTTACTTCACTCTTCGTTTTCAGCGCGGCGATTTTGATTCTGGCATCGTGAGCAAACCAACCAAACCAGTGCGGCTCGGCATCGTCGGTTGCGGCGCGGTCACCCGCGAGATGCATCTGCCGGCGTTCATCCAGTCCCCGAGCATCGAGGTCACCTACCTGTGTGACCGCGTCACCAAGAACACCGCCCTGGCCAAGGAGGAATATGTCCTGCCCGATGCGCGGGTCACCGCCGAGGTGAAGGACTTCGCCGGCCATGTGGACGCGGCGGTCGTTGCGGTGCCGCCGAAATTCCACGCGCCCGTCACGTGCGAACTGCTGGCGATGGGCATCGACGTGCTATGCGAGAAACCCATTGCATTGAGCACCGCCGAGGCGCGGCTGATGAGCGAGGCCGCCCGGAAACACGGCCGCATCCTGGCGGTGGGCCTGATGACGCGCTTCCATCGCAACACGGAGGTCTTCCGGCGGATCGTGAACGATCCGCTCATCGGTGAGATTCAGGAAGTCATCGCCGAGGCCGGCTCCGTGATGGGCTGGATCATGACGAGCGATGCCTACTTCAACAAAAAGCTCACGCTCGGCGGCGCGTTCTTCGATTCCGGCGTGCATCTGGTGGACCGGGTCGTGGACCTGTTCGGTGACGTGAGCGACATCGCCTACGAGGACGATTCGTTTGGCGGCGTGGAGTGCAACGCGAATTTGACCGGCAAACTGTCCATCGCGGGCCGCAACGTGCCATGCCGGATGAGCTTCAGTTGGACCCACGGCCTGTTCAACGGCATCCGGGTCATTGGCTCACATGGCACCGCCGAAGTGAAGTATCTTGATCCCGACGCGATCACGGTCACCCGCACCGTGGGCGGCGAACCGCTGGAACTGGGCGTGCGCTACCAGGGCGCGGCCCCGAACCCGTATTTGCTGCAAATCGAGGACTTCGCCCGGGCCGTCCGCACGCGCGGCACGCCGAAGGTGACCGCCGAGGCGGCCATGCTCTCGCTGGCGGTCATCAAGCGCGCCTATGCCGCCCGCACCCCGATGAAGCAGCCGTGGGTGGAAGTGAACCGGTAAGCTCCAAAACCCAAGCTCCAAGCTCCAAAGAAGCTCCAATGACCAAGCTCCAAAAAGCAACGTGGCCCGGATGCCGACCCCAGTCCCAAACCGCTCATTCATCCGTATTGGTTGGAGCTTGGAGCTTGGAGCTTGGAGCTTGGAATTTCCCCACCGCATGACTCCTTCCAAAATCCTCCTCACCGGCGCGACGGGCTTCATCGGCACGCGGCTGTGCGAACGGTTGAAACTTCATTGGAAGCTCCCGTATCGCGCGCTGGTGCGTAATTACACCCACGCCACGCGCATTGCCCGGCTGGACACCGAGATGATTCCCGGCGACCTCGGCAAGGTGGACACCATCCTGAAAGCCCTCGAAGGCTGCGACACGCTGGTTCATCTCGCCCACGGCGAAGACCACCTCGCTCCCAAGGAAACCGCGAACGTCATCGCCGCTGCGTTGCACTCGAAGGTGAAGCGCTTCGTCCACATCAGCTCGATGTCCGTCCACGGGTCGAACCCCGGCCCGGAAAGCTGCCACGAGGCCACCGCGCCCATCGTCCGGCACGACGAGAGCACCTACGTCGTGTCCAAGGCGAAGGAGGAACGGCTCGTGCGCCGCGCCATCGACCGCTACGGCCTGCCCGCCATCATCCTCCGGCCCACGGTGGTTTACGGACCGTACGGTGGCTTCGTCCTCGCCGCGATCCAGCAGGCCAAGGGCGGCACCATCGGGTTGCTCGACGAGGGCAAGTGGGTCTGCAACGCCGTGATGGTGGATGATGTTTGTTCGGCCATCCACGCGGCCATCACGTCGGACCAAGGCGTCGGCCAGGCGTTCTTCGTCAACTCCGACAAGGCCGTCACCTGGCGCGAATGGAACCTGACCTTTGCCGAAATGCTCGGCCAGCCGGTACAGACGGTGAACTTCGACACCGCCGAACTGCGCGCGTACTGGGCCAGGCAACGGCCCACGTTGAAATCCAACCTCACCGCCGCCGCCAAGCTGGTGGTCTCGCCGGATTTGCACCGGCAGTTTGGCAAGATTCCCGCCGTGAAGTCCGCCATTGTGTGGGCGAAGGAAACGGCGAAGGCCCGCATGGGCGAGGAGAAGGTGCTCGCCTTCAAGGCGAAGATGTCGCCGCGCCCGCGCGCCAGCACGGGGCCGGGCGTGCCGATGCCGAATCCGAGCCGCATCCGGCTCGAGGCCTTTCCCATTGAGTTCTCCAATGAGCTGCTCAAGCAGACCCTCGGCTGGAAGCCCGCCTACGACTTCAAGGCCGGGGCTGAAGTCACCCGCCAGTGGTTGGAGTTCGCCCGGCTGATACCCGCGCAGGGATGAGCTTTTTTGACAAGGGTGACAAACCACTGACCGTTCGTAGAGTGCGGGTCGTTGAACGCGCTGAGTAAAGCCACATGAAGTCCCCCCTCCCACCGTTGGAACAGGAGCACCAAGCCTGGGAGACCCTGCGCAGTTTCGGGGCCGGCGACCGCAGCCGGGGTGAAGATTATTTCCGGCAGGGGCGCGTGCTGGGGGTGGGCTGTGTGGTTCCCGGCACTCACTACCAGGCCGATGTCGAGGGCAGCGAGGTGTACGAGGTGGACTGGGAACTGGTTGACGGCAAATGGGAAGATTCCTGTACCTGCCCCCTGGCGGGTGATTGCAAGCACGCCTATGCCACACTCAAAACCCTGCTGCTCAGCCCGACGAGCGCCGCCACCGGAGTGGTGACTCCGGCGGGCCAGCCGAAGGCCGCCGCCCGACGCAACCCGGCCGTGAGTCCGCTGGCTGAAATGCTCCGCGAGGCCGTGGGACGCGAGTTGACGCGCGAGGAGATCAGCTATCTTACCAAGGTTCACGAGGTGGCTGGCCGCGTGGCGGTTTACAACGCGATCTATCCGATGGATTTCACCACGCTGGGCCTGACGCCACCGGCCCCGCAGGCGTATCAGCCACTGAAGATCTGGCCCTCCACCCCCAAGGACGAACATGAGTTCTGGCTGTACGTGGCTCACGCCACGCACCTCGCCGGCGGCACCGTCCCCAAGTTCATGCTGCCCGTCACCGACTTGGCTGGGATCAGCGACCGATTGAAGCGCTGGCAGCGTGGGCGGGAAATCGAGGTCTGGAACCAGCGCCTTCAAGCCGTGTCGAAGAAGGACCAGCCCGCCGAGGCCGTCATCCCCACGGAGCTGCGCGTGCGCTTGTCCAATCAGGGTGCGGACTTGGAGTACAAACGACCCGGGGCCCGGGAATTTGAAGCGCTCAAGTCCACAGCCTACGTGCGCCTCACCGGGCAGCTGGACAATGGCCTGGCCACCTTGAAGCCGGACCAGGAAATTCTCTGGCAGACCTTTCGCGGACGTTTTTCCTCCATGGGCGTCCAGTCCCGCGTCCAGGTGCGCGATGTGGACTCCGTCCGCCTGCTGGCGTTCCTGATCCGCACGCCCTCCGTCCGCGAGCACGTCGTGACGCCGTCGGGCGCGCCCTATTTTTGGAGTGCCGAACCGTTGCGTTGGCAGCTCACGCCCGCCGAGAGCGACGACGGCGATTACTCGCTCCGCCTCACAACGGCCGACGGACAGGCCCCGCCGCCCATGTTCTTCGTGGTGCCCGGCCATCCAGAGCTTTACGTGAGCGAAACCACCATCTTCCCCGGTCCGCCGCTCGTGCCGGGCGTCGTGGACCCAACGCGGGACAACCGTATTCCCGCCGCCGCCTTCGAGCGCCCGGAAGGTGTCGCGCTGCTGCACCGGCTCGGCCTCGAACTGCCCGCGCGGCTCAGCCAGCGCGTTGAACACCGGCCCTTGCGCCTGCGCATCACGGCGTCGCTGCGGCCCATCCACGAGCACAGTAAAACCGAGGATTGCCACTTGCGCGTCCATGCGTATTCCCCGGACGACTGCGTGCTCGAACACTGGACGCCCGTGGGCTGGGGCAGCGAGCGGGCGCCGCGTCCCCGGCCCAAAGGCGATTCCGCCATTGTCTTTTACGACCGCGCCGCCCTCGCCGCCGTGCCGGGACTGATGGCCCCGCTCGATTGCCGGTATGACCAGTATCTGGGCCAGCTCACCAAACGGGTCACCAAGAAATTTCCGGACGAATTCGCCGCGTGGCTCCGCACCATTCCGCCGGACATTGAGCTGAAGCTGGAAGGCGAACTGGCCTCGTTCGCCGAGGGGGCCATCGCCGGCACCGTGCAACTGGAAGCCACCGAGGCGGGCACTGACTGGTTCGACCTGCGCGTCATTTTGAACGTCGCCGACACCCAGTTGACGCAGGCGGAGATCAAGCTGCTCCTCTCGGCCAAGGGCGGTTTCGTGCGCCTGGAGAAGAAAGGCTGGCGCAAGCTCGCCTTCCAGCTCACGGATCAGGAGGACGAACAGCTCGCGCGGCTCGGCCTTACTTCGCGCGAACTTACCGACGAACCGCAGCGGCTCCACGCGCTCCAGCTCGCCGACCCGGCGGCGAAGCGCTTCCTCCCTGAGGCCCAGACCGAGGCCATCCAACGCCGCGCCACCGAGTTGAAGGCGCGCGTCGCTCCGCCGCTGCCTACGGCCTTGAAGGCGGACCTGCGGCCTTACCAGTTGGAGGGCTTCCACTTCCTCGCCTATCTCGCGGAGAACAATTTCGGCGGCATCCTCGCCGATGACATGGGCCTGGGCAAAACCCTCCAAACCCTCGCCTGGCTCCTCTGGCTGCGCGAGCGCCCCACACTCCCCCAGACCCCAGACTCCAGACCCCAGACCCTATCTTCCCTCGTCGTCTGCCCCAAGAGCGTCACGGACAACTGGCGGGCCGAGGTGGAACGCTTCGCCCCCGGTCTGCGGGTAAAAATCTGGCGCGGCACCGATGCGGAAAACCTGCCGGCATTACAAAACACCGCCGATCTGCACGTCCTTAACTACACGCAGCTCCGGCTCATCGGCGAATCACTGGCACGCACGGATTTTCAAGCCGTCATTCTCGACGAAGGCCAGTACATCAAGAACCCATCCTCACAGACCGCGCAGATCGCCCGTGCCCTTCGTGCGGAACACCGCCTCGTCCTGAGCGGCACGCCCATCGAGAACCGGCTGCTCGACCTCTGGAGCCTCATGTCCTTCGCGATGCCCGGCGTGCTCGGCAGCCGCGCGCAATTCGGCAAGCTTTACGATGCGAAGGAAGACCCGCATGCCCGCCGCCGGCTTTCGGCCCGCGTCCGTCCGTTCCTCCTGCGCCGCACGAAATCGCAGGTGGCCCGTGATCTGCCCGACCGGGTGGAGGAAGACCTTTACTGCGAAATCGAAGGCGAGCAGAAGACGCTCTACCGCGCCGAACTGAAACGCGCCCAGCAGATGCTGCTCAAGGTCCAGACGCAGAAGCAGCTCAACAAGGACCGCTTCCATTTCCTCACCTCGCTCCTGCGGTTGCGGCAAATCTGCTGCCACCCCCGGCTCGTGAAGGACGACTCCAAGGCCGGGAGCGCGAAGCTCGAAGCGTTGCTCGACCAGCTCGAACCGTTGATGGAGGAAGGGCACAAGGTTCTCGTGTTTTCGCAGTTCGTCACCCTCCTGGACCTGCTCAAGGCGGCCCTCGCGGACAAGGGCTGGCCCGTCCATTACCTCGCCGGTGCCACGGAAAACCGCGGGGACGTGGTGCGCGAGTTCCAGTCCCAGGCCGGGGGTGGCGTGTTTCTCATTTCCCTGAAGGCTGGTGGTTTCGGGCTCAACCTGACCGCCGCCAGTTACGTCGTGCTGTTCGATCCATGGTGGAATCCGGCGGTCGAGGCGCAGGCGATTGACCGCACGCACCGGATTGGCCAGACGCAGAAGGTCATTGCCTACCGCCTGCTCATCAAGGACAGCATCGAGGAAAAAATCCGGGCCTTGCAAAAGACCAAGCGCGCCCTCGCCGAGGATGTCCTGGGCGAAGAGAAGTTCGCGCAGGCGCTGACGCTGGATGACCTGCGCTTCCTGTTTGCGGATTGATCGCGGAATTCTGGGGGGCACCGACCGCTCCATAGCTGCGCGTCACCCGGAGATTGCTTCGCCGGGCCGAAGTGTGGGATGAAGGCCGGGCCAATTCCCGACATGAAGCGCATCTTACTACTCGCCGCGTGGCTCGCAGCCTTAACCTTGGCTCCGTGGGCTTCCGCCCAGCCCGCCGGCCCGCAGCCGTGGTGGCCGGTACAGCCACGTCCGCTGCCCTTTTTGCATACCCTCTTCACCAGCGACATGGTGTTGCAGCGCGACATCGCCGCACCCATCTGGGGCTGGGCCAAACCGGGCGAGAAAATCACCGTTGCGGTGGACGGCAAGGCAGCGGCCCAGGCCGTCGCCGGCGTGGATGGCCGCTGGCTGGCGAAAGTCGGGCCGTTCGCAGCCGGCGGACCGCACACCGTCGTGGTGGAGGGTGGCGGGCACAAGGAGAGCTTGACCAACGTGCTGTTCGGCGACGTGTGGCTCTGCACCGGGCAGTCGAACATGAACTGGCCCGTGCGGCTCGCGCAGAACGCCGAGGAGGAAGTGAAGGCCTGCACAAACCAAAACATCCGGTCCTTCACGGTTAATTTTTATTCCGCGCTCACGCCGGAACTGCTGCCCCCCGCCGCCCGCTGGGAGCCCTGCACGCCGGAGTTCGCCAAGAACTTCACGGCTGTCGGGTACTTCTTCGCACGGGAGATGCAGGGCAAGCTCAATGTGCCCATCGGCCTCATCCACAGCTCGGCGGGAGCCACGGCAGCGGAGGCGTGGGTGAGCGGGGAAGCGTTGCGGCACGAGATGCCCTTTGATTTCCGCGAGCGGTTCGCGGACCTGGACCAGACGAACGCATTCTTCGGCCCGGTCTTCGAATTCTTCCGCGCACTGGAACAGTGGACCGCGAAGGTGGACCCCGCGAGCACGGCCAAGAAGTATGCCTCCGACCCGAATCTGGATACGAGCGACTGGCTGGACATCGCCGTGCCGAAGCCGTGGGAGCAAACCGGCATTCCCGAGCTGAGGGATTTCGACGGGCTCGTGTGGTTCCGGCACACGTTCGACGTACCGGAGAAGTGGCGCGGGCAGGACTTGATGCTGAGCCTGTCGGTCGTGCGCGACGCGGACGTGGTGTGGTTCAACGGCACGATGCTCGGCTCGAAGCAGATGTCCGGCATCCGCAACTACGTCGTGGACGCGTCGCTGGTGAAACCCGGCAAGAACCTGTTCGTAGCCGCGATCGTGAACACCAACGGCCCCGGCGGTTTTGACTCGCAACCCAGCAACATGGTGCTGCGGCCGTTGACGAATCCCGGCACGAACCAGGTCCGCATCGCGGGCACCTGGAAGGCGAAGCGCGGCCCGGCCATGAAGGATTTGACCGTGCCCTTTCCCCTCCCGCGCGTGGGCCACTACAAGACCATCACCGCGCTCTACAACGGCATGATCGCCCCGCTCACGCCCTTTGGCATCAAGGGCGCGCTGTGGTATCAGGGCGAGGCCAACGGGCCGTTCTGGCTCCAGTATCGCCGGCTGCTGCCCACGCTCATTGGCGACTGGCGGAAGCGGTTTGAGGTCGGTGACTTTCCCTTCCTGATCGTTTCACTGGCGAATTTGAACAGCTTGCAGACCAAGCCCGTGGAGCCGGGCTGGGCGGAGATCCGCGAGTCGCAATGGCGCACGGCGCGCACGGTGCCGAACACCGGCCTCGCCATGACCATTGATATCGGTGATCCCGGCAACATTCACCCGCGCAACAAGCAGGAGGTCGGGCGGCGGCTCTCACTCGTTGCGCGCAAGCTGGTCTATGGCGAGACGAACCTGGTCGCGTCCGGCCCGGAGTTCACCGAAATGCAAATCGAGCCGCCCAAGGGCGACAAGATCCGGCTCTACTTCAAGAACGTGGGTGGCGGGCTGCGCCTCAAAGCCGGCGACGAAAAGCTCAAGGGCTTCATCGTGGCCGGACCGGACAAGGAATGGGTCTGGGCCGACGCGGTCATCGAGGGCAACACCATCGTCGTCTCCTCACCCGAGGTGCCCACGCCCAAATACGTCCGCTACGGCTGGGCGTGGAACCCGCTGGCAAACCTGTTCAATGCAGAAGGCTTGCCGGCCATCACGTTTAGAACGGACGAGTGATGCGGATAAAATCTGTCCACCGCGCTGATGTTGACCGTGGCGCAGCGTGTCAACGACAGGTGAGGTGCGGCGTTGACGTCGCACGTCTGGGCATCATTTTCCTATGCTGGTGAGCCCGGCTGCAACCGGCCTTCATCCAGATCGATGAATTCAAACATGGTCTGCACCGTGCCGGGTGGCAGGCCAATTTCGGCAAGGCGTTCGTTCAACCGTTGCGTGCCGGCATCGCGCCAGCCGCGCTTGGTCATGAAGGCATTCCACACTTCAATTTCCTGATCATCGGGTTGGCGACCCTGCCGGAAGGCCCAGGCCAGCAGTTCCGCATCGGTCTTGTTGCCAGTGAGGGTTTCGGCTTCGAGCGCGGCGTAATCGAGCTTCAGAAACTGGCAGCAACGCCAGTCGAAGCTCCCCTTCACGGCCCCCCGCATTGGCTGCCAGCCGTCCGGTAATTTGCCCGCTGCCGCGAGCCGGATCTTGTCCAGCATCCGGCCGAAATAAACGAGGCCGTTGGTCTGAGCGAACGGGCTGCGAAGCCCGGGGATGAGGGTTGGATAAGGCAGTGCCATGGGGTGAATAGAGCATCACTCAATCCAGCGCGCAAGGGGGCGTGCCCCAGACAATTTGCGGCGCGTGATAGCAGGCATGGCCAGCACGGTCAAAGGCCGGCCGGGATGCGGACTGTTCCCAAGGCGTTGCCTTAAACCAGCCGGGCAAGTTCGGCCGGCAGGAGTGATTCAAACCGGTGGTCCTGGCCCGTAATCGGGTGGCGGAATTTCAGCAACCACGCGTGCAGGCCCAATCGCCGGGCGGGGTCCGTGCGGGCGGCGTACTTCTCGTCGCCGATGATGGGGCAGCCTATCTCCGCGAGCTGCACTCGGATCTGGTGACGACGCCCCGTGCCCAGCCGGAGTTCCACCAGCGCCATGCTGGCGTTGCGCTTGAGCACTTCGTAGTACGTGATGGCATGGCGGGTGAGGTGGCTGGCCGGCACGGAATACACCTTGTGGGGCGATGCCTCATCGAGGTCGGATTCGAGCACGCCGCGATCCGCCTGGGGTCCGCCTTCGACGATGGCCAGGTAACGCTTTTCGCCCTGATCCCAGTTCGCCTGCAGCAGTTCCTTCGTCTCGCCCGTGCGCGCGAAGACCATGAGCCCGGAGGTCTCGCGATCCAGCCGGTGAACGATGAAGATGCGCGCCCGGCTGCGTTCATTGCCGTCCCGCACGTAGTCCGTGAGATGGACATAGGCGGTCTTTTCCCGCTCGGCCTCGCTGGCCACCGACAGCAAATTCTTCGGCTTGTCGATGACGATGAGGTGCTCGTCTTCAAAGTAAATCTTCATCGCCACCGGCAGACCGTTGTGGGTGCGCCGGCCGCTTTCGGAGCCCATGGAAACCACATCGCCGGGGCGCAATGGATGATCGAACTGCGTGGTCGCCCGGCCATTGACCAGGATGAACTCAAGTTTGAGGCTTTGACGCACCTTGTTCTTTTTAACCGCCGGCAGGCTGGCGAAGAGAAACGCGAGCAGTCCCGCCGGCTGCTGGACGGTAAGGGGTCGAAACATGGGGGATGGCAGAATGCGAGTGGGTGGCAGGGCAATGGCCGGACTCACATTTCCGGACCACAGGAGAGTCAGTCTGTGGAACAGCCTCACGTTGGCGGTTGGTTCTCCCTTTGTCCATCTCCGCCTCAAGCCGGGCGAAAAGCGGGTGCACATCGCTATCTGGTAACTCGTCGTGGAGCGATTCAAATACTTACGGGCTGGTGGCCCATTGGAACGGAGCGCGACTGTGCTGCAAGCCAGTCGCAGCCAGCCACGTATGTAAAGGGTGCCGGAGTAATCCGCCCCGTCCCGTGCCCCGCACGTTGCTGCGGCTGGTCTGCGACACAGCCGCGCTCCGGGTGCGATGGCCGAGGGGCGCAGCCCGGTTTCTTGCAACTGCCGGATGAAGCACTTTCGCCGGCCTGGCGAAGCCCCCACGATCCGGCGTCCGATAACCCAACCCGAGCGGGCGCGCCGGGTTTTGGGGTGGCACCCGCGTCTCGCGGGTCGGTTCGGGTGTCCCGCCCGAACCGCTGGCGTACGGAGTCCTGGTGCATACGGTTACCCTGGGACGCACGGATGTCCGAAGTTTTCGGCGGGACGCCGAAAACTACCCGCGAGACACGGGTGCCACCCGAGGCCAACGCACGCGTTGGGTTCTGGCCGGCCTCCGCGCGGCAAGAAGCGACATGCGCTGATGGCGCTGACTTGTCCCGCAAACAAGGTTGCGCCGCGCGGAGGGCTCTGTTTCGATCCGGCATCAATATTGCGATCATCGGCGGCGGGCCGGCCGGCCTGCGGGCAGCCGAGGTGGCGGCAGCAGCTGGCGCGTCCGTGACGCTATTCGATGCCAAAGCGTCGGTGGGCCGGAAGTTCCTCGTGGCCGGTCGCGGCGGCCTCAACCTCACCCACGCCGAACCCCGTCTGGACTTCGCCCAGCGCTACACCGGTCGAGATCAACCACCCGGGACGTGGACCTCGCTGCTGGCGGACTTCGATGCGGACGCGTTGCGAGCTTGGGCGGCCGAGCTCGGCGTGGAAACCTTTGCCGCCACCAGTGGCCGGGTTTATCCACGCGCCCTCAAGGCCGCGCCCCTGCTCCGCCGCTGGGTGCATCGGTTGCGGGAGGCCGGAGTGAAGTTCTCCCTCCACCACCGCTGGACAGGCCTCCGACCGGGGACGCAGTGGCAGCTTGATTTTCAAGTCCAGGGTGAGGCCCGTACGGTCGAGGCCGACGCTGTGATCCTCGCACTCGGCGGTGGCTCGTGGCCGGAAACGGGGTCCGACGGCGGGTGGGTTTCCGGACTGGAAAAGCTCGGGGTCGCGGTGAATGGATTTAAGTCTTCCAACTGCGGTTGGGAGCTTCCGTGGCCAGCCGCCGTGCTCGCACTGGCGGAAGGCCAGCCGCTCAAGAACATCACCGCCCGGGCCGGTGCCGTTACGGCGGTGGGAGAGTTGCTGGTGACGCGGTATGGACTGGAAGGGGGCGCGATTTACCAGCTCGGCCCGGCGCTGCGCGCGATGGCGCACCCGGAGATCGCCATTGATTTCAAACCCACCCATACCGTCGAGCAGTTGGTCCGGAAGCTCGGCAATTGTCCGAACAACTTTCTCGCTGCCGCCCGATCCCGTTGGAAGTTGAGCGACGCGGCGTATGCCATCCTGGAAAACCGGCCGGGCGGCGCGCCGTTCACCTCCGCCGAGTCCCTGGCTACGACCACCAAAAACTGCCCCCTGCCGCTCACCGGCCCGCGTCCGCTATCCGAGGCCATTTCCTCCGCCGGGGGCGTATGCTGGCGCGAGCTGGATGCTTCGCTGATGATCCACCGGCTGCCGGGCGTATTTGTCGCCGGTGAAATGATCGACTGGGACGCCCCCACGGGCGGCTACCTGATGCAAGGGTGTTTTGTCACCGGCACCCGCGCAGCGTGCGGTGCTGTGGCGTGGCGGCCGGCCGGTGGTGGCCCAGCTCGGTGACCGGTCACTTCCCCAAATGCGCTGGAATGGGAACGGCTACCAAACAGGTAAACCAATGCCTGCCACGGCCCAAGCCACGGAGCCTTCGAGCTTCACGCCCCGATCTGCCGCTTGATGGCTTCGGAAATCTTATTGGACCACTTGTCCAGCACGGCCATGTCCTTGCCTTCGATGAGCAGACGGCACTTCGGCTCGGTGCCGGAGTAGCGGAGCAGGACGCGGCCGCCGCTGGGCTGCACCTCGGCTTCGGCCTGCTTCACGAGGTCCAGCACGCCGTCGAGCTGGTCGAAGGGCTTCTTTTCGCGGACCTTGATGTTGGAGACCTGCTTCGGGAAACGGGTCCAACAGCGCTTGAGCTTGGAGAGGTTCTCGCCGCGCGCCTTCATGATCCGCAGGATTTGCAGCGCGGCCACCAGGCCGTCACCGGTGGTCGAGTAGTCGCGGAAGATCAGGTGGCCGCTTTCCTCGCCGCCGAAGTTGTAGCCGCACTTGAGCATTTCATCGATGACGTTCTTGTCGCCGACGGCGGTGTAAATGATTTTGCCGCCGGCCGCTTGCACGGCCGCACCGAGGCCGGCGTTGCTCATGACGGTGGAGACGAGGGTCTTCTCGGCCAGCGTGCCCTGCGCGAGCATGTCCAACGCGGCCACGGCCATGATGTCGTCGCCGTCGAGGAGGATGCCCGTCTCATCGGAGAGGATGACGCGGTCGGCGTCGCCGTCGTGCGCGATGCCCAGGTCGGCGCGGTATTCGCGGACCTTGGCGCACAGGTTCTGCGGGTGCATGGAACCGCATTCCTTGTTGATGTTGGTGCCGTCGGGCGTGTTGCCGAAGACGAAGATTTCCGCGCCGAGTTCGCGCAGGACGCTGGGCGTGGCCTTGTAGGAGGCACCATTGGCGCAATCCACCACGATGCGCATGCCGTCGAGGGTCAGGCCCTTGGGGAAGGACGCCTTGGCATACTCGATGTAACGGCCCAGGGCGTCATCGATACGCACGGCCTTGCCGATCTCCGTGGCGGAGGGGCGGACGCTCTCGATGTTGCCGCTGAAGACCAGGCTTTCGATCTGCGCCTCGATCGGGTCGGGCAGCTTGAAGCCGTCCGCGCCAAAGAACTTGATGCCGTTGTCGTCGTAGGGGTTGTGCGACGCGGTGATGACGATGCCGGCGTCCGCTCGCAGCGAACGTGTGGCGTAGGCGACGCCCGGCGTGGGCAGCGGTCCAATGAAGAGCACGTCCACGCCCATGCTGAGGATGCCGGAACTGAGGGCGTTCTCGAGCATGTAGCCGGAGAGGCGGGTGTCCTTGCCGATGACGATGCGATGCTTGCCACGCGAGCGGGACTGGGATTCGAGGTTCTTGAAGACGTGCGCGGCGGCCCGGCCGAGCTTGAGGGCGGTTTCCGCCGTCACGGGTTCGACGTTGGCGGTGCCACGGACGCCGTCCGTGCCGAAGATCTTTTTAGGTGCGTTGCTCATGAGGAAATGGACCGATGGACCGGCTTAATCACTGTTGACGGGGGAAATGCTGGCTTCGCCATGGGACACCTGCACCACCGCGATGCCGGCGGGGGTGTGGACGAGGATTTGCTTTTTCAAGCCAGCAGTATCGTGCACGTCGGACAGGTTGATGAAAACTTCGAGTTGCTTGGCGGTCAAGGCTTGAACCTCCGCAATCGGCCCCCGGACGGTTACATCCACGTGACTGGGCTCGACGTGGAAGGCGCGCGGATCGTTGGCGGACTTCATCACCGTGATGGGCACGCGCTCGATTTTGCGCGTCATCGTCCCCAACGGAGTGCCGGAGATGGCAAACCAGATCATCGTGGCCAGCACGAAGGAGAAGAACTTGAGCCAGAAATTCTGGAGGATGGCGTCGCGCGCGGACATCACTTGGCCTCGGCTTTCTTGGGGAGGACCACGGGAGCGGGGACGACCGGTTTGGCGGGTACTGGCTCTGACGCTGGCACGGGCACCTTCGGCGAACCGGATAGCCTGACATTCCGGGCCAGCCAGAGGCGGAAGTTATCCACCCAGTTCCGGGCGCGGACGCGTTGCACGAAGATGGAGGTAAGGAAGGCCCGCAGTTCCTCAGCCGTCACGCCACGCTTCAGCTCCCCGCGATGGGCATAGGAAATCGCGCCAGTTTCCTCCGAGACCAGGACCACCACGGCATCGGTCTCCTCGCTCAGGCCGATGGCCGCGCGATGCCGCGTGCCCAGCGACTTGTGCAGGTCCTGCCGCTGGGTCAGCGGAAAGATGCAGGCCGCGCGGAGAATGCGGCCGTTCTTCAAAATTACCCCGCCGTCATGGATGGCGTTGTTCGGAAAGAAGATCGTCTCCAGCATTTCCGGCGTCGCCTCGCAATCCACCACCACGCCCGATTCGACGGCCTCCGCGAGATTGATGCTCTGCTCCATCGCCATCAGCGCGCCGATCCGCACGTCCGCCAGGCGCTCGACCGTTTCGATGATGACTTCCACGTCCTCGCGCTGTTCGCGGGCGGACATGAGGAGCGACTGGTTGCCCAGCTCGGCCAGCAGCCGCCGCAGTTCGGGCTGGAAGATGACCAGGACCGCGAACGCGCTGAACGCCGAGAACGTGCCCAGCAGCCACCGCAATACGGTCAGTTCCAGCACGGTGGTGATGAAGCTCAACGCCACAAACAGCACCACCAACCCCGTCACCACCGGCGCGCCCCGTGTGCCGCGGATGAAGTTCGCGGCATAGTAGATCCCCACCGCGAGGATGAGAATCTCCAGCGCGGGCCGCCAGATATTGTTGAGCAATTCGAACGCCACTGTGTCGTCAGCACTTTGCCCCAAACCGGAAGCGGAGAGAAGCAAGTAATCAGTTTTCAGCGATCAGTATTCAGACCGGCCCATGGCCGACGGCGTTCAACCGTAGTAAATCACGCAGAACTGAACACTGCTTACTATTCCCGCCTTTTCGCACTGATCGCCGCCGCCACCCTCACCGCCGCCACCGTCTCCCGCACATCATGGACCCGCAGGAGTTGCACGCCATCGCGCACGGCGAGGGCCGCGCAGGCGAGCGCCCCGGGCAACCGCGCCGCCGGGTTGTCCGCCGCCCCGGTGAGCTGGCCGAGAAAGGCTTTGCGGGAAACGCCCAGCAACACGGGCCGGCCGTGGTGGCCGAAGCGCGCCAAAGCGCCGAGGAGTTGCAGGTTATGCTCCACCGTCTTGCCAAACCCGATGCCCGGATCGAGCACGACCTGCTCCGCCCGGACGCCCGCCTGCTCCAGCCGCGCCAGCCGGTCCGTGAAGAACGCATCCACCTCACCGACCACGTCGGTGTACGACGGGTTCTGCTGCATGGTTTGGGGTGTGCCCTGCATGTGCATCGCCACGTAGCCCGCCCGGAACTCGGCGACCACCCGCCACATGGCGGCGTCGGTGCGGTTGGCCGCGATGTCGTTGACGATGCTCGCCCCGGCCAGCAGCGCCGCCCGTGCCACCTCGGGCTTCTGGGTGTCCACCGAAATGGGGGTCCGGACGAGCGCCGCCAACTGCCGGATGATCAGGACCACCCGGCGGATTTCCTCCTCGATCAACACCGGGGTGGCCCCCGGCCGGGTGGATTCGCCCCCGACATCCAGAATATCCGCTCCTTCCCGGATCAACTGCCCCGCCTGTTCGAGCGCCGCCTCCAGGGAGAAATACTTGCCCCCATCCGAAAACGAATCCGGCGTGACGTTCAGCACGCCCATCACCAGGGTGGGGCGGGGAAAGCGGAACTCGTGTTTACCGGCGCGCCAAAGCATGCCGCAGTGGACCACAGGCAAGCGGCGGCGTCAGTCGAGGAATCCCCGTAGGAACTGGGGCAATGAAGCTGCTCGTGACTCAATTCCTACCGTCCGAATATCAAGGTTGCCTGTCCCAGATTCCCGAGCTGGCGACGAGATGGAAGATCGTCGCATCGGCGATGATGTGCGCAGCCACTGGCAACCCGATACCACCCGTGAACATGCGCAGCCAACCCAATGCAAGTCCGTAGATGCCAGCCAGCACCGCCCCTGTCGGACCCGGCGGAAAACCATGCAAGTGTCCGATTCCGAAGATTACTGCGGTGGCCAGGACGGCCAGCAACGGCCCCCGTTCAGCGGCGATGGCTTCATAAAGCACGTAGCGAAACGCCAGTTCTTCCAAGACAGCATTCAAGAGGCTGAACAGTATTCCCGCGCTGATGACTCCGCCCATGGCCTGAATGGGCAGCAAGTTCCGGTAGGCACTCATGTCCGGCTGCGCCAGGCGGTTGAACGTCGTCAGCACCAGCCAGGAAAGAAAGGCGATTACCACGGTGGCCGCAATGGTCCGGCCCGATACCCTCCCGAATCGCAGCCGGGGGCGCGCGGCTTTTAACGCCGGAAGGCTCCCAGCCAGGGCGAAATAACCAGCCAACGCCACAACTCAGGGCACCGGCCAAACTTGGAAAACCGGGATCAATGATGCCCCAACCAGCAATCCTGCGAACAGCAGGCCGTGCAGGCCTCCATTGGCTTTGGGTTGGTGAACGTCGTCAGACATGAAACCGGCTTCTCAAGCCCGGCCTGCCGCCGCCTGTTTAACCGCGTTGACGATGCGACGGTCGTCGGGGCCGGCGTCGCGGACAAGTTCGAGGAATTGCGGGAGGGTCATGTTCATGCGGCGCAGGAACGGGCGGTCGCCCGCACAGCCGTACATGAGGTCGGCGGGCATTTCGCCGCGCAGCTTGAGCCGGGCCTTCACGATCAGGCGGGGCAGCCACGCGATGCCGTCCACTTCGGCGGACTTGGATGGCAGGCTGGCCATGGTGGCCACGTGGCCGGTGGATTTGCCGCCCAGCACGGTGAGGAAGTAATCGCGCCGGATGGCCGTGACGGCGAGGGAGGTCGCGTAGTCGGGGTCGCCATTGTATCGCAGCGAGTCATCCACGAAGTCGAAAAGCTCCTGCGTGGAGCAGCCGAGGCCCGCGAGAAAGTCGCGGTCGGCCGCGTTGAACATTGTGTCGGGCCGTTGCCGTCCCGCGTGCCAGGCCTGCACGGCGCGGTCCCAGACGTTGCGAAATTCCTGCTGCCAGCCGTTGTCGTTCATGGCGGGAGGATACGCGGAGGAGTTTCAGAGGCAATCTCCGGCCGGACCTGCTAGGGTCGCGGCCATGCAACCTCTCAATGATGCCATCGCCACCGTGCTGCGCGAAGTGGAACGGGGCTTCGCCGCGCGCCGGGCGGCCGGGGGAACCCCGCTCACGCCGGAGCGCATCCGGCTGACGCTCAACTTTGCCTTCGACGGTACGGGCCAGGCCGCTCATGCCGAGCCGGCTGGGCCGCACTCGGTCACGGTGGAGTTCAAGGTCGGCGAGGCGGGTCAGCTCGTGCCTGTAACGCCGCCCGCGGTGCCGGTGGCGAACCGGGCCGTGGAAGTCGGCATCGTGCCTGTGCTCACGCAGGTGTTCGGCCCGCCGGGCTTCGATAGCTCGGCCCGCGCGACGGTGTTCCGCGAGACGCTGGAAGGCCACACGCACGAGGAGGTGCTGGCGGCGCTGGCGGCGCTCCGCTCGAACGCGCCCTCGGCTGCGGACCCGGCCGCGAAACACATCAGCCAGATCCTGCGCGGCATGCTCCATACCGGCCCGATGAAGAACGTGACGCAGGGCGCGGAACTGCTGATCGAGCTGCTGGTGCAAAACCCGCTCGCCGAAGTCCTGCGCGTCGCGGAGACCACGTGGAAGACGCATGACGACTGGCTGGGGTAGGAGTGGTGGTTGCCGCGAAAGGGCGCAGAGGACGCAAAGCGGAGCCGTTTCAACTCCGCCGCCACCACAGCGCTGCACCCAGCAGGCCCAGGATCAGGCAGCCGCCGAGGAGCAGCTTGCTCGTGTTCGAGTCGGCCGGTCGGGCATGGGTTGGAGCCGGCGTTTCCGGTGTGCCGGTGATGGTCACGGTTTCCGGTGCTTCGGTGGGCGGGACAGGAGCGGACTTCGGTTCCGTACGGCGGGGGATAAAGCTGTCCCAGTCCGCCGTGAGCAGGAGGTCCACGCCGGGGTTGAGTTCCTTCACCTGACACGAGCAACGGCCGGTGAGAAAGGTCGCCGCCTCGTCGATCGTCTCGTGGTTGATGCCTTGGCCGACGATGGCATACAACGCGCGGCCGCGCCCAAACACCGGGAAGAGGATCGGTTCATTAACACCGGCCAAATCGCTCTCGGAACCCAGCAGGGTTTTAACCAAGGTCGCCTCAGCCGGACCGCTGCGGGACACGCGCAGCACGGAGAACGCCAGCCGCAACCCGCCCGCCGGCAAGGTGACCAGCCCGCTGGCGATGTCCTGCGGGTCAATGGCCGGCAGCTTGATGACGGAGGTGAGGTAGGCGAGGCGGGACTCGATGAGCCGGGCGGCGGCGTCATCGCGCTGCCGGTCGCCGGTTTCGAGCAGCAGCCACACGCCGCTGTCGCCCCGGCCGAGTCGGCGCACCAGTTCCGTGCGGGCCGGTGAGACGAGGGCTGACGGAAGCGTGGCCTCGGTAAACGGCGCGGAGTGGACATGGCCGGGCAACCGCGCGTTGGCCGGATAGCGCACCACCAACCAGGGCAAGGCGTTGGTGTCGATGGATTGCCACAGGGTGAGCAGCTCGGGCGCGGGATCGCCGGCCAGGTCCACGGTTTGCAGTGTCACATTTGCCCGCGCGTGTCCGGGCGACAAGTCGTCTGGTGAGAGGCTGCGCGTGAGCGCCTGTTGCGCGGCGGAGAGCGGGCCGCGATGGAAGAGAACAGCTTCGTAGTGGTCCGGCGGCCATTTTTCCAGCGCGTAGCGAAAGACCGGAACCGAGCAGGCCGGGAGGTACACGGCGGACCACCACAGGGCCAAGAGCGCGGCGAAGAACGGTTGCCAGGAGCGCGGACGCCCACGTCCGTAGCCGGCCATTACGGACGTGGGCGTCCGTGCTCCACCAACGGGTTGAAGTTCCGCATTCACTTCCCAGCGGTGGGCTTTTCCGTCGATAGCTTTTCCGCGATCAGTTCGATGCCGCAGAGCAGCGGACCGGCGGGTACGCCCGGCGCGCGGGTGAGGGCGATCTTCAAGTCCTTCTGGATCACGATGCCCTTGAACTCCTTCACCACTCCCAGGCGGCTGCCGCCGGCGACGCGGACGATGTCGAAATCCTGCAGCACCGGGCGGCCTTGCAGCGAGACACCGAAAACGCGCTGGCCCGGCTTCAGGTCCTCCGGCTCCGCGAAGTGCAGCCGCACCGTGTAAGGGGCCGGCGGATAAACCGGCCGGGGCGGAGCCTTGGGAGCGGGCGGAACCACCGGCGGAACGACCGTCACAATGGACTTCGCCTCCGGGCCTTCCTTCGTGCCGAACAGCTTGCCGGCGACGCGGCCTTCGTCCTCCTCGTCCTCCTTGGAACGCGGCGGCTTGGTGAGCGTAGGCCGCACTATCTCGGGCACGATGGTGATCGTCTCGCAATCCCGCACGCCCGAAGCCGCGATCCAGGGCAGGCCCGCGCCGCCGACCTGCGACGCGTGGTGACGGAAGTAGCCAACGCTTTTTCCGGTCACCGTGATGGGCAGGCCGGGGGAATCGCCGCCCACGGACGGGTACTCGAGCCAAAGCGTGCCGTCCTCCGTCCGCCGGTCGCCGGGGGCGCCGAAGTTGATGCCGATTCGCTCGATGCGGTCGCCGTCAGTGGCATCCAGACCGAACTGGCTGTAGGTCCACATCTCCATTTCCGGCATGTGAATCAGCCCGAGCGAAGTCTGATTCTGATACGAGCACGTGCAGGTGCGCGTGTAATCCGGCGCGTTGAGCACGCCGTTGGCGACGATGAGATTCGCGGTGCAACCGGACTTGAAACCGCCGAGGTTGGCCGTGCCGCTTTGCGTGAGCAGGTCGTAGAAGCCCGCCGCGCCGGAGCGGAACGTGAGCAGGTTTTCACTGGCCACGATGTTATTGCAGCCGTAGGCCCGCGAAACCCGCCACGGCTCGGACTTGCCGGTCAGCGGGTTGCGGACGAGATGCGGCTTGCCGTCGAGCAGGTTGAACGCGCCGCTGGAGGCCTGATACGAGTTCGCGCTCGTGAGGATCAACTCATGGTGCAGGATGCACGGGCCGGTGTACTTGCGTTTCAAATCCTGCCACCGGAGCCTGCCGTCCGCGCCCTGATAGGCGGCCATGCCTTCACCGGTCTCGTCCTTGAGCCGGTCCACCGCCTTGGCACCCGCCAGCAGAAGTACATCGTGCTGCTTCGAGTAGCTCAGCCAGGTGCCGAAGAGGTCCTTGCGTTCCTCCCAGACCAGTTTTCCGGTGGCCGCGTCGAGCGCGATGAGCCGGTAGTCGTCGGGCAGTTTGAACCCGCGCCGCTTGAGCTTGTCCTCGGCGCTCGCCGGCAGCTTGTCGAGGCCGTAGATGCGGCCGTTGCCGGCGACGATGGCGTTGTGCAGAAAGCTGTGCCGGGCCGGGATGCGCCAGAGCAGTTTTCCGGAGTGCCGGTCGAAGGCAGCCAGGCCCGCACTTGCGGAATAGTCCTCGATGGCGGAAGTCAGGGAGTTGGTGCCGAACTTCTGGTTGAAATTGGCGAAGCCCTCGCCGGCCAGCAGCACATACTCGTAAATGCCAATGAAACCCCAGTCGAGCGCTTTGCCCGAGGGTGGCGGTGGCAATGCGATGCTCTGCTCCAGCCGGCCGGTGCGGGCATCCAGCACCTGGCACACGTTGCGCACGGCGATATAGACCGAATCCTCGGTGGCGACGAAATTCGCGCCGCGCCCATTGGCTCCGGGGATGTGCCGCTGGTTGTACATCGTGCTCAACGGCGCGTTGGTGTAGCTCTTGTCGTAATAAATGCCGAAGGTGCCGAGATCCTTGAACTCGGTCTGCCACAACCGCCGGCCGGTATAGACATCCCGTGCGCTGAAGCTGCTCATGCCTTGCAGGATCATCCGGCCACCGATCACCTGTTCGGGCGGGCCGTGGCCGTGACGCGGCAGCACGTCGAGGTTCGAGTTGCCGCCAAACCAGAGCAGGCCCAGCGGTGCACGGACCCGGGCATCATCGGACTTCACGGTGTTGCCGATGTCGCCGTATTGATGCGTCCAGTCGGCTGCGTTGGGCAACGGACCCGGCCGGGAGATGAGCAGATGCGTATCGCTGGAGGTCACCTTCACCGGGTCGAGTTTTACCTGTTCAACCGCGCGCTCCACCTCCGATTGGGCCTCGGCACCCGCCTGGACCCAGAGCGTCCCACCGTACGGGCGAAGGGACTCATAAACCGTGCGCAAGACCGGTCGCCGGCGTAATTGCGGTGCGGCAGACTCGCTGACGAAGATCAAGTTGGCGAGATAAGGTACCGCGCTGAAGGTCAAGGCATCGCCGGTGTGCAAAGCCACGCGCTTGCCATACAGCCCGGCGGCGTCCCAGCGACGGCGCAGGGCCTCGACCTTGTCGGCGTCCGGTTCCATGGCCAGGATGTGCAGCTTGGAATTCAAGAGCACCGCTTCGAGCAGCTCCGCGTCATCCACGCCGAACCACAGCGCGTAACCTTCCGTTGAGTCCGCCGCCGCCAGGATGGCTTTCGCCTGCTCGACCGCATCGGCTCCGGGATCAGGCAGGTCCGGCTCGCTGCTGAGCACTTTCGTTTTCTCCGCGTCTTCGCCAAACGCCATCAACCGCCCGTCCGGTGTGACCGCCAGCAGCATCCCGTTGGCTACCACCAGGCGCTGTGCCCCGCCCGGCAGCGGATGGTTCCAGACCACGCGCGTGCTGCGCAGGCCGCTCAAGAGATCGAGAGCGGTCAATGAATTGCTGCCCGCCGCATAGAGGCGGCTGCCAGCTTTGATCAAATCGCCGGAGGCATCGGCCCGGGCTTCCCACAGGATGTTGGTGTTCTGGCTGATGAACTGGATGACCGGGCCGAGCCGGTTGGTGTTCGCCGCGTAGAAGCGCTGGCCAACGATCACCGGTTCGCCGCCCGCGAACTTTCCGGTCTTGCCGGTCTTCAGTTCGTGACTGCGCGTGCCATGCAACCGCGTGTGGACGAAGAAATCCGACTCGTTGGCCGCCACGAAGGAACCGCCGATGCCCTTGGCCGTCGAGCCGATTTGGAAATGGAGGAACTCGCCGGTCTGGCGGTTGAACGCCGCCGGCACCGAACGGCCGCCGGGCACGAGCAGAAAGTCGCGGGTGGCCACCAGGGCGCCCTGCGGTGCCACGCCGGCGAAGGACGGCGCGCCGTGCGGCTGCTTGAGAAACTGCGAGCCGGTGCCGTCGTTGACCCAGGCGACCTTGCCAGTCTCCGCGTCCACGGCGTAGATGAACGTGCCCATGAAGGGCCAGATGCTGGCCGCGAAATAGACGCGTCCGTCGCGCAGCACCGGCCCGCCGCGGGCCGGCCACGCCGAGATTACGCGCTGGTTGCCCAGCACCTGCCGGTCGGACGGTCCGCCGCGCAGCTTCCACTTCAGCGTGCCGTCCTCGGCATTCACGCAATAGAGATGACCGTCATCGCTGGTGAAATAGACCTTGCCCTGCCACGCCACCGGCGGGAAGCGGACCGGGCCGTCCGTGTAAAATGCCCATAGCTCCTCGCCGGTGCGTAGATTCAGGGCGATGACCTTGTCGGTATCGTTGAAGCTGAGAAAGATGCGTTCGCCCAGGACCACCGGCTCGAACACGCGGTCGTAGGCCATCAAGTCCTGATTGAGGGGATCATCCCACGCCGACACCCGCGGCGAGTATTGCCGGGTCCATTGCAGGTGAAGTTCCTCGGACAGCATCTCCGGGGAAGCGGCGGAGCGGTTGGCATCGAACCGCCACATCGGCCAGTCGGCAGCGTTTCCTGACAGGGCCAGGAGCAGGACAAGCCAGACCGGGTGCGGCAGCAGACAGCGGCAAAGGTTCATTCGGTTGGGCGGCAGCCTACCCGGTACCGGCGGGTTTTGGCGACACGGTTTTGTACGTGGGACGACGTCGCCGCTTGAGGTTTGCACTTTCACGGTGTCAGGCCGGTTCAGCTTGTCCGTGGTCCTCTCGCTCCGCTCACTTCCACCAGTGCGTGAAAACCGGTGCGAGCACGAGGCTGGGGAGGTAATTCGCCAGCGGCACTTTGCGGAGTTCGAGGATGACGACCCCGATACATAGCACCACCAGCCCGCCGGCCACCCGGATGGAATTGATGAGCGCAACATCGTGCAGGTGCGTGGCCAGCGCGTTGGCGGCCAGGGTGATCGTGCCCTGATACGCCAGTACGGGCACCGCCGCCAGCAGCACGCCGGGGCCAAACGTTGCGGCGAAGCCCATGGCCGCCAGACCGTCCAACGCGGCCTTGATCATCAGCAGCTTGTAGTTGCCGTTCGTGCCGTCCTCGATGGCCCCCAGGATGGCCATCGGCCCGACGCAGAAGAGCAGCGTGCAGGTGACGAACCCCTCGCTGAAACGGTTGCCGTCCGTGGCGCTTGCCCCGGCGATGCGTTCCTTCGCGTATTGGCCCAGGCGGTTCAACCCGTCCTGCAGGTGCAGCAAGGTGCCCAGCACGTTGCCAAGCACCAGCGCGAGCATGCCGATGCCGAGCTGTTTCGCCACGCCGCCGAAGGACCCGCCGATGCCATTCCAGATCATGCCCAGGCCGGCCCAGAGCGTGAAGGCCGCCAGCCCGAGCTTGATGCGGGTCTGGGTCGTCACGGAGAACTGCCGCGCGGCTTTGAGGCCAAGGCCGCCGCCGACGAGAATCGCCGCCGTGTTGATGAGCGTGCCGGTCATGCGGCGAACTGAACCACGCGGGCACGCGCCGGGGAAGGCCAAAGCACTGCTCTGGCGATAGGAGGCGTTCGGACCTTGCTCTAGGAGCGCGGTTGTGTCCCGCTCGGCGCGGGACCATCCGCAGCAAGTCGGGCGGCTTTTAGCATGAGAATTTCGCGGCGCTCGTACACAGGCGCAGTCGCTGCGGCTGGTCTCCGCGACACCGCCGCGCTCCACGGCACGACGACGGCAGAATCGACACCTCACCCAGGCCAATGCGGAGTTTGGAATGCGGAATGAGGATTGGACAAGCAACACGTCTCCCAACTTCGGCGTTTGCATCGGTTTCACTCCCTGCCAGTCTGGACGGCGTGAAAGCCGTTCGTCCTCAGGTGCCTGCCGTTGTGCCGTGCCTCTTGCTCGCCACGCTCGTGGCCGTTGGCCTGGCTCCCCGCTTGGGTGCGGCCACTTTGCTGGTCGAGGACGGCCAGCCGCGCGCCGAGATTGTCATCGCGGAGAAGCCCCAACGCTCGGTGCGGCTGGCGGCGCAGGAGTTGCAGGACTATGTCCAAAAGATTTCCGGCGCGCACCTGCCCATTGTCACGCAGCCGAGCGGGCCGGCCGTGAAAATCTTTGTCGGTCGCGGCCCGCACACGGAGGCGCTCAAGGTATCGGCGACGGGTCTGAAGGACGGCGCGTATCGCATGGTGTCGGGACCAGACTGGCTGGCGCTGCTTGGCGAGGACACGGAGTTCGCGCCCATCGAACCCTGGGGCAAGAATAACGCGGACCTCGTCAGCGGACGGGCCCAGCAGGAATGGGGGAAGCTCACCGGCTCCCTTTGGGGCATGCCCAACCTGCTGATTTACAAGGACCGCTTCACACTACCGGGCGATCTTGGACTGCCGGATGCAGAGCGCACCCCGGAGAAGCGCAAACCCCTTGAGGCATGGCAGCAGGACGAACGCGGTTCCTACAATGCCGTGTGCGGCTTCCTCATGAGTCTTGGGGTTCGGTGGTATATGCCGGGCGAGCTGGGCGAGGTCGTGCCCGCCCTGAAAACCATTGCGCTGCCCAAGCTGGATGAAACCGTGCGGCCTGATTTTCCGATCCGCCGTTTCAACGTGCGCTTTGGCGTTCATGGACCCAGCGTGGCACGATGGGCGATGCGTCTGGGCCTCCGCGATCCCTACGGCATCGAGGCCGCGCATGGCATGGACACGTTGACCGATCACGACGAAGTGTTTGCGAAGCATCCGGACTGGTACGCGCTGTACGGTGGGAAGCGGCGGTACCAGCGCGGGGCGAACAACCACCTCTGCTACTCGAATGCGGAGTTGTTTCAGGAAACCGTGCGCTTCGTTGGCGCGGTGTTCGATCACTATCAGATGGAGATGGTCTCGGTGATGCCGCCGGACGGTTACACCGCCATCTGCCAGTGCCCGTTGTGCGCCGGCAAGGATTCACCGCAACGCGACCAGCGCGGGCTGGCCTCAGATTACATCTGGGACTTTGTGAACCGCGTGGCGAAGGAAGTGCGCAAGACGCACCCCAGCAAGAAGATCATCTGCTGCGCTTACGGCATCTACACCCTGCCCCCGCTCAAGCTCGCCAAACTGGAACCAAATGTCGTCGTGTCCATCGTGGGCGGGCGCGTCCCGCGCAACAACAAGCCGGAGCAGCAGGAGGAGTACCGTCAGTTGCGCGAGAGCTGGCTGGCCAAGACGGACAACCCGATCATCAACTTCGAAAACTACCCCTTCACCGACCGGGGCTGGTATCTGCCCGCCTTCACGCCCCACGCGATGGGCGAAAGCGTGAACGCCCTCAAGGGCCGTTCGCAGGGCGAGGACATCTGGCTCACGGTCCGGCAGGATTTCGAGAAGGTCGGCATGGGGTTCAACCACTTCCTCATCTACTTCACGCAGCGGATGTATTGGGGCGGCCCAATGCAGGATGTGGACGCGCTGTTCCGCGAATACTGCCACCTGTTCTACGGCCCGGCGGAAACGGAGATGCACCGCTTCTTCACCCACTGCGAGACAAACTGGCAGGAGATGGAAAAGGACAAGGCGAAGGTGGACGCGGCCCTGGCCCTCTTCGCGGCGGCGCAGGCGAAGGCCGAGCCCGGCTCCGTGTTTGGCCGGCGGCTGGCCTTGCTGGACGACTTCCTCAAAGGGCTCCGCAGCAAGAGCCAGCAGCTTGGAAAGGTTCGCGGCCCCGTGCCCGTGTTGCGGCTGGTCAACGATGCCCATGGGCCCATCGTGATCGATGGCAAGCTGGATGACGCCGCCTGGACCAACTGCCCCGCCGCCTCCACTGCTAAACTGCGGGAACTGCAAACCGGCCGGCCACCCACCTTGGGCACGACCGTCAAGGCCGCGTGGATCGGTAACAATGTTTACTTCGCCATCCGCTGTGATGAGCGTCCCGGCGATAAGCCCAACATCACTTCGACCCGCAAGGACGATTCCGCGCTCTGGTATGGCGATGTCGTCGAGGTGTTGATCGAGACGGAGTCGCGTTCCTATTACCAGATCGCCGTCAATCCCGCCGGGGCCGTCGCCGATCTCGACCGCTCCACCGCGCGCAATGCCTGGTTCAGTTGGGATTCGCAGGCCGAGGTGGCCACGCAGGTCGCGGCGGACCACTGGACGGTGGAGATGCGCATCCCGGTGATTCAGGACGAGAACGATCCGCTCCACCAGGTCATCGGGCACAAGCCCACCCGCAGTCTGCCCTGGCACATCAACGTGTGCCGCCAACGCATCCGCGAGGGCGTGCAGGAACACAGCGCCTTGTCGCCCACCGGGGCCGACCACTTTCACAACGTGATGAAGTTCGCCACGTTCTACGATGGCAACTCCTTCCAGTTTGCCGCCGCCGAGCCGGATGACGACTTCCTGAACGCCACGCGACTCGCCGCCGACCTGGCGCGCACCGGCAAACGCGAAGCCGCCCTCGCGGCCTACACCGCCGCTGCGGAAGGCAAGGTCACCGACCTGCAAAAATCCCACGCGCTCGAACAGGCCGCCGCCCTCGCCCGGTTCCTCCGCAAACCCGAGGTCGCGGCCGGGCTCGCCGCACGAATCCCCATCGCAGCCGTGAAGCAAACCGTGCGCATGGAAAACCTGCTCGATCAGTTCAAAGCCCAGCAGGTCGTCGATGAATTCAAGGCGGAGGACATCGGTGCCTGGCCCTTTTGGAAGGCGGGCGACGGTTACTTCGCGCGGGGTCGCGCCTACGCCATTACCAAGGCGGGCCAGCCGGCGGAGGCCGATTTGTCCCGCGCGCTCGAATGGAGCAGCGACCCCCGCGTTCGCGACAGCATTCGCCAACATCTCGGCAGCAACCGGGAGCACAATCTCAAGGACGAGGACGGCGCGTTGACGGCCTACCGCGAGCTGATCGGCAACGCCCCGCACCTCGGCAGTGCCGACCAGTTTTACGCCGTGCAAGGCATCGCCCGCCTCCTGACCAAGCGCGGCCAGTTCGACGAAGCCCTTGCGACCCTGCACAAGGTCGAGCTCGATAAACAAGGCGGCTTCTGGCGCGGGTCGTTGCTGCTGTCGGTCGCCGACACCCAGCAGGCCGCCGGCCGCAAGGACGCGGCGGCGACCACCTACCAGCTCATCATCCGCGACCCGGCCATCGACGCACGCTTGCGGAAGGCCGCTGAGGAAAAGCTCAACGGCAAAGCGCCGAAAAACTAGTGAATCTCACTTTGCGCTACGTCAGTGGAACAACGATTCCGGCCATTCACTCATGCAAGCCTTTATGAAGTCAGTTGTGCTTACGCCTCTCATCGCGTTACTGGCGTGCACCAGCCAGCTCCGCGCCGCCGTCGCCCTCACGGAGCTGGAGGACCGCATCCGGGTGACGATTGATGGTGAGGTGTTCACCGAGTGGCGGCACAAGGATTGGGTCGGGCCATATCTCTATCCCGTCATCGGTCCCAACGGGGAAAACGTTACGCGGCACTTCCCGATGAAGCCGGGCGTGCCGGGCGAGGACGTGGATCACCCGCACCATCGCTCGATCCGCTTTTCGCACAGCGACGTCAACGGGTTCAACTTCTGGTGGTCGCCGCCCAAGCCCAAACCCGGCCAGTCCGCCGAAGTAAAGCTGGAGAAGATCGAGCGGATGACCTCGGGTCAGACGGGCGAGGTGGTTTTGTGGAACCAGTGGCTCGGCGACGGGAAACTGGTGCTGCGCGAAAAGGTGCGACTGGCCTTCACGCCGCTGGCGAACCGGCAGGTGCTGATGGATTACGATGTGGAACTCCAGGCTGCCAACGCTCCGGTGGTCTTCGGCGACAAGCGCGATGGCGGGCTGCTCACCCGCGTGGCGGGCACGATGAAGGTGGAGTCGGAGAAGGGCGAGAAGGGCCTGGGGACCATCGTGAACAGCCGGGGCGACCGCAACGAGGCGGCTTGGGGTAAGCGCGCGGAATGGACGGATTACTTCGGTCCGGATGCGACGGGCAAGACAGTGGGCATCGCGATGTTTGATCACCCTACGAACCTGCGGTTTCCCACGCACTGGCACGCCCGCACCTACGGGCTGATGACGGCCAACCGCTTTGGCACCGATCACTTCAAGGGTAATTACAACGACCACAAGACGCTTTCCTGCCGGCCCTACGGCACGAACTGCCCGGCGTGCAGTTCGCACTCCGGTGACTTCACGCTCGCAGCCGGGCAGACGCTCTCGTTGCGGAACCGGTTCTACTTCCACCACGGCGACGCGCAAGTGGCCCAAGTTGCCGCCCAATACAACAGTTACACGGCGGACCCGGATGCGCTGCTCGGGCGGATGCGGGCCTTGCAGCAGGACCGGAAGTGGAAGGAACTCATCGCGCAGTTCGGCGCGGAGGACTTCGCCGCGTGGCCGGCGCAGGTGAAGGCCAGCGAGGCGCTGCACTTGCGCGGGCAGATTTACTCCTTCCTCAAGGACGGCCCGCACGCGGAAGCGGACTTGAAGGCGGCTATAAAACTTGCGCCCAGCAACTCGGCCATCTGGCTCACGCTCGGCGAGAATTACGTGAACAACCTGAACGATGACGCGCAGGCGCTGGCCGCGTTTCGTCAGGCGCTCAAAATCACCGGCCAGGGCCAGGGCTGGCAGCCGCTCACTGCCACCGTGTCCATCGCGCGCATCCTCACCAGCCAGGTGAAGCCCGCCGAGGCCATCCAAGTGCTCCAGCAGTACGGCGACCTCGCCGGCATGGCCACGACGTGGCGCATCCAATTGCTCCGCGCCTACGGTCACGCCTATGCCGCGCAAGGCAAGGAGCAGGAGTCGCTCGCGAAATTCCGCGAGGCGCTCAAGCTCGAAGCGAAGCCCTAAACCTTTTCCAAACGAATGCCGACGCCCATGAAACATTTGATCCTTCTGTTCCTCGCCACGCTCTCGGTTGCCAGTGCGCTTGCGGCCGGGCCGGACGACGCGCTCGTCAAGATGCGGGCGCTAACCCAGGACCGCAAGTGGAGCGACCTGATCGCGCAGTTCAAAAACGAAGACCTCGCCGCCTGGAAGAACATGCCGGCGAAGGCCACGGAGGCCGCGAGTTTGCGGGCGAAAGCCTATGTCCTGCTCAAGGAGGGTGCGATGGCGGAGAAGGATTTGAAGCTGGCGGTGGAGCTGTCGCCGAAGAGCGGGGAGGCCTGGCACGAGCTGGGCGCGCTCTACAGCGGCCTCCTGGCCAACGAAGAGCAGGCGCGGGCGGCTTACGAGCAGGCCTATGCCTGCTCCGGCAAGTCGATGGGCTGGGTGTCGATCAGCTCCACGCTCAACGTGGCAACAATTCTCCTCAAGCAAGGCAAGCCGCAGGAGGCGCAGAAGGTCATGGACCGCTACGACAGCTCGGACGTGCTGCGGATGGGGTCGGTGTGGGGCGACAAGGTCCGCGCTGCGAATGAGAAGATCGCAGACCAGCTCAGTGCGTCGCTGCTGGTGCTCGCAGACAAGCGCGCGAGCGATTATCAGGTCGTGCTGCCGGACACTTACCCGACGCCGGCGATCCAGGCCGACCTGCAACAGGTGGCGCGCCTGCTCCAGACGGCGTTCCGGGCCAACGGAGCCGAGCTTGCGGTCGTGGCGGAAGCGGCGCGTGACGCTGCGAAGCCGGCCATTTACCTGGGAGCTACGGCCTTTGCGCGCCGTCATGGCGTGGCGGTCAAAGGCTGGTCCTATGTCCACAAAGCGGTTGGCCGGGACCTCATCATCGCGGGGCAAGATGAGTCAGCGCCCGGCAAAGGTACGCCGGGCGCAAACGGTGCGAGCTTTGACCGGATCGGCACCGCGAAGGCCGTGGTGGACTTCCTTCAGTCGTACGTCGGCACGCGTTTCCTGTTCCCGGAGCAGGGTGGTTTTGCCCCGCTTGCCCGGATCGCGGCGGTGGATCTGCTCAAGACGCCCACCATCGAGTATCTGCCCATGCCCCGGATCGCAGTGCCACCGGATCTCGATGTGAAGAAGACCCCGGTGCTGGAGTTCGACATCACCTGGCCGCCGACGGTGAGCTTCTATCATCTCGCGCAGAACCGCTTTCCCACCATCGACGCCACCTTTGGCGGGCACACGTGGCATCGTGCGATCCCTTGTGAACAAGCTGACTTCGCCGCGCATCCCGAACGTTTCGCGCTGCTCGGCGGCAAGCGCATCCTCAATGGCAGCGGCGGCCAGGTGCAGTTCTGCATTTCCAATCCCGAGGTGCAGGAGCTGCTCTGGCAGGACCTGGAAAAGCACTTCAAACTGGGCTTCAAAACCGTGGACCTCGGCCAGCCCGATGGCTTCCGCGGCTGCGAATGCGAAGCCTGCACCAAGCTCTTCGACACGGGCACGGACTGGAGCGAGAAGGTGTGGATTCTGCACCGCAACCTCGCCGAACGCGCCTATAAGGCCTTCCCGGATCGCACGGTGACGATCACCGTCTATGCGATCACCGAGACCCTGCCGAAGACCTTCAAGTCGGTGCCGCCCAATGTGCAGCTCTTCTTGTGTGGCACCCGCGACCATGAGCTGGCGACGTGGCGGGCGTTCGGCGCTCCCCAGGGCTTCGCCACTTATCTCTACTACTGGACTCCGAACATGATGCCGCGCTACTTCCCGATGCGGACGCCGCTGTATGTGGAGAACGCAGCGAAGCGGCTGATGGCGGCCAAGGTCCAGTCCATCGCGCGCGATGGCAACGGCGGCGTCGTTTACGGACTGGAAGGTCCGACCTATTACACCCTGGGGCGGATGTTCGACGGTCCGGGGGCGCACACGGCGAAGGATCTCGTCATTGAGTATGTGAACGCCGCCTTCGGCAAGGCCGCGACGCCCATGATGAGCTTCTACGACCAGCTCTTCAATTCGCTGGAGCTTTACTCCCGCTACCTGGCCACGCGCGAGGACGGCTGGGCCTTCACGGACATCTACGGTCGCGGACACAAGCATCTGTCGAATCCCGAGGGCATCATCGCCTTCCTGTATCCGGTGGAACTCATTCAAGGCATGGAGAAACAGTTGGCGATGGCCGAGCAAATGGCCGACAGCCCGAAGGCGAAGACGCGACTGGCGCTGGTGCGGGCGGAGTTCGACTTCCTCAAAGACGTGGTCACCGCCGTGCATCTCTACAATGCCTAC
The DNA here is from genome assembly GCA_009924135.1 of Pseudomonadota bacterium. Taxonomy (GTDB): domain Bacteria; phylum Verrucomicrobiota; class Verrucomicrobiia; order Limisphaerales; family SXTU01; genus SXTU01. Next base: position 23,133 of record RFSE01000014.1, on the reverse strand, counting down.
CAGATCTCTCCGGATTCGGCCTCACTGGATCGCCTGCTGAATGCCATCGACACCCGGCGCGCCGGCATCGACCAGCTCTTCGCCAAGGGCAGGGGGCCCGCCGGCTGGCCCTTCCAGCTCTTCCCGATTTCAGGTCATAACGCGGAAGCCATGAAGCTCCGGAACGACGGCTATCAGGAGCCCTATAAAAGTTCGTTCTTCAACTGGGACACCGCCGCCAAGCGCAACGCCCCGCTGCCCAATGCGAAGCGCCTGCTCGCCGTCGCCGCCCCGGGAGCCGTAACGATTGATTCGCCGGCCTGGGAGGGCATTGCACCCCAGACCCTCGCTGCGCCGCTGAACAGCCAGGTGCGCGTGATGTTTGACGACCACCAACTCTACGTCCGCTTCGACAACGAACTGCCGGCGGGGGCGACTCCGGAGTCCATCGCGCAGGAGCGCGTCGAAGCCTATCTCCAGCCCGCCGGCGACAAGCCGGTCACGTTTCGCTTCAGCGCGGGCCTCAAGCCCGACGCCCATGCCCAGGCCGCCCGGGGCTTGATCACGGACATGATGAACCTCGGCTACGGCAAGTTCGATCCGTTGTGGAAGGGCGCGTGGACGCATGTCGCCCGGCACGATCCAGCGGCCCGACGCTTGACCGTGCTGATGACCATCCCGCTGAGTTCGATTCCCCCCGCGAGTGTGAAGTCGGGCTGGTTCGTGAACTTCCAGCGCACCAACGCCGCCGGGGCCTTTGCGTGGTCGGTGAGTGCCGGCGGCACGGGCATTGAAGATCCCCGCAGCAACGGCGAGATGTCCTTTGGCGGCCCGGGCGCATCGGCTTCGGCGCATCCGCTCAAGGTGCTCCGCGAGAAGACCTACCGGGAATCTTTTGAAACCCCCGGTCAATGGAAGGACCAGATCGCCAAGGGCCCCGCCGTGCCCCTAACGGACTGGCGTTTCCGCGCCGATCCCACCGAGGTGGGCACCAAGAACGAATGGTTCAAGCCGGCCCACTACACCGCGACCGACTGGATGCCGGTGCAGGTGCCCGCCTTCTGGGGCGAAAACGAAGCCATCGGCAATCTGCTGGGAGATGGCTGGCATCGCGTGGTCTTCACCATGCCGGCGGCTTCGACCGGCAAGACGCTGCGGCTCCTGTTCGCGGGTGTGGACGAACAGGCCTGGGTTTATCTCAATGGCAACCTCATCGGCGAGCACTCCGAGAAGTCCGAAAAGAAGGCGTACACGGCCTTGTATGATGAGCCCTTCATCGTCGAAGTGCCGGTCACGGCGCTGAAGTTCGGCGCGGAGAACGTGCTCCATGTGAGGGTGCATAACCAGGTCGGTGCCGGTGGCATCTGGCGTCCGGTGCATGCCCTCGAAGCCGCCCCGTCCGCCAAGCTGCCATGAACCTCAAGCTCAATCTGGCGCTCCTCGCCACGCTGCTGTTGGCGGCTCGGGCATCGGCCGAGGACGGCGCACTCGCCATAGTCCCGCTCAATACGAAACCGGGCACCGAGTATCAATCGGCGGCCCGGCTTTACCAAGGTGTGTCGAGCATTGCCCGGGACGCCAAGTCCGGGCGGCTCTGGGCGGCCTGGTATTCCGGCGGACGGGGCGAAACGAAGGAAAACTACGTCCTGGTGGTCACGAGTGGAGATGATGGCGTCACTTGGACTGAGCCGGTGCTGGTCGTTGATCCGCCCGATGCCGTGCGCACCTCCGACCCCTGCCTCTGGACCACGCCGGAGGGGCGGCTGATGTTGTTCTACGTTCAGAACGATGCCGCGAAGCAGCTTCATGATGGTCGCTGGGGCGTGTGGTTCACCGTCTGCGAACATCCAGAACGCGCCGATTCTTCATGGACCAGGCAGGTCCGCATCGGCGACGGCATCATGCTGAACAAACCGACCGTGCTGCGCGATGGAACGTGGCTGTTGCCCGTGGCGAATTGGTATGACCGGGCCCACGGCGCCGGCATCGTGCGGTCACGCGATCAGGGCCGGAGCTATACCTGGATCGGCGGGGCACCCGGGCGAAACGCCGAGTGGATCGGCACGGCCAGCGGCGGCGGCATGGAGCACATGATCATCGAACGCAACGACGGCACCCTCTGGATGCCGATGCGCATCAAGGACGGGGTCGCGGAGACGACTTCGACGGATGGCGGCGTCACCTGGAGCGCGCCCGTGCGCTCCGCCATCGAAGGCCCCGGCTCCCGCTTCCACGTGCGGCGTCTGCGGTCCGGGCGATTGCTGATGGTCAATCACGTCGGCTTCTCCCGGGCCGGCTCGCGGCTCGCCCAACGCAGCCACCTGACGGCCATGCTTTCGGACGATGAGGGCAAGACCTGGCCGCATAAGATGCTGCTGGATGACCGCAGCCAGGTGTCTTATCCCGACGCCGTCGAGACGGACGAAGGCAAGCTCTACATCATCTACGATCGCGGTCGTTCGTCGGACCGGGAAATCCTGCTGGCCATCACCAACGAGGGCGACATCGTTGCGGGCAATCCCGGACCGGCGACGAAGCTTCGCCAGCTCATCAACAAGGCCACGGGTCCGCGCTAGTCCGTCACCACCCAACCCGCCGCGAAGACACCACCGTGAAAACCAAAGCGAGCCAATGCCCTGCCGCGCCGGAGGTCAGGCCATGAGCCCGACGACAAGCCTGCGCCCGCCCGCCCGCCTGCGTGCCATGGTGCTGCTGGTGGCGCTGGCCGGTGCGGTCACTCACGCATGGGCGGCGGACTATTTCGTCACGAAGCAGGGCGGGGATGGCAACGCCGGGACCTCGCGCGCCGCCGCCTTCGCCACGATTCAACACGGGGTGAACACCCTGCGTACGGGCGACACGCTTATCATCGGGCCCGGTGAATACCATGAAGCGGTGAAGCGCGTTGATCTCGGGGGCATGGACCGCGACACCGTGATCCGGGCGGAACTGGCCGGAACGGTCACCTTGCGTGGCGACGTGCCGGCCCCGGTGTTTCAACCGCTCGCCGGCCACCGGTTCGTGTTCGTGGCGGATTTTCCGTTCGCGGGCGAGATGCCGACGGTGAACGAACTCGACACGTTGACCCTCTTGAAGCGCATGCCGAACGCGGCCGAACTGGAGTTCGTGCCCGGCACGTTCTTTCACGATGCCCGCGCGGGGAAGCTCTACCTGGCCACGTCGGACATGCGGCCCGCCTCCGACCACTATTACAGCGTGTCGGTCCTGCCCACGCATGGCTTCCAACTGGTGCGGCCGCGCCGGGTGGTGATCGCCGGGATCAACGTGACCGGCTACAGCGCGATGGGGCTGCTGCATTACCGCGAGGAGACGGCGGGCGGTGTCTGGGGCATGTTCCTCGTCAACGGGAAGAGCTGCGTCATCCGCGACTGCCGGGCCTACTTGAACGGCTGGGGCATCGGGATGCACTCGGGCGCACCGGGCAGCGGCGATAATGTGATTGAGCGTTGTGTGGCCTGGGCCAACAAATCCCCCTTCGCCAACGGGGACATGGGCGGGCTGACCGTCTTCGGCGCGCGGCGCGACGTGATCCGGGACTCGACGGCGTTTCTCAACGGGATGTATGGCATCAACATTTACGGCACCGGCGGCGCGCCTCCCAATGGGAATGACGGCGGCAACGATCCCACGAACCGCAGCCGGCTGATCAACAACCTGGCCTGGGGCAATGAGTCGGCGGATCTCAAGATCAAGACGGGCTATGAGTATTTCCACGTGGCGGAGGGCTGCGTGTCCACTGGCCATTGGAGCGTGGTGAACGTCACGCGCGGGCTCATCGGCCGTGAAGGCAACGCCGGCAAGGCGCGGCCGGGGGACAGCATCAGCCTGGGCCACGAGAACGGGCTGGACTGGCAGCGCGAATTCGCCGACCCCGCGAACCACGACTACCGGCTGCAGGGGAAATCGCGCTTTCGTGGGACCGGTTCCGAGGGCAGCGACCGGGGACCGTTCCCGTATGCCACGAATGTCTTTTACGTGCGGCTCGATGGCGATGACCAGAGCGACGGACTTTCGGTGGCCAACGCGTGGAAGTCCTTGGGCCGGGCGGCCAGCCGGTTGCGGGCGGGCGACACGCTGTATGTGGAGCCCGGCAGCTACGACGGCGGGCTTGAACTGCGAGCGCAAGGGGCCGCCGGAGCGCCGATCCACCTCCGGGGACGCGGTACCGGTGCGGTGGTCATCCACGGTGCGGTTCGCCTGGAAAGCTGCCAGGCGGTCACTTTCGAACGGCTGCATTTTCGCAGTCCGGTGAGCGTGATGGGCGGCACGGGAGTTGGGTTGCAGCAGTGTACTTTCAGCGCCGCTGATACGGGCGTCTCCGTCCGGGGCGTCCGGGGGTTGAAGGTTTCGCACTGCCTGTTCACCGGCTTTCAGAACGCGGCCTTGAGCCTGACCGAAGTAGCAGAGGCCGAGTTGAGCGGCAACCTGTATGACAACGCCCGGGGCGTCGCCCTGCGCCTGACCGACGCCTCATCCGTGCGGTACTCCGATTACAACAGCTACCGCAAGGCCGACGCCGCGTGGGCCGTCAGCGGCCAGCAACGGAGCTGGAGCGACGTGCGGCAACACCACGATCAGCAGTCCCGGGAGCTGACGCCGGAGGTGGTGGTGGCAGCGGGCATGCCCCGCCTGCTGAACGCCGCGCGGTTTGCCGCTGGCGGGCCCGTGGGCAAGCCCTTTGGCCCGTACCGGGACCAGCCGCGCTTGCCGGAACTCCGGCTGGTGGCCGGGCCCGTCGTTCACTCGGTCAGCGCGACCACGGCCAATCTGGAGTGGCACACCTCGTTGCCGGCCACCTGCCATCTGGCGTGGGGCGAGACGCCCGCGTGCGAAACTGCGGCGGCCTTCAACGTCAATTGTTTCGGCACCTACAGCCTCACGGGTTTGAAACCGGGACAACGCTATTATTTTCGCATCAAGGCCATCGAAACACCCAAGGACATGGTGCCGAAACGCGATGACAAGCCCCTCGGCATCCCGGCGGAGCCGCTCGCCTTCTCCACCTTGAAACAGGACCCCACGCCGGCAACCTATCATGTCGCCACGGACGGGGACGATGCGCGGACGGGGCTGGGCCGGGCCAATGCCTGGAGGACGATCCGGCACGCGGCCGCGCACGTGAAACCGGGCGACACGGTGCTGGTGGCCGGGGGCAAATACTCCGAGCGGGTCCGCGTGCGCGCCACCGGCGAGCAGGGCTTGCCCATCACCTTCCGCTCCCTTCCGGGTGAGCGGGTGGACCTGGACGGGCAGGAAATGATTCTGCCCAACGCCTTCATCGTCGGCGGCAAGCGGCACCTGCGGTTCGATGGTTTCTACCTCGCCCGGTTCAACTTGTTCCCGAACGAAGGCTGGAGCCTGCAGACGAGCGGGGAGTTTCATTTATACCACAGCAAGGACATTGAGATCACCCGCTGCTTCTCCGAAGGACGCGGCGGTTACTCGGCCGCGCCCGTGACCGCCCACTTCGTCGAGAACCTCCTGATCAAGAACTGCGTGAACACCTACAAGTTTGGCGGGATGTATTTCTGGCGCTGCCCGAACCTGGTCATTCAAAACACGGTCTTCGCCGAGCCGATGATCATGGCCTTCGTCCTGCGGAATGACAAAACGCAGCCGTCCACCATGGAGCACTGCATCTTCACCGACATGCTCGAGAAGAAGGCGAAGCTGAACATCGGCGTGCTTTGCTGCGACGGGGAAACCACCGCGTTCCGGCACCGGAACAACTGCTACTTCCTGCGGGACTGCATCCCGGTGGAACAGCGGGTCCTCAACGGGGACAAGCCGGCCGGCCGGATCAGCCATTACATTCTGGAACCGCTCTTCGCCGATCCACACTTCGCGGGCGATCCCGGCGTCGCGGGGAAACCCACCGACAAGTCCGGCTTCAGCCCGGACCGGATGATGGAGCCGGGGCTCAAGCTGGATTTCGACTCGTTCTTCGCCACCCACCCCGACCTCGTCCAACGCGGCATCGGCCTGCAACCCGAGGCGTTCCGGGATTTTCGTTTCGACCGCCCAACCAAACCGTGAAGGTAATGATTTCCAAATGCACCGGACGCATCTCGGCACTGCCCCCGAGGGGAGAAATCTTCCGGAGCGCGGCTGTGTCGCGGAGACCGGCCGCAGCGGCTGCGTTTGGCAGGAGGCGTAAAGGTGTTCCGTCCCCGCTCGGCACTCGAATGTTGCGGCGGCTGATCCCGCGCCGAGCGGGACACAGCCGCGCTCCGGGGGCAGTGCCCCAAGATACGCCCAATTGCACCCAACTCTTATGAAACTGATAGCCTCTGCCTTGCGGCTGCTGTGCCTGTGCAGCTTTGCCCTCGCCACCATTCATGCTGAAGACCTCTACGATTACCGCACGCCGCGCGAGGCGCAGGACTGGTGCACCATCACCATCCGCACCAAGCCCGCCAACGGCCCGGCCTTGCCGCTCGTGCTGCTCATCGGCGATTCGATCACCGTGCGCTACGCCTCCGAGGTCGGCACCGCGCTGAAGGACAAGGCGTACGTCTCGTTGCTGGGCACGTCCAAGGCCGTCGGCGATCCGGCGTTGCTCGATGAGATCAAGCTCGTGCTGCGCCAGAATGTTTACTCCGTCATCCACTTCAACTACGGCCTCCACGGCGGCCTTGAGGGCTACCGGAAGAGCTTTGCCGACGTGCTGGCCACGTTGCAACGCTACGCGCCCAGCGCGAAGCTCGTCTGGGCCACCACCACGCCCTGCCAGCAGAAGGACGACGCGCCGGACAAGAACGTCATCGAGCGCAACCAGATTGCCGCCCCGCTCATCGCCAAGGCCGGGCTGGTCGTGGACGATCTCTACACGCTGGTCGCGAATCATCCGAAGAAGTTGTGGGACGGCGGCGGGGTGCATTACTCGGCGGAGGGCACGGCGTTGCAGTCGAAGCAGGTGGCCCAGGTCATCACCCCGCTGCTGCCGGTGCCGGTAAAACCGTTGCGCGTGCTGATGATCGGGAACAGCCAGTGTCCGCTCATGGTGGGCAACAAGCTGATCGAAAACCTCGCGGCGTCGGACCCCGGCGCACCGCCGATCGAGATCACCGGCTGCATCAAGGGCGGGGCGTCCTTGCGCAGTCACTGGGAGGCGGGCACCGGGACAAATACGGCGCGCGGGATGATCGATAGCGGCCGGTGGGATTACGTCGTGTTGCAGGACATCTACAACGTGCAGGCCCCGGCCTTTCAACCTTATGCGCGGCAGTTCCACGAGTTCATCCAGGGCAAGGGGGCGAAGACGTTGCTGTTCGGCACCGCCTCGATCCTGAGCGATTATCCCCAGGGCTTCGAGCGGCAGCATCGCCTGCACCTGGACATGGGGCGGGAACTGAAGGCCGCCCTCGTGGACGCCAGTCCGGCCTACACGAAGTACTTCGGCAGCCAGCCCTCGCCCGAGCGGATGGAAAGCCTGTTCGCCAAGGACAAGATGCACCCCGGCCTGTGGGGTTCGTATATCTATGCGTGCAGCCTCTACAGCGTGCTGACCGGGCGAAGCCCCCTGGGCCTCGCCGCCCCGGCGGACATCCCGGCGACAGTCGCCAAGGAACTACAGGCCGCCGCCTGGGCCCAGCATCAGGAGACGCAGGCCGCCTTGAAGCCATAGCCAACGCCCGCTTTCTCCCTTCCCAGGAACCAAAGAGGGTCAGAAAGACGGGGAAGGACCTGAGTTGGATTTTTTGACCCCATCTTTCTGACCAATGAGCTGTTAAACAGCCTGTGTTCGAGCGGCGGCGAAGGCCCTGAACCAGCGGTGGGTAGGGCGCGGTGTCCTCACCGCGCCGCCGAGGTCTGGTGGCGTCCGTGTGGTTCGGCGGCACCTGAGGACAGACGCGCCCTACCAATCCCGCTTTATGGCAAGGATTCGCTGATTGTAGCCAGGATCAGCCGGCGCCACTTCCTGCCGTGCTGAATGCCCGTCCACCATGTGGAAAGCGTGTTCCCCGGGTGCAGGAAAGAGACAAAATATTCTCTCTCCGGCACACGGGCAATGAATTGACAACCAAATCCATACCACGGCCAGCGGAGTCGGAGTTTGGCCACAGGCGCGTCGAATGCCACCTTGCCCTGAAGTTCGAGACGCAGTCTGCCCTGCTCCAGACACAACGTTCCCTTCTCCACGTTGAATCCCATGCCGATGTAAACGCCGGTTTCCTGAGGTTCGCTAAACGTCTGCATTGCCGAATAGTGTATTTAGTGTATTGGGCTGAAGTTTCGCGCCCTACCCGAGTTTCATGCCGAGGCAATCTAAGGTTGCCTTGGCTGGTGTCGAGCCCGTTAGTCTGGCATGTACGCCGACACAAACGACCTTTCTGATGGTGGGATTTCGGCAGAACGAACTCTCCTGTGCCGTTGTGGACGCGGAGAGAATTCGTTGACGGGAGGGATCAGTTTTAAGGAACTAAACGCCGGCTCCTGTCTTTCCATAATCCCGCTGAAAAGACCATCACAGCAGGCGGGGGGAGGCCAGAAGGGGCTTCGCCACGCTTTCAGAAAGGGACCACGCCAAGCAGCTATTTCACGGGACGCGTAAAACCGATACACTGCCATCGCTGCGGACGGCGACCAGCCGGTGGTTGTCCGGCAGGAAAAACAATTCGTTTACGGCCCCATCGAACTGCCACGAACGGGTCGCCTTCCGGGTGTCGGCGGAGCCGATGATCACCTGCCCGTTCCAGGCGGATGACCCCACCGTGCGACCGTCGGAGGACACCGCGACGGATTTCACGCGCCAGCCTTTCCAGAGTTCGGCGCGCTCGACGGGTGTCGTTCCGCTCGCATCCCACAGCCGCACCACGCCGTCCCAGCTGCCGGTGACCAGCGTTTTGCCATCCGCCGAATAGGCGACGCTGGAGAACTGCACTGGCCTCCCATTCGGTCCACTGCCCAGGACTTGATACTGGTTGCGGTGCGACAATTCCGCGCGGAGCGTTGGCGCGCCGCTGCTGACGTCCCACAACTTCGCCGTCTTCTCGTCGCATGCCAGCGCGGTCCGTCCGTCGGGCGTGAAAGCGATGGATTGCGCCTCGAAGGTCATGGCCTTGAGCAAAGCACTTTGTCTCGGCGTTGTGTCGGCCAGATTCCAAAAATCCACGTGCGGCCACGTGCCGAGGGCGAGCCGCGTGCCGTCTGGTGAAAGCGCGAGTGAACTGGCGGCCACCGATTGCAAGCCGCCGGGGAAGAACTCCGCTTTCAGCACGGGGGGCGCGGGTGCGAGGTTCCACACCCAGACCGCGTCGCGGCCACCGGACCAACCAGTGTGGGCCCGCACGGCGGCCAGCGTTTTACCATCTGCGGACCACGCGACGCGGGAGAGCGTGAGGTTGGTCGTGTAGGCCAGCGGCGCTGCCGGCTTGAGGCCGCTTGGCGGGATGGTGATTTTAGTTTCCAGCGACGGCGGCTGCGTCTCCAGATTCCAGATGAACACGGAATCGCTGCGGCCCACCACCGCCAGCCGGCGTCCGTCCGGCGACGGCGCGGCGGCTTCGATGAAAATGTTCGTGCCATCTCCGCCGCGGCCCGGCCTCAACCTGCGGGTGCTGACATCCCACCGTTCCACTGCGCCATCTTCTCCTCCCGAGACCACGGTGTGCCCGTCGGGACTGAACGCGATGGTCGTCACCCGTGAGGCATTTTTGGCCAAGTACGCTTCCACGGCGTCCAACTCCAGAGTTTTGCCTTCGCCAACCTCAAACAGCCGGACCCGTGGCAGATAGGTTTCCCTGGCATGCCACCTTCCACCACCTGAAGCGGCCACCGCAAGCAACGCGCCGTCGGGTGAAAGCGCCGCACCATAACTGCGCCCGTTGGCTGGCGATTTCTCCACTGGTTTTTCCCCACTCAAATCCCAGAGCCGAGTCGTATCGCCGGAGTTGCCAGCCGCCGAGAGCGTCTTCCCGTCTTTTGAAAACGAAAGGAGCAACGTTCCGGTGCGAAAATCGCCCCCGCCCTTGCCCAAACCCGCCCGAAGCGTCGGCGGGGTGACAGTCATATCCCACAGTTGAATCTCAAAACCACTGTCCACCGCCAGGGTGCGGCTGTCCGGAGAAAAGAGCATCGAGTGAGCCGTGCCGGTGATGCGCGGAAGATTGGGGACCAGTTGAGGCGGAGCAACCCGCAAGTCGAACACATGCGGTCCCGCGTCAATGCCGCCGGCCGCAAGCCATTTCCCATCGCCCGAAAGCGAAAGCGAGCCGGCACCAAATCGGATCTGCTTCAATTCAGCGACTGGTTTCGGCGGCGAAACGCTCACGTCCCAGAGCCGGATCGGACCGGCATCCTGCGCGGTGGCCAGCATTTTACCGTCGCCGTTGAACGCCACGGCATTGATCCTCGTGGTCGGTTCGCCAATCGCCAGCCGCGCGAGCGGGCGTAGCGTCGCCGCGGCCCACAAGCGCACCGTCCCATCCGCCCCGCCGCTCGCGATCACGGTGCCGGCGGAGTTGATCGCCACGCACAACACCCCGGCACCGTGGCTCCCGCCCGGGGAACCGATGCTGGTCAGGATGTCGCCCGGTGCGGGAGCCTGAGCAGCCGGCGGTTCCAGCGAAGCGGGTGGCAGACCTGCACCGCCGCACCCTGCCAGTGTCAGCGCGCAGAGCGTGATGAGGAGAAGGAGGAGGCAGGGCTTCATTGCTGGAGATTGATTCACGGCCCGACCGATCCGTCGTTTTTTTGATCACCAATGATGCCCGAGTCCCAGGTGACATTGCATTTTGCGCAATCGTGCAGCGCCCGGTAACGCGTGGTTCCGGCAATCATTTCGCGGCGATAGCGCAAAGGCTTGCGACATTGCGGACAGCGCTTCACGAAGTGGAAGTAAAACACCCCGCCCGCGAACAGAAGGATTGGAACGAGACCGAGCGGGCCTTTGTCCCACCCCACCTCGGAGCAAAGGATCAACACCACCACTGCGGCAAGGGCAAAGCCGCTGGCGATCAACAGGGCGATGTTCTGGTTGATGCCGGGCAGCTTCCGTTCGACGCGGGTGCCGGACTCAATGGGTGTGGCGGAGAGAAGAGCGGAAAGCGGGGGTGGGTTTTCGGCTGGACTGTTCGTGAGATTCAATCCCCGCGAAATCAGCAGCGCCGCCCAGCCATGAAAAACAGTCGCAGGCCAAAAGCCCGTAAACAGGCTGAGCACGGCGATGGTCGCATTGAATCCGAGCGCAATCCGGGCGTCTGCGTCCGTCCCACGGCTACTCCGGCGACGCACCCAATCCGTCAAACCCGCAAGCATCAAACCGATCACTGTTAGCGGCAACGTAGCCACCAGAATCAGGCCGAGGCCGTCGTTATGCGGATTTCCGACGTGTGGTCTGAGCATGACGATCGCGCTGACGATCGCGCAGAACCCCGACTTAGCTAGATAGCCGATTACAATCCACTTCATGATTTTCTGCGCGCGTTGTAGCGATGGATTCATAGGGGCGGGTCAAAGTCTAGAAACTGGGTTATGCGTGTCAACCTGCTGAATTTCATTTTCATTTTGTCAGGTTGCTCACGGCCCCAAGAAGGAACGCAACCAAACCGACGACCGCAGTGAGGATGGCCACGATGACAAGGAGCGCCGCCAGCAAGCTCAGAACACTGGACACCTTCTTTCGCGGTGCCAAAAGTGTAAAGAGGACGGACCAGGCGGCGGACGCTCAAGTTTCCACCGGAATCATCGTTTTGGACGCCAATTCATCAACGGCGTGTCCGGGAATTCTCCGATCTCACGCGGGGTTTGGAATTGGCCAAGCTGGCACGTACACGAATCGAATTATCGGGCAGATCCCTCGGGAGTGCAGCGCAACTCCACACCTCGTGGCGAACCTGCAAGGGATGAGGGGCGGCTATCTGCCTCCGTCGGTGTCTACCAACGTTATGAACAAGGTCTTTGCGGCCATGAAGCCGGAAGTGGCGGCCAAGACGCCGCGTCCGGTGCCCAGAGCCAAAGGTGAACGCTGGTGGCGTGTGCCCGCCCCGGCGGGAGAAGCCGCATTGCCCGCAGTGGCCCGCCGCTCCAAGTTGCGTGATGATCTGGCCACCCAATCCGGGGCGGTCCTTGCCACCACCGGCTCCGCTCCCGCCTCCACTCTAACCAGTGGAGGTGAGCACTCTGGCGGGCGCACCGTCTAGCCCTAGGCGGTGCTGGGCCTCGGCACCTTGCTCGGCGGCTGGCTGTGGCTGCGCCAGCGCGCATGAACCGTTCGCTGGGCGAGTGGCGTTCTCTGTCCGGTTCCGGTACGGTGGAGCCATGCGCATCGTGGTCATGACCATTGTTACCGCTGCTATCAGGCACTGGAGCAGGGGTGTCGTTTCCCGTTTGGCCCGAACGGCCCCGGAGGGCATGGTCTTGCCGGCGGCCCTGAACCCAGATGCCGCAGTCGGGCTGAACCGCGAACCACGCGAAAACAAGGCAACAAGTCCAAATCGGACCACAGCAAATCATTTCACCCACTCGGTGGAGCACGAATTTTTACGAAACCTTTTCCGGTTCGCGTATTCCGTGTATTTCGCGGTTTCAACTGCCGGTTCCAGATTGTAGCCATCGCCATAAAAATTGCGATACAACCACGGATGAACACGGATAAACACGGATGGGTGGGGCGATTGGGCCATCGGTTCGTTCACCTCGGAGGGGAACCGGCCGGGTACGGGTTGCCATCCGTGTGCATCGGTGTTGATCCGTGGTTTGGCTTTTTCCACTGCGGCAGCTAGGATGACCACCACGACCCATGAAACCATTGCCCTTCCTCTTCGCCCTGCTGTTGTGGGTGATTCCCTTCGTCGCCCCCCGTGCCGCCGAGTCGCCGTCGGGCTTGTGGGCCGGCACGGCGAAGATCGAGATCACCCCGCCGGAGGCGGACGCCGTCAATCTGGCCGGCCAGCCGTTGCGCCTGCGTGATCCGCTCTTCGGCCGCGTGCTGGTGCTCAAGGACAGCCGGACCTCCGTGGCCATCGTGTCGGCGGACCTGATCGTCTTTGCGTCGCCGAAGGTGATTGCCGAGGCGAAGCGTCAATGGGGCGTGGACCACGTCCTGCTCTGCGCCACGCACACGCACGCCGCCATGGCGCCGCGCGGCCTGCACATCAAGCCCCCCGCCGCGCCCGACTGGACCCGCAATCCCAACGGCCCGTCCACCACGGTCAACTGGCTGAAGCTCTCGGACGACCCGTGGTATGCCGCGACCGAGGCCAAGGTGGTGGCCGCCGTGGGCAAGGCCATGCAAGGCCTTTTCCCCGCGCGGCTCGTCGCGGGCCGGGGACCGTATGACAGCGCTTACATGGCGCACAACCGTCGCGAGGTCCGGCTCGACCGCGTCCTCCCGATGTGGGAAAATCCCAATCGCCGGCCCACCCAGGCCGTGGACCCGACCGTGGGTGTGCTGCGTGTCGAGGACTTGTCCGGCAAGCCGCGCGCCTTCGCCGTGCATTATGCCTGCCATCCGGTGGCGCTCATGGATGCCGGCGTGGTGTCGCGCGATTATCCGGGCGCGATGGTGGACCACCTCGAGCAGGAGCTGGGCAGCGACTGCATGGCCATGTTCCTCCAAGGCGCATCGGGCGATCTGGACCCGTACGACCTGCACAATCTGCGCGGCGAAAACCGGTTCAACATCGTGAAGCAGAACGGCATCGCTCTCGGCAAGGCCGCCCTCCGGCTCGCCGCGGGCTTGAAAGTCCCGGCGACGAGTGCGCCGCCGGTGATCCAGGTGAAGGAAAGCCTGCTGACGATTCCGCACCGGAGCGGCCCGCAGAGCACCGAGGTGGGCCTGTTGACGGTGGTCATCCAGCGCGACCTCGCGTTGGTGGCCATCCCCGGCGAGCCGTTCGTGCAGCACCAGCTAGATCTCACGGCGAAATCGCCCGTGCCGAATGCGTTCGTGCTCGGCCTGGCCTACAGCGGGAGGGGCACGCCGTTCACCGTCTATCTCCCCACCGTGCAAGCCGTGAAGGAAGGCGGCTACGGCGCGGCCGAGTGCAGCTTCCTCGCCGCCGATGCGGGGGAACGTTTGGTGAACGAGGCGTTGCAGTCCATTCGTCAACTTCTGCCTGGGATCAAGCCGGCCCGGTAAACGTTTTTATTTAATGAAACTGAAACACTTGTGGTTCGTTGGACTCTTCGCCGTTGTGTTGACGTTGCACGCGGCGGACAAGCCGGTCCTGCGCGCCGGGGCTGCCGCCGTGGACATTACGCCGCGCGAGTTTCCGCTGAACATGCCCGGTGGGTTTGCGGCGAACCTGGCGACCAATGCGCATGACCCGCTGCATGCCCGCGCGCTGGTGCTCGACGACGGCACGACCATGCTGGCCATGGTGGTCGTGGACAATCTCGGCCTCGCGCCGGAAGTGCAGGACGAGGCCAAGGGCATCGCCGCGAAGCGCACCGGCATGGCCCCGGACAAGATGCTCATCGCCTCCACGCACTCGCACACCGCGCCGTCCTCGAACACCAAGACCGGACCCGCGCCCGCTGTGGCGTATCGCAAGCTCCTCATCGAGGGCATCGCCGAAGCGATCGTCCAGGCCCACGCGGCGTTGCGGCCCGCCCTGGTCGGTGCGGCGGCGCATCCGTTGCCGGACGAGGTGTTCAACCGGCGTTGGTACCTCAAGCCGGGCCAGATGCCGCTGAATCCCTTCGGCAAGCTCGACACCGTGAAGATGAATCCCGGCACCAGCCCCACCGTGCTGGATCACCCCGCCGGGCCGACCGATCCTGACATCACGATTCTCTCCGTACAGGACGCGAAGCGCCGGCCGCTGGCGCTCTTTGCGAATTACTCGCTCCACTACGTCGGCGGGATGCCGCCGGCGCAGGTTTCGGCGGATTATTTCGGCGAGTTCGCCCGGCTCATGCCCGCCCGCGTGCGCGCGGACGATGGTTTCGTGGCGATGATGTCCAACGGCACGTCCGGGGACATCAACAACATCCCCTTCGGCGTCGTCCGTCCGCCGCGCGCACCCTTCGAACAGATCCGCATCGTCGCCGGCAAGGCCGCCGACACGGCGTGGCACGCGCAGCAGAAGATCGGGAAGCATCTCGGCGAAGCCCGGCTCGGCATGGTGCAGCGCGAGGTCGTTTTGAAGTATCGCCGGCCGACGGCCCAGCAACTGGCCGAGGCGCGGGCCGTCCTCGCCGTCACTGATCCCGCGGCCAAGGAGAAGCTCCCGCGGCTGGCGGAGAATTACGCGCGCAGTACCGTCTCCGCCGCCGACCGCAAGGAGGAAACGCTGACCGTGAAGTTGCAGGCCCTGCGCATCGGGGACCTGGCGGTGTGCGGCATTCCGTTCGAGACCTTCGCCGAGACGGGGCTCGACTTGAAGCATCGGAGTCCGTTCCCGCAGACCATGGTCATCGGCCTGGCCAACGGCCGCCACGGCTACCTCCCGACGCCGGAGCAGCACCAGCTCGGCGGTTACGAAACCTGGCTGGGCACCAACGTGGTGCAGGAGGACACCACCGTCATTCTCACCCGGCACCTGCTGGAGATGCTCGCGCAGTTGAAAGCCGACACGAAATAGCCATCCTCGCTCCCGTTCCATGCGTTGCTTTCCCAAAATTCTTCCGACGTTTCTCGTCGCCGCGTATGCGCTGTGTGAGTCTGGTCAAACGCGCTTGTCCGCCGCCGAGTCACCGGCGGTCCAGCTCCGTCCGCTGCTAGTGGATGAGGGCGGACAGCCCATTACATCCGCAGCGGGGTGGATGAAGCGGCGCACCGCCGTGCGCGCGGAGTGGCAGGCGTTCCTCGGTGAGTTCCCCCGGGAACGCGCCCCGTTGAAGGTGGAGGTGCTGGCCACCGAGACCCTCCCGGAGTTCACGCGGCAGCACGTGAAGTATCAGGTCGAGGAGGGCGTTTTCACCGATGCCTACGTGCTCACCCCGAAGAACGCCACCGGCAAGCTGCCCGGAGTCGTCGTGTTCCATCAGACCGTGAAAACGCAGGCGCAGCAGGCGGCCGGCCTGGATGCTTCCGTGCCGGAGCTGATGCAGGGGGTGCAGCTCGTGAAGCGCGGTTACGTGGTGGTGTGTCCGCGCTGCTTCATCTTCGATGACGGGGCCGGTTACGCCGAGTGGGTGAAACGTCTGCAACAGCGTCACCCCACTTGGACCGGCATGGCGCGCATGACCTGGGACGGCATCCGCGCGGCGGATTATCTGGAGTCGTTGCCCTTGGTGGACCGGGAGCGAATCGGGTGCGCAGGGCATTCGCTGGGAGCGAAGGAAGTGCTCTACGCCGCCGCGTTCGACGAGCGGTTCAAGGTCGCGGTCTTCAGCGAAGGCGGCATCGGGCTCACCTTCAGCAACTGGGATGCGCCCTGGTACCTCGGTCCGCGCAGCCGACCGCCGGGTTTCACGCATGAACACCATGAACTCCTCGCGCTGATCGCGCCGCGCCCCTTCCTGCTCCTCGCCGGCAATTCCGCCGACAGCGCCAAAAGCGCCGCCTTCATCGAGGCCGCCCGCCCGGTCTATGAGCTGCTGGGCGCGCGGGACCATGTGCGGCTTCTCAACCACCGCCAGGGCCATCGCTACCCGGCGGAAGCCCAGGCGGCTGCTGAGGAACTGCTGGATCGGCACCTCAAGATTCAGCGCTGACGGATCGGTCAGTGCCTCCGGTTTGCAGTGTCTTCTGAGTGACAAAAACCGTGTTCATCCCGGTCCCTCCGTGGTTAAGCTCTTTCCCCATGAACTCTGTTCGTTCGCTGGTATTTTGCTGTGCACTCCTTGCGTTGCTTCGCGCCCAGTCCGTCGCGGCGGACGCGCCGTTGACCTTCAACGACCCGGCGCCGAAGCGTTACGAGCTGACGGGGCGGGCCAGCCTGATTGATCCGCGTGCCAAGCCGCACCCCGAGATCGAGTTCGTCTTCGAGAAGGACGGCAAGCCGCAGGACACCCAGCACGCATCCGTGGACACCCGCGTGAAGCCGCAGGGCAAGCTCGTCATCTGGCTGATGGGCCACAGCGCCCCGCTGTTCGAGCGCGTGAACAGCTACGGGCTGCACGCCATTCGTGTGCATTACGCCAACGGCTGGTTCGGCAAGTTTGGGACTAATTCGCCCGGCGACGATGGCCAGTTCCTCGGCAAGATCCGCCTTGAAGCCGCGACGGGCGAGGATGTCAGCCCCATGGTCAGCATCCCCAAGCCCGACGGCATGATGGAGCGCGCGTTCCAGTTCGTGAAATGGCTGGCGAAGGAAAACCCGGCGGGCCGCTGGGACTACTTCCTCACTGACGACAAAGCCGGCCTGCGCTGGGAGCGCGTCATCATCACCGGCAGCTCGCATGGCTCGACCACGGCGGCGCGTTTTGCGAAGCAGGTGAAGGTGGACCGGGTGGTGATGTTCTGCGGGCCGCGCGATCAGTTTGAAATCTGGCAAGGGCTGCCCTCCGCCACGCCCGCGAACCGTTACTTCGGCTTCAGCCACGTGCTCGATGGCGGCTGGTCCGGTGACCACTACTGCCGCTCGTGGGAACTGCTTGGCCTGCACCAGTTCGGTCCCATCGTGAACGTGGATCAGGCGAAGCCGCCCTACGGCAATACGCGCCGCCTGATCACCGATGCCAATGTGAAGAACGACGCGAAACGGGCGCACAGTTCCGTGGTGCCCGGCGGCGCAGCCGTGAAGGACGCCGGCGGCAAGTTCATCCACGAAGACGTGTGGCGTTACCTCTTCAACCAGCCCGTCGAGGAAACCGGTCCGGCCGTGCCCGCTGATCCCAAGTGCCGCAAAGACCTGCGTTCGGCCAAGGGCAAAGAGTGATCAAGCGACAGGACCCTGGATTTTTCCCATCCAACGCCTAATTTGGTGCCGGATAGCGCACTTTGTTCCGTTGCGAGGATAAGTCATTGTTGGGCTATTACGGATTAACCCCCTCCGTGTTTATTGGTGCGCCGGGCAGGATTTGAACCTGCAACCTTCTGATCCGAAGTGGAGCGTGGCTGTGTCGCGGAGACCAGCCGCAGCGGCTGCGTCTGGCAGTAGGCGTGGAGGGTTTCCGACCCGCTCGGCACTCTCATGTTGCTGCGGCTGATCCCGCGCCGAGCGGGACACAGCCGCGCTCCGGGGGCAGTGCCCCAAGATGCATCCGAAGGTAAATGCGCTTGCATCGCCGGGGCCAACCTCACAGGTTCGCACCCAGCCGACCAACACCACTTTGTCATATGCCTCTGCATCTCCTCCATCGTCGTGCCTTCCTCCGGCGCACCCTGCTTGCCGGCACCGGGCTCCTCGCCACGCGCCCGCTCTTCGCCGCCGAAACCTCCCGCTGGGCCCTGCTCTCGGACACGCATATCGGCCCGAAACCGGAGACCCTGGCGCGCGAGACCAACATGGCCGATCACTTGCGCGCCTCCGTGCAGGCGGTGCTCGGGGTTAAATCATCACTGGCCGGCGTGTTCATCAATGGCGACTGCGCGCTCAAGGCCGGTCTGCCGGAGGAATACGCCACCTTCACCGGCCTCATTAAACCGCTTGTCGAAGCCGGCCTGCCGCTGCATTTGACGCTGGGCAATCACGACGACCGCGCCAACTTCTGGCAGGCGTTGAAAGTGGCCGCCGAGGGCGCGCGTCCGGTGCAGGGCAAACACGTTTCCGTGGTGAAATCGTCGCTGGCGAACTGGTTCCTCCTCGACTCGCTCGACGTGGTGGACAAGTCCCCGGGCCGCCTGGAGCAAAGCCAGCGCGACTGGCTGGCGAAATCACTGGATGAGCGCCGCGACCGGCCGGCGCTGGTCATGGTGCATCACAACCCGCATCTGGACCCCACCAAGCCCAACGGCACGCTTCAGGACACGGCGGAACTGTTTGAGGTGCTGCTGCCCCGCCGGCATGTGAAGGCGCTGTTCTTCGGCCACTCCCACAAGTGGGACTTGAAGGAACGCGACGGCCTGCACCTCGTGAACCTGCCCGCCGTGGCCTACCCGTTTGCGAAGGACCAGCCCACTGGTTGGGTGGATTGCCAGCTTACGGCCAGCGGCACGACGCTGGAACTGCACGCGCACAACGAGCAGCATCCGGCCCATGGGAAGCCGGTGGAGCTGAAGTGGCGTGCGTAACCGTCCGCCGGTGCCTTACTCGCACCCGCAGCCGTGGTTGTTGCAGCAACCGCCGTCGTTCATGTCCTCGACGGTGGGCACGCGGCCCAGTTCCACGGTCTTCTGGATGTGCTTCATGATGCTGTCCTGAATCCGGGACATCTCCTGCTGTGCATCGAGAAACTCGGTGGCGACGGGGTTCTTCAGGAAGCTGTCGCGCAGGGCCTCGAAGCGGCCGATCTCCTCTTCGCTGATCTGCATGCCTTGCTGCTGCTTCTGCTGGAGCATGGCGCCGGAGTCGTTGAGCATCTGGTACTCGTATTTCACCTTCTCATCCACCATGAAGGCGTCGATGCGGCGGCGCAGGTCGGGGAAATCAGGCCGGTCAAGGAGAGCCTGGCAGAGTTCGAGGATTTTTCCATCCACGGCGGTCGGAGCAACAGCGGTTTCCATAAGTTCTGGGTTTGCGCACTGCCGCTTCATGCGGCGCGGGCATGGCGCAAAGTAGCAGCGGACCGGCGCGGGGCGAGAATTTCTTTTCCTGAAACCGTCCGGCGCGTGATTTACCAGTTGACCACACGGGAAGACGTGCGCTAATGCGCCCTCATGCAATGGTCCGTCACACTGCTAATTTCCGCCCTGCTGGTGGGCGGCCTGGGCTGCACCAATCCCAAAGGGGCGAAGGATGCCAGCACCCCGCCACCGGCCAAAACCAAGCCCGCTTCCTCCAAGCCGGCGAAGAACGCGCCCAATGCCCCGCCCGTCATCGAGCCAGTCACGGCCTTCTCCGGTCGCGTCGTGCTCGTCAACGGCCCGCTGAAGTACATCGTGGTTGAGGGCACGCTCGGTCGCGTGCCGGCGGCCGACCAGTCGCTCAACGTCTATCGTGATGGGCAGAAGGTCGGCGTGGTGATCGTGTCCAACCAGTCGCGGGGTGCGAACTTCGCCGCCGATCTGGCGCAGGGCGAGGTCCGGGTCGGTGACACCGTGCGCAGTGATTAGTCTGCCTGTCTGACGGTCCAGGGGGCTCAGTAGAAAAACGGATGGCTTCGCCCAACAGCTTTGGCTTAATCGTCGTATGTCGAAAAAGAAAAATCGTCCGCAGTCGCAACCCGTGACGCCCGCGCCGGCTTCCGCCGCGCCGCCCCCGGCGTCGCCCGTGCCCGCTTCGCTGCCTGCCGCCCGGGGGATTCCATGGCACTGGCTCGGATTGGCGGTGCTGGCGGGCGGAATTTTCGGCTGGGCCGTGGGCAATGGCGGCCTTTCCTCGAAGAGCGGCCACGCGGTCGGGCCGGCCAACCCGGAGCCGGCCAAGCCCTCGGTACTCGCGGCACTGAACAACCCGCCGACCACCTCGCCGCTGACGCCGGGCCAGTCGAACACCATCTTCCAACTGACCAATCGCACGGCGGCTTCGGCTTCCGCCAATCCCGCCATGCCGCCGTTGCTGACGGCCCAGAACGCCCCGGCCCCGGTCCCTCCGGTCCTGGCCGCGCCGACGGGTGAGACGCTCTACAACGGCATCGTCCTGCCCCAGGTCTGGCCGCCGAAGGACGAGTTCAAGGCCGGCGAGCCCATGGCCGTGCCTTATCTGAGCAATCCGCCGCCGGTCATTGACATCACGGCGGGCCGCCAGTTGTTTGTGGACGACTTCCTCATCGACAGCACCTCGCTCAAGCGGGTCTGGCACTCGGCGACGCTTTACTCGAACAACCCGGTGCTCAAACCGGATCAGGAGTGGGAGAAAACCGGCGGCCCCATGGCCATGCCGTTCAGCGACGGCGTCTGGCTTGATCCAATGAACTGGATTTCTCCGCCGGCCTTCCGACCCGAGGAAGTGATGGATGTCTTCAGCCTCCTCGAACGGCTCAAGCCCGGCACCAACCTGCTGGGCAACTTCTTCGGCGAAAGCCTGTCCGCCGAGGCCAAGGCCGCCATCAAGGACTTCAAGGGCAAGGACATGCCGGCCATCGAAGCGATGCAGAAGCTGCTGGCGGCCGAGTTCAACCGGCTGATGGCCGGACCGCTGCTGCATGAGCCGGCGCGGTACAACGGCGTGCAGCTTTCCGATCGCGCCATGGTCCTGATGGCCCAGCAGCCGCAGGGGGATAAGCTCAAACGGCTCAACCGCTGGCTGATCGAGGACGCGTTCCCCCGCGAACTCTTCAAGATGCAGCCGGTATTCGCCTGTTACTACATGGCCGGCTACGGGAAGGGCACGGCGCTGGCCGTCTCCACCAACGGCCTCAACTGGGAAAAACCTGATTTCGGCGTCGTGCCCGGCAGCAACATCGTGCAGCCGGACCCGCGCGATTCCGCGACGGTTTGGCTCGATCCCTACGATTCCGACCCGAAACGCCGTTACAAGATGTGGCGCTCCCATGGGGAGGATAAAAAGTGGGGTTTGTCCCTGCATTTCTCCGACGACGGCATCCACTGGGGACCGCGCGCCTTGCGCACCGCCTCCGTGGGCGACCGCAGCACGGTGTTCTGGAATCCCTTCCGGCATGTCTGGGTTTACAGTCTCCGCCATGGCTGGGAGGGGGCCCGCGCCCGCCGTTACTGGGAGGTCAAGGATCTGCTGGCCGGACCGTATTGGAAGGACCCCGCCGAACCCCAGATGTGGGTTGGCTCCGACCGCCTCGACCCGATGCGCGACGATCTGAAGGTGGAACCCCAGCTCTACAACCTGGATGCGGTTGCTTACGAAAGCCTGATGGTCGGCCTGTTCACGGTCTGGCGGGGCGACAAGAACATTCCCGCCGGGCGGCCCAAACCCAACTCCATCTGGCTGGGCTTCAGCCGCGATGGCTACCATTGGGACCGGCCGGATCGCCGGCCGTTTCTGGATGTGTCGGAGCAGCAGGGTGACTGGAACTGGGGCAACGTGCAGTCCGTCGCGGGCGGGTTCCAGGTCGTGGGCCGCAATCTTTACTTCTACTTCAGCGGACGCGCGGGGGCGGGAGCCAAGCGCGACGCCGGAGGCGCGACGGGTCTGGCCTTCCTGCGCCGGGATGGCTTCTGCTCGATGGACGCCGGCCCGGAAGGCGGCGTGCTGACCACGCGGCCGGTGAAGTTCAACTCCCGTTTCATGTTCATCAACATGAAGACGAACGCACCCGACGGCGAAGTCCGCATCGAGGTGCTGCATCCTGATGGGCGCCCGATCATTGTCAGCTCCAACGACGGGAAGAAGGAGCCGTTCCAGGCGTTCTCCAAGGAGAACTCCCACCCGTCGAACGGCGATCAGACGTTAATGGGCGTGAGCTGGCAGAATGGCATCCAGGATCTCCAGAAGGCGGGCCTGTATGGCCGGCCGGTGAAGCTGCGTTTCCATGTAAAGAACGCGAGCCTCTACTCCTTCTGGGTTGGCCCGGGTCAGTTGGGGCGCAGCATGGGGCCGGTGGCCGCCGGGGGGCCGAATTTCACGGCGCCGATGGATCTGATCGGCAACAAATCCTACCTCGCATTTCCGCCCGTGCCGCGTCCCCATGCGCCGCCGCCGACCAACACCGTGACGGCTCCGGTCGCGCCGGCGCCTCCGACTGGCGTACCCGCGCCGGCTCCCAAGGCCGTGCTTCCGCCCGGAGCCGCACCGAAAGGCAAGCCGCTCATCGATGTCCGTCCCGTCCCGACACCCACCCCGGCACCGCCGAAATAGTGAGGCCAACTCGGCCGGTTGATCACGCGCGGCAGCGCGGACGCCCACGTCTGCCGCCGCCCTACCATGACCGCAGGCGAGGACGCCTGCCGTACCAAGCCAACCGGCCGGTTCATGCGGAGCTACCACGGTCCGAAAACCGCGCAGCGGGGTCAAGAACCCGTGCCGACGACTTGCAGTCGCCGCGTTGCGGGTGGGTGGCTCCAAGCCGGTTCGTCCTGCGGTAGCCCATGGTCGGCGACTGCAAGTCGTCGGCACAGGTTCTTGGTAAGGGGGGAAGGCACGAGCCATCCCCGCATCTTGCCGACTCGCCTCGGAGCTTGGTATAATACCAACTACGGGAATAGTTTGGTAAGATGCAGCGAGTTGTTACTTGCGCAGCCGTTCTCCCTCACCCCGGCCCTCTCCCGCTGGGAGAGGGAGCCCC
>RFSE01000130.1 GCA_009924135.1 Pseudomonadota bacterium | reverse complement strand
GGTGGAACGCATCAACCGCCTCCTGCCAGGCGCAGCCGCTGCGGCTGGTCTCCGCGACACAGCCGCGCTCCGGAAGATTTCGTCCCTCGGGGGCAGTGTTCGTGCTGTTTCCGCAACTGCCATGGTGGGCGCTGGCGTTGCTGGGCTTCGTCTATTCGGTGAGCATTTCGTGGAACATCAACGGGATCTCGCACAACTTCCTCCACAACCCCTACTTCCGGTCGCACTTCCTGAACCGGGCCTTCAGCCTCGTGGAATCGCTCGCGTGCGGTTTCTCACAGACGTTTTACGAGTATGTCCACAAGCGCCATCACGTGGGCAACAGCGACCGCCAGGACGAGAAGGGTGAGACCGTGGACTGGCTTTCAATTTACCGTCACGGCAAAAACGGCCAGCCCGAAAACCCTTGGAGCTACACTTTCCTCTCGTTCTTCCGCGACGACCCGAAGGTCATTTACCAGGAGATCAAGCGCCGCAGCACGGACGAAGCGCGCTGGGGTGTCTTTGAGATCGTCTGTCTCGTGGCCTTCTACATCACGGGCTTCGTGCTCAACTGGAAGTTCATGCTCTACTTCCTCCCGTTCTTCTACTTCGGCCACTGCCTATCTTACTTAAACGGTTACTACCGGCATTACGGCAGCAACCCGGACGTGCCCATCGCGTGGGGCGTGAGCAGCTACAACTGGCTGTACAACCTCACCTGGTTCAACAACGGCTACCACGCCGAGCATCACTTCCGCCCCACCATGCACTGGACGAAGATGAAAGCGTTTCACGAGGAAATCGCCGAGAAGCAGAAGGCTGCGGGCGTGCGCGTCATCAAGCCCCCGCACGCCCTGGGCTTCCTCGATCCCGACCTGCCGAAGCGGACGTGAGGGGGAACGGAAGCACCGCAGAGGCGGGAAAGGCGCAGAGGTGATTCCCTCCTAAACCAGGGCTCCCGTCGGCAGTTCTCTGCGTTTTTCCCGCCTCTGCGGTGCAAAACTTCCCAGCTCCAACCGGGTTCAGCGGGCGCGGTTGGTCACCACCATGCGGCCGATGTCGGAGAGCACATCCCAGGCCGGTCCGGGGAACTTGTGCATCTGCGCGAGCACGTCCTCAAAGCTCTTCAGGAACCACTGCGCGTCGTCCTCGGTGATGACCAGCGGCGGCAGCAGCTTCACCACGTCCACCTGATGCCCGGCCACCTGCGTGATGATGTGGTGTTTGTCCAGCAAAGGCATGATCGCCACCTGCGGGAAGAGGCTCTTGTCCATGCCGTGGATCATCGTCCACGCAGCCTTGAGCGTGAGGGACTTGGGCGAGCCGAACTCGATGCCCATCATCAGGCCCCGCCAGCGCACTTCCTTGAGGAATTCGTAGCGCGGGATCATGGCCTTCACCGCTTCGCCGATGCGGTTGCCCATGACTTCGGCGTTCTTGATCAACCCGTAACGGTCAATCACATCCAGCGCCGCGAGGCCGGCGGCCATCGCGAAGTTGCCCTGGCTGAACGTGGCCGAGTGCACCACGGAGCGGGACATGCTGGAGAAAACCTTGTCGTGAATCCACTTCTTGCACAGGACCGCGCCCACGGGCACGAAGCCGCCGGACAAAGCCTTCGACAACACCACGATATCCGGATCCACATCGCCGTCGTGTTCGATGGCCAGGAACTTCCCGGTCCGGCCCATGCCAGCCTGAACCTCGTCGTCAATGAACAGCGCGCCGTGCTTGCGGCAGAGCGCCGCGGCGTCGCGGAGATAACCGGGCGACGGCAGGTTCACGCCTTTGCCCTGCACGGGTTCGACGACAAAACCGGCGACGTTGCCCTTGCGGAGTTCCTTCTCCAGGGCTTCGAGGTCGTTGAACGGAATCTTCACGCAGTCCGGCATGAACGGGCCGAAACCCTCGCGGAAACTCTCGTCCCCGTTGAGCGAAAGCGCCCCGTAGGTCAGGCCGTGGAACGCCTTCTGGCAATGGAGGATGACCGGCTTCCCGGTGGCGCACTTGGCGTACTTGATCGCGGTCTCGACGCCTTCGGTGCCGGAGTTCGTGAAGAACACCATGTCGAGCTGGTTGGGCATCCGCTTCTTGAGTTCCTCGGCGAGCAGGCCGGAGAGCAGCGGAGCCTCCATCTTCACGAGGCTCGGGTATTCGGCGTTGAGGAAGTCCGCCAGCACCTTGCGCACGTCCGGGTGGTTGCGGCCCAGGCTGAACACGCCGTAGCCGGAGAGCAGGTCGAGATACTTCGTGCCCTCGACGTCCCAGAGGTAAGGGCCCTCAGCGCGCACGTAGCAACGGTCAAAGCCGATGGTGCGCAGGGTTTTGACGTTGGCCGGGTTGACGTGGGCGGCGTGCAGTTCGTAGTTGCGCCCGGCGTGCTGCTTGAGCAGGGCGGCGATGTCGAGAGGCGGACGTATGTCGGTCATTACAGGTTTGCGTGCGTCCCTTTGGGGCGCACGGTGGCCGTGACTCTCGGTTCCGAACAACAGCCCGTCAAGTGTGTGTTCGGGCAACTGACGGTTGTCAGGCTGATTCCTGCAAGTCAGGGGGTGCTTTAACCCACCAATGGTTTGTCCCGGATAACCGGCCGGGGTAGGCTCTCCGCATTCGCGAATGCCATTGTTTATGAAGCCAGTTCTCAACGCTCGCATCGAGCAGGTACCGGTTCACGTCGCGTGGATCTACGCGGTGGTTGCCGGGGCGTGGGTCACTCTGTCTGACATCGCCTTGTCACTGCGCTTTCCCTCCCCCGCAAACGAAGTATTGGCGACCATCGTCAACGATCTCCTGTTTGTCATCGTGTCCACCGGTTTGATCTACGTGCTGCTCCGGCGGGCGCTGGCCCGCCAGGCCAAGGTGCAAAACGATCTGGCTGATACCCACGAACGGTTCAGCACCGCGGTGAGCCAGCTCCCGTTCACCTTTGCGATTTACGATGCCGACCGGCGCTTCCGCTTCCTGAATGCCCGGGGCTTGTTGGAAGCCCTCAAGCCCTTGGATGAAGTGCTGGGCCGGCGCGACGAAGAGGTGTTCCCGCTGGAACTGGTCAACGCCTATCTGCCGCTCCTGAACCGGGCGATCGAGACCCGTCAGCCCCAGACTGAAGTGGTGGACATCTCCCTGCCCTCCGGTCATCGGCATGTGGCCTACCAGTTCACCCCGTTGCTCAACCCGGACGGCTCCGTGCGCGAGGTGCTGGCCGTGACCAATGACATGACCGTGGTGGTGCGCAATGACCGGCACGTACGCCGGCTCAACCGCACCCTCACCGCCATCAGCGCGGCCAACTCCGTGCTGGTGCGTGCCAAGGACGAAGCCAGCCTGATGCAGGGTTTTTGTGATGCCCTGATCGGCCCGACTGGTCATCAACTCGTCTGGGTGGGCTTGGTGACGCCACCTGATCCGGTGGTGCGGGTGGCAGCGCAAGCCGGTCCGGCGGTGGGGTATCTGACTGACATTCAGGTTCGTTGTGATGACTCACCGGAAGGCCGGGGTCCATCGGGGACATGCATCCGGTCGAAGAAGCCGGTGGTATGCCACGATATCCGCACGGAGGATGGGATGACACCCTGGCGCGAACGGGCTGACCGCATCGGAATACGCTCCTCCATTGCCGTCCCCTTGCAAGCGGGGGGCTCAGTGATGGGGACGTTCACGTTGTATTCCAGCGAGCCCAACCGGTTCGATGACGAAGAAGTGGCCTTGTTGACAGAGGTGGCGGACGATCTGGCCTTTGGTCTCCTGGCCTTGCGACAACGAGCCGCCCTGGCGACCGCCCAGGCGGCACTCCAGCAGAACGAAGAGTTGCTGCGCACCGTGCTGGCGGACCAGACAGATATCATTTGCCGTTTCAAGCCCGATGGAACATTTACCTTCGTCAACGAGGCCTACTGCCGCTTCTTCGGCAAGACGAGTTTGGAACTTGTCGGGGCCAAATGGCATCCTGACGCCGTGGCCGAGGACCTCTCATTCATCCAAGCCAAACTGGCCACCCTTACCCCGGCCAAGCCGGAGGTGATCATCGAAAACCGGGTGACCGATGCCGCTGGATCGGTGCGCTGGGTGCAGTTCGCCAACCGCGGCCTGTTTGATGCGGCGGGGACCCTGGTGGAAACTCAGTCGGTCGGCCGGGACGTCACCGAGCGCAAGCAGGCGGAGGAAGCGTTGCGTGAGAGTCAGGAACGGCTGGCCAAGGACCGCGCCCTGCTGCGGGCGCTGCTGGATTCCATCCCGGACCTTATTTTCTTCAAAGACCAAAACTCGCTTTACCTTGGCTGCAACCGGGCTTTTGAAGCGTATTCCGGCATGAAGGAGCAGGAACTGATCGGGAAGTCCGACTTGGATTTTGCCCCAAGCGAAGCCGCTCAAGCCTTCCAGGTCAAGGACCGGGAAACCCTGGCATCGGGCAAAACTCAGGTCACTGAGGAATGGATACCCTTCAAGAACGGGGGTGGCGGACAGTTTGAAACTCTCAAGACTCCCTACTACGGCCTCGCCGGTGAAACCTTGGGCCTCATCGGTATCAGCCGGAACATCACGGAGCGCCGCCAGGCCGAGAAATTGCTCCGGGACAGCGAGCTGCGCTACCGCACGCTGATTGATTCCGGCCAGGCGTTGATCTGGACTTCCGGCCTCGACAAAAAGTGCGACTCGTTCAACCAGGCGTGGCTGAAATTCACGGGCCGCACCCTGAGCCAGGAACTGGGTGACGGGTGGGTGGAAGGGGTGCATCCCGAGGATGTGGCCCGCTGCTTCGAAACCTACTCCACCGCCTTCGACCGGCGCGAACGCTTCAGCATGGACTACCGGCTGCGCCGTCACGATGGCGAGTACCGTTGGATACAGGATGATGGCTCCCCCCGTTTTGATGATGAAGGGACGTTTCTTGGCTACATCGGGCATTGCCTGGACGTGACGGAACACCGGAAAGCAGCGGCGCAGGTCCGCGATGCCCTGGCTTATCTGGGAACACTGCTGGACGCTTCGCCCGTCGGCATCATTTCCTACGACGCAACCGGGCAGGCTCAAACCGCCAATGAGGCGGCGGCAAAGATGGTGGGGGCCACTGTGGATCAGTTGCTCGCGCAGAATTTTCACACCAACCCAGCCTGGCGGGAGGCGGGTATGCTATTGGTGGCCGAACGCGTGCTCGATCTGCACCAGTCGGAGCGGCTGGAGGCGCACTTCACCACCACCTTCGGCAAGGAGGTCTGGCTGGCCATGCAGTTCGTCCCATTTCAGCGCGGTGAAGTCTGGCACCTGCTGCTGTTGATGACCGAGATCGGCGAGCAAAAGCGTTCGGCCATGCAATTGCGCCTCCAAAGTGCCGCGCTGGACGCCGCCGCCAATGCCATCGTCATCACCGACCTCAAAGGCACCATCTCCTGGGTCAACGCCGCCTTCACCAAAAGCACCGGTTACACGTTCGGCGAAGCCGTCGGGCAGAATCCGCGCCTGCTCAAGTCCGGCCAGCACCCACGGGAGTTCTATGAAGGCATGTGGAAGACCGTCCTTGGCGGCCACGTCTGGCACGGCGAAATGCACAACCGCCGCAAGGACGGCACGCTCTACGATGAAGAGATGACCATCTCGCCCGTGCGTGACAGCACCGGGAACATCACGCACTTCATCGCCATCAAGCAGGACATCACCGAGCGCAAATCGCTGGAGCAGCAGTTCCTGCGCGCCCAGCGCATGGAAGGCATCGGCCTGCTCGCCGGCGGCATTGCCCACGATCTGAACAACGTACTGGCCCCGATCCTCATGGGGGCCGACTTGCTGAAGCTGCAGGCGGACAATGAGCGAACGGCCCACCAGTTGGAGGGCATCGTGGAAAGTGCCAAGCGTGGTGCGGGTATCGTCAAACAGGTGCTCACCTTTGCACGCGGCATCGAAGGTGAACGCATCCCGCTCCAGCCCAAGCACATCATCAAGGAAATGGTCCGCATGGCCCGCGAAACCTTCCCGCGCAACATCCAGTTCCGCGTGGATGTGCCGACCGATCTCTGGCCCGTGATCGGCGATCCGACCCAGATTCACCAGGTCCTGCTCAACCTGAGCGTCAACGCCCGGGACGCCATGCCCGACGGCGGCGTGCTGGCCTACAGCGCGCGCAATGCCGAGGTGGATGCGCTCCAAGTCCAGCGCCACCCCGGCGCGAAGCCCGGCCCGCACGTGGTGATTCGAGTGCAGGACTCGGGCACAGGGATCAAGCCCGCAGTCATGGAGCGCATCTTCGAGCCGTTTTTCACCACGAAAGAACTGGGTAAAGGCACCGGGCTGGGCCTCTCCACCGTGCTGGGCATCGTGCGCAGCCACGGTGGCCTGGTGACCGTGGACAGCAAGTTGGGTGAAGGCACCGCTTTCGAGGTCTATCTGCCCGCCAATCCCCAGGCCGCCCTGGCCGAGCCCGCCGTCCGTCCCGAACCGGTTCCACTGGGACAGGGCGAAATGGTCCTCGTGGTGGATGACGAGCCCGGCATCGTGCAAATCACGCGCTCGATGCTGGAGCAGCACGGCTACCGGGTGCTCACCGCCCGCGATGGCACCGTAGCCCTCACGGAATTGAGCCAGCATCTGGGCGAGGTCAAACTCGTCATCACCGACATTCTGATGCCGTTCATGGATGGCGTGCAGCTCATCCACGCCCTGCGGCGCATGGCCCCCGAGGTCAAGATCATCGCCTCCAGCGGCGCATTGGGCCTGCCCGGCCAGAAAGACCGCACGGAAGAAGTGAAGGCCTTGGGAGTGAAGCACATCCTGCACAAGCCCTACCCGGTGGAACAGCTCCTCCGCACGGTCCACGCAGAGCTGCACCCGGAGCCACCGATGTATTAAGCGGCCAGTATCAGCTTGTCGGATTAGCTCGAAAACAACGGGCCGCCTCACCTAGGGTGGCGGTATCGGCGCATTTGCCGCCCGGCCCGTGATACCATCGTCCGACATCCTGCTGGCCACGCTCAACGCGAAGTTCATCCACTGCGCGTTTGGGCTGCGCTACCTCTACGCCAACCTCGGTGGCCTCCAGCCGCGCGCCGCCCTGCTGGAGTTTGAGATTCAACAGCGCCCGCTGGACATCGTGGAAGCACTCCTCGCACGGAAACCCCGTATCGTGGGACTGGGTGTTTACATTTGGAACGTGCGGGAGACCACCGAGGTGGTAGGGCTGCTCAAGCGACTCGCGCCCAAGGTCCTCGTGATCCTCGGCGGCCCGGAAGTCAGCTACGAATGGGAAGACCAGGAAATTGTGCGCCTCGCCGACCATGTCATCACCGGGGAGGGCGATTTGAAGTTTGCGGAGGTTTGCCGATGTCTGCTGAACCCTCGGACCAATATCGCCGCAAGCAGCCTTCTCCCTCACCCTGACCCTCTCCCGCTGGGAGAGGGAACAGCCAATCACGGTGTCGAACAGTTCACGGCAAATGGTCCGAAGACCGCAACCGTAACTTCAGCTCCGGCGCGGACTGCCTTTCCCCCTCTCCCAGCGGGAGAGGGCCGGGGCGAGGGAGAAAGCAGCCGTATTTCATCTGGTAGCCGTTCTCAATTGACCCCGTTGCCCAAGATCATCCCCGCCGAACTGCCCAAGCTGGAGGACGTGGCATTACCTTACGACCTCTACACACCGGACGACCTCGCGCACCGGGTCGTGTACGTCGAGGCCTCGCGTGGCTGCCCGTTTACCTGCGAGTTCTGCCTGTCATCGCTCGACATCCCGGTGCGGCAGTTTCCGCTGGAACCGTTTCTGGCCGCGATGGACCGCCTGCTGGCGCGCGGGGCCACGCAGTTCAAGTTTGTGGATCGGACGTTCAACCTGAACCTGCATGTCAGCCGCGCCATCCTGCAATTCTTCCTCGCCCGGATGCGGCCCGGCTTGTTCGTCCACTTCGAGATGGTGCCGGACCGGTTGCCCGAACAGCTCCGCGAAGTGATCGCCCAGTTTCCGCCGGGGTCATTGCAGTTTGAAGTGGGGATTCAGACCTTCGATGAACTGACCTCGCGGAACATTTCCCGGCGGCAGGATCACGCGCGGCTGGCCGAAAACCTGACCTGGCTGCGGACGCAAACGGGCGTGCATGTCCACGCGGATTTGATCGTGGGCCTGCCGGGGGAAAACCTCGCGAGCTTCGCGGCGGGCTTCGACCGGCTCGTGGCCATGGGACCGCAGGAAATCCAGGTGGGCATCCTCAAGCGTCTCCGGGGCACGCCCATCATCCGCCACGATGCCGAGTACGCACTGCGTTACAGCCCGCAGCCGCCCTACGAGCTGCTCTGCAACCGCGACCTGGACTTCCCCACCATGCAACGGCTCCGCCGCTTCGCCAGATATTGGGACCTGGTGGCGAACTCGGGTAATTTCCGGGCGACCACGCCGTTGCTATGGAGCAGTGGGTCGAGAGTCGAGGGTCGAGAGTCGAGCGCCAGCGCTTCAGCCCTCGACCCTCGACCCTCGACTCTCGACTCTGCCTTCGAACGTTTCCTCGCCTTCAGCGATTGGCTCTACGCCCGCGTGGGCAAGCGCCACGGCATCGCGCTTGATGCGTTGGCAGAAGCGTTGTTCGTCTATCTCACCACGGTCGCCGGCTTGGCCGCGCCTGCGGTTGCCGCGTCCATCATCGCGGACTTCGAGCGGGCCGGGCGACGTGAGCGACCCGCGTGTTTGCAGCCGCATTTGCCCGCCGCCCCGCGTCCGGCCGCGAAGCCCGCGCGGGCCACGGCCCCGAAGCGACAGGCGAAACATTTGCCGGTGGGTGAAGGAACCTCAGCCACTCTGTAAAGAGCCCGGCTTCCCTCGCTTGGCACCAGATTCCGAGGTCCAGCAAACGCCCGGCGATCAGCCTTCAGATGAACGTATTTTGCCTGCGCACCGGCAATTGCAGTTGCAATGGCCGGCCGACACCACGGTTTTGTGGGCGTTTGATCAAACCGCACGGTCCGTTAGTAGGAGCTTCTTGACCAAAGGCTTACGAAGCTGCTTTCATTTTTTCGGTTCGGAATTCTTCGCGAGTAATCTGCCAATCATGACCAAAAACATTGTCCGTCTTACCGTTCTCCTCTGGCTCACCGCCAGTCTTCCTGCCCGGGCTGCAGAATACTTCATCACCGCCCTGTCCCCCTCGACCTTGGGAGGCAAGACCTTGTGGGTGGACGCAACAGATAAAGCGGGGACGGCGGCCTATCCGGCTGTGGGCACCAGCTACCAGGTCCTGCTCACCGCTACCGGGTCAACGAATGGCACGTTCACCATCCCTGCGGCACCGGGCATGCCCGCCCGCTCCGGCACCTGGTCCGCCGGGCTGCCCAACGGGATGCCACAGGCCGGGGGCAACTACCTCTTCATCAATTTCGTCGGCCTGCTCGGCGACGCGGTGACGGACAATTTAACGTTCTATCCGGCCTTTGGTGCCGCGAACCAGATCCCTTGTAACTACTATCTCTTCCGGGGTGACACGGGCTTCGGCAGCAACGCCACGGACAATCAACGCGGTTATGTGCGCGCCACCGATGGCGAGGCCCCCACCCCGTTTGCGCCGAGCTTTCAGTTCGTGAACGGTGGATACAACTACTTCTCCGGTTCCTCCCCCACCCTGACGGCAACGGTGATCGGCTCGTTTCCGTTGAGCTACCAGTGGCTGAAGGATTCCGCGCCCATTCCGGATGCGACCAACGCCACGTTAACGCTCACCGCCATCAAAATAACCGACGCCGGAACATACACGATCGTGGCCTCAAACTCCGCCGGCTCCATCAGCTCGAACCTGACCGTAACGGTCACCCCTTCAACCCCGCCCGTCATCACCACGCAGCCGACCAACCAAACCGTGATGTCCAACACCACGGTCCAGATCACCGTCGCCGCAACGGGCACCGCGCCCCTGTTCTACCAGTGGCGCAAGGACGGCGCGGACCTCACGACCAATGCGGTGACGTTCGGGATCACCAATGCGCAGCTCACCATTTATAATTTCTCGGGCACCAACACCGGCGATTACTCGGTGGTCATTACCAACTACGTCGGGGCCGTCACCAGTGCCGTGGCCACCATCAACATCCTGCAGGTGACGACGCCCACCTTCACAACCCAGCCGCCCCCGGTGATCAGCATCCTTACGAATGGCACGTTTACCATCAACACCGCCGTGGCCGGCACGCCCACGCCCACCCTGCGATGGCAGAAGAATAGCGTCAACATTCCCGGGGCCACGAATGCCACCCTCAACGTCCGGGACACCAACTACAACGCGGGCGGCACCTACCGGCTCATCGCGGCCAATCTCAACGGCTCGGCCACCAGCTCCGTGGCCGTGGTGAATGTTTACGACCGCAACCTGTACTACAACAACCCCGCCCCGACCAACGCGGTCCTGCCGCAGGGTGGCAACCTCCGCCAACGGGCCAGCACCTACGGTTTACCCCCGGTGTACTTCACCCTGCGCAAGGATGGCACCAACGTGCCAGGCTTTATCAGCCTGCCGGAGAACGTGTTCCCGGAGATTTACGATTCCTATTACGACCTGACGCTGACGAACCTCCAACCGTCGGACAGCGGGGCCTACTCCTTCGTGGTCTCCAACACGGTAGGGGGAATGGCTACCAGTGCAGTGTTCAACGTGACCATCCAGTCCACGAATGCCCCCGTGGTGCTCCAGCCGCCAACCAATGTAAATACCTACCTCTTCACCAGCGGCACCATCATCAACGAGCGGGTAGCTTACTCCAGTTTTTACCCGGTCACTGTCCAGTGGCTGTCCAACAACATCGTCCTCAGCGGCCAGACCACTTCCAATTTAACCTTGGGCTTCACCAGCGTGCAGGACTTCACCCTGGCCGCCATTCTGTCCAATCAATCCGGCTCGACCACCAGCACGGTCGCCCATGTCAGCATCACCTACGGACCGGGCACGCGGGACACCAACTTCGTCTCGGCCAACGCCATTTCCGGAGGCGTCACCACCCTGGCCGCCCTCCCGAACGGCGGCGTGCTGGTGGGCGGAACCTTTACCTCCTGGGGCACCTCCAACCGGAACTATCTTGCGGAGCTGGCCACCAACGGCACGGTGACGCCGTGGCTTGCTCATACGAACGGAATCAATGGGCTGGTTTACAAAATCCAACGCCTGGGGGACGGTAAAATCCTGGTGGCCGGGCAGTTCAACAATGTCGGCTCCCCGCTGCACTACGGCGGCCTGCTGCGACTCAACGCCGATGGCACGCTGGATCAGACCTTTCAGGCGGGCAGCCCCGATGCCAACCGCTACATTGACTACAACGTAACGACCTTCACGGTCCGCCCGAGCGATGGAGCCATCGCCATTGCCGGGACATTTACCAACGTGGCGGGCCAGCTTCAGCGGGCGCTGGCATTGTTGGATTCCAACGGCGTTTTCCAAGCCAGCTTCCGGCCCAGCCTGAGCAACAGCATCTACCAAACGTACCCCTTCGGGATTGCGTCGCTCGCCTTTCAAGGGGACGGGAAACTGCTCGTCGGCGGAAACTTCGGGATGGTCGGCAGCGTGGGACGCACGAACATCGCCCGCCTCAACACCGATGGCACGCTGGACACTGGCTTCAACGTCCTGCCGGTCGGCAGCGGCGTGGGGGTCAGCAGCCTGATTGTGCAGCCGGACGGTGGCATCTGCCTCGCCGGCAGCTTCTTCTCCGTCGCCGCCCCCTCGGGATCCACCTTCCAAACCCGGAACTATTTTGCCCGCGTGCGGGCCGATGGCACGCTTGACCCGGTCACCCTCCCGCCGGTTAATTTGGGGGGCGTCCTCGCCCGGCAGTCGAATGGCAACATCCTGTACGCCGGCACCGGTTTCCAGCGCCTGTTTACCAATGACACCGTTGACGCTTTCTGGCCGGGCAACGGCTTCGGCACCCCCTCGGGCGGACAGGTCACCGCCATGGACTTTGGTCCGGATGGCAGCTTGTGGATCGGAGGCACCTTCAGCACCGTGGGAGGAAACACGCAGTGGCGCGTTGCCCACCTGACCATGGAGCCGATGCTGTTGGCCCCTCCCAGCCTCGGGCAGATTATTTTCAGCACCGGCAGCTTCAGCTTCCGTCTCCCGACGGCGGCGCAGCGCAATTACCGGGTTGAATTCAAAAACGCGCTCACCGATCCCACCTGGCAAACCCAGCAAAGTTTCACCGGTGACGGACAGGACCGTAATGTCACGGTCACGCTCCCCGGGGCCACCCCGCGCGCCTTCTTCCGCATCGCCGCCGATTAGCCACGGGCCCCGGAGCGCGGCTGTGTCCCGCTCGGCGCGGGATCAGCCGCAGCAACGTCGGAGTGCTGAAAGCGGCGGAACACCTCAACGCCTCCTGCCAAGCGCAGCCACTGCGGCTGGTCTCCGCGACACAGCCACGCTCCGGAAGTTTTCGTCCCTCGGGGGCAGTGTCGAGCTGCGCCTGCGGTGGACGGACAGCGCAAATCCATGTTCACCGGCGGGCCGGCGTGGTTTAATCCGCCTGATGAGCATCGCGCTGGAACAGCACCAGATCGAAATCGAGGCCAACCTGCGGGCTTGGCAGGGCAAGCCGCTGTTGCGCGAGATTTACGCGGGCTTCTACGAACGCATCATCGCCCAGATCGACACCTCGCTGCCGGGGCGCATCGTCGAAATTGGTTCGGGCGTAGGCAACTTGAAGTCGCGGCTGCCGCAGTCCATTTCCACCGACCTCTTCCCCAATCCCTGGCTGGACGTGGTGTGCGATGGTTACGAACTGCCGTTCGCAGACGGGAGTTTGTCGCACCTGATCCTCTTCGATGTCTTCCACCACCTGCGCGCCCCGGGCGCTTTCTTCCGTGAGGCCCGGCGGGCGTTGCAACCACGCGGTCGCGTGATCGTGTTCGATCCCTACATCAGCCTCGCGAGCTGGCCGGTGTACGGCCTGCTGCATCACGAGCCGGTGGCGATCAAAGCGCCGATCAACTACGCCACCGAACTGCCGCGTCCGCGCGACTACTACGCAGCCCAAGGCAACGCCACGCGCCTGTTCTTCCGCGATGAAAAGCCCGGCTGGCCGGAAGGTTGGAACGTGTTTCATCGCGAAGCCTTCTCCGCGTTTCACTACGTGCTCTGCGGCGGCTTCAGCAAACCGGCGATGTATCCGGCGGGGATGCTCGGCGCGTTACGGAAGGTGGACAAGGTGTTGTCCGTGTGTCCGAGGCTCTTCGCGGCGCGGTGCCTGGTGGGGCTTACGCCTAGGTAGGGCGCGTCTGTCCCTGCGCGCCGGTTTGAGCCCTCAACTCTCCATGAGGTTGGTTGGGTAAACTGCTGCCGACGTGCGCAAGCTTACTTCCTCACCCTGGCCAAAATGTGCCCGCCATTAAGGAAATCACCAGAGAGTTATGGCAACGCAAACTGTTTATATTCTGCACTTGCCCCATTGTCTGTTATTGTGAAAATCAATTCACCGTATTTCCCAGTTCTTTTTATAGGTTTTAAATCCACCTTCGCAGCTCTTTTCTTCCCGCCAAATTCCCAGAGGACTTCAGCCTCCGGTGTGATCGGGTGATTGAAATCTATATGTGTCTTCGATGCTCTTCGAATAAGAACGCCTGCCGAATAATGATATTTTCCAAACCGAACGCTGGCACTATCGAGGTCAGTCGAGGAATTATTTTTTAATACTACGTCGATGCTCGTAGCAACTCCGGGCAGCGACAGGCAACCGCTTATTAAGCCAATCATCGCCCCGATAATAATTACCCAGCATTTGATTTTCATGGCGCGTGATAATTTTTGATCGGGCGCACACAAGCGCTAGCCACACCGGTTTGCGGGTCCGTATGCTTCAGCGGCGCGCTGAGGACAGACGCGCCCCACCTAGGTATTACTTCCCGGCAGGGACCAATTTCCAGATCTTGCCCGTGCCGCTGCCGAGGGCTCCGGTCTGGTTGGTGAGCACGTAGAGTTCGCCGTCGCCGTCTTCACCGAAGGCCCAGACGTAGGCCCCGATGCCCTGGCCGGGATGGGATTCGGGTTCGAGCTGGGCGAGGGTCCATTTGCCATCCGAGCCTTTGCTGGCCGCGAAGAGGACGCCCTGGGGCAGGCCCATGTTCTTCGACCAGTCGGCGAAGATGTACTTGCCGACAAGTTTCGGCAGGGCCTTGCCACGATAAACGTAACCGCCCGTCACGCTGCGGCCTTTGCCGTCGGTCGGGAAGCCGGCGAGGTTGCCGTAGGCGAGGATCGGGTCCACGAACTTCGCGTTGCCGGGGTCGAAATAGGGCTTCTCCAGCGGCGTGAGTTCCTTCTTCGGATTGAACCACTCGGAGCCTTCGCGGAGGTTCCAGCCGTAGTTGCCCCCCTTCACGATGATGTTTACCTCTTCCCAACGGCTCTGGCCAACTTCGACTTCAAACAGCTCGCGCTGGCCGCCGCGATCGAAGGTCATGCCCCACGGATTGCGGATGCCCCACGCGTAAATCTCCGGCCGGCCGCCGCCCTTGGCGAACGGGTTGTCCTGCGGGATGGCGTAGTTCCTGCCGGGCGAGGCGTGGGCCACATCGATGCGGACAATTTTCGCGAGCAGCGTGTTGAGGTCCTGGCCGTTGCCGTGCGGGCCGCGCGCCTTGTCGGCATCGTCCTTGTTGATGTCGTTCTTATGGCCGCCGTCGCCGAAACCGATGTAGAGAAAACCATCGGGGCCGAAGGCGATGCGCCCGCCGTTGTGATTGAAGTACGGATGATCCACCTGGAGCAGAATGCGCTCGGTGCCCAGATCGGCGGTGTCACCCTGGGCGGTGAACTCGGAAATGTTGATGGTGTGGTCCCAGTTCGTCGGGGCCGTCGCGCGTAGCGGCGCGCTGTAACAGACGTAGAACTTGTGGTTCGCCGCGAACTTCGGATGCAGCGCCAGCCCGAGCACCCCGCGCTCATCAAACTGGCCGAAGTTAATCTTCAGTTTCTTCGTAAAATCGGCGAACGGCTTGAGCTTCCCGTCCGGCGTCATGAGGTGCACCGGGCCGATCTGCTCGGTCACGATGGTGCGCTTGCCATCGAAATCGGCGAGCACGGTGGGGGCGGTGAGATTGGTAACGATGAGCTTGAGGGCAACGCCGCTCCTGCCCTCGGCAGCAACGGCGGTGAACGACGCGGCGGCCAGGGCGCAGGCAGCGCCCAGCCGGAGGAAGGAAAGTGCTTTCATGGGCGCGAGTGTAGGGAAGGACCGGACGGTGACAAGCGCGGCGTCGGCGGTTTTCCGGAGCGCCGATCTCCGATCCGGCGCGTTGGTGGCCCAGTAAATCGACCACCGCATTGCAGGCGGCACTCCGGGCGCAACTTGACACCTGCACCATCCGATAACGGCGCGCCACTCTATCTCCTCCATGGAGTGGAGGAGAGGGCTGGGGAGAGGAGGCACGTTACAACTGACATCGTGAAGCACCCCTCTCCCCGGCCCTCACCCCGCTCGTACCTCGCAGGGCGAGGGGGTTCGTCTGCCGTGATTCGCGTGTCAAGGCGGACCCGATGCTCCGACACAGGCACTCCGGAACTTGCATCACGCGGCTGGCTCCGGCGAAGCTGCGGGGGTTGAACGAGTTCTTCCAACGCCATGAGTCCCGCCTGCGTCACGCGGCGGCGATCCTCGCGGGACTGCTGCTGGCGGCGGCGTTTCCCAAGCTGGGCATCGCGGGGCTGGCGTGGGTGGCGCCGGGACTACTGCTCTTCAGCGCGATCGGTCAGCCGGCCAAAATCGCGTTTCGCCTCGGCTGGCTGGGCGGGCTGGCCTTCAACCTCGCGGCGCTGCACTGGCTGCTGTTCATCCCCGTGACGGGCTTCCCGATTTTGGGCTGGGCGGCTTTGAGTGCGTATTGTGCCCTGTACCCGGGCCTGTGGCTGTGGCTGTGCTGGCGGTCGGCGCCGAGCCAGCCGGAGCTGCGCCAGGCCGTACCAGCGGAGCACGGCCGCCCACTGCCTTCGGACGAAATGCGGACGCGGGCGTTTGTGCTCCCGAACTACGGGCAGCGCACCGTGTGGGCTTTGCAATGCGCCGTGTTGTGGGTGGCGTTGGAAACGGTTCTAGGCTGTTTCCTCACGGGCTTTCCGTGGCTGGCACTGGGCGTGTCGCAGCACAAAATGGTGCCATTGATCCAGATCGCGTCCTGCACTGGCGTGGCCGGCGTATCGCTGCTGGTGGTGTGGTTTGCCGCCGCACTGGCGGGGGACATGGTGGAGTTACTTCGCCGGCCGGAGCGTTTTAACAAATGGGCGATGGTCTGCCTCCTGCCGTTGAGCGTGGCGCTGGGCGTATTCTTTTTCGGCATGTTTGCAACCCGGTCCAGCCATCCAACCAAGCAGGGAGGAACTCCGCTTACGCTCGCTCTCGTCCAGCCTAGCATCCCCCAGACAATGATCTGGAACCCGGCGGAGAAAACCAACCGCTTCGCCAAGCTGATGCAGCTCTCCGAACTCGCGCTCGCCAGCAAGCCCGACGTGTTGGTCTGGCCCGAGGCCGCGCTGCCGGAACTCAGCGAGGAGAACTTCCGCGCGGTGACGAATCTCGTCGTCCAGCACCAGGTGCTCATGGTGTTCGGGGCGGATGACTATGAACTGAAGCCCGGTGCACCGCGCGATTCACAGCGTCCGGCAGATTATAACTTTTACAACTCCGCCTTCCTGCTTTCGCGCGAGGGCAAGGTCGTCTCCACCTACCGCAAG
This sequence comes from Pseudomonadota bacterium, assembly GCA_009924135.1. Lineage (GTDB taxonomy): Bacteria > Verrucomicrobiota > Verrucomicrobiia > Limisphaerales > SXTU01 > SXTU01. Next base: position 308 of record RFSE01000130.1, on the reverse strand, counting down.
CGGCGGCTCGTCATCTTCGGCGAATACATTCCGTTGCGCGACTGGCTGCCGTTCCTGAAGTGGTTCACCCCAATTGAAAGCGGTTTTGCGACAATAATAACTTCTCGGACTTTTTGTCATGATGAGAAGTCTTCTATTGAGGCGATCCTGACTTTTCCAGCCCCGTTTGAGGCTGTGCTAACGAGCCTGAAAGTAAGTATTGACGGACGAGACCTGACGGCAATCGCACAGGGGAAAGTCACCGCCCGCGAGACCTATGAGGATGCTCTCGATAGGGGTAAGACGGCGATCCTGCATGAAGAAGCTAT
>RFSE01000129.1 GCA_009924135.1 Pseudomonadota bacterium | reverse complement strand
CCCAGCCCAGCCCGTCACAAAATTGCGGCCACGTCATCTTTTTGCTGGCGAGGAACTTGGTCAGCTTCTCCTGGTCCTTGGCTTTTGTCACCTCGCTGAATTCGTCGAGACTGATGCCAATGACTTCAAAGCCTTTGCTGTGATATTTCTCGTACGCTTTGATGACATTCGGCAGTTCATTCATGCATGGCCCGCACCAGGTCGCCCAAAAGTCCACTAGCACGATCTTCCCCTTGAAGTTGGCAACGGAAAGCGGCTTTCCCGACAGATCTTTCTCGGCAAAGTCTGGAAACTTAGCCCCGACGACGAGTTTGCTTTCCATTTCCTTGACTGCGGCCACCCGCTCCGCGCGTTTCAAAACCTCTTCTGCGGCCAAAGCAGGTTTGGTATTCGGAAAATCCTTCTTCAATTGTGTCAAAAGCGGGAGCGCTTTTGCCTCGTCTTCCAGCACCTGCAGGTATAACATCGCCTTCATCAGGGCTATCCTCGCCACTCCCTCGGTCTTCTCGTCCTTGTGGGCTGCAAGGAGCTTGTCGAACTCGGCCAAATTATCGGCAAAATCCTTCTCGGCATTTTTGCCTGCCTTGAGCTTGGCATTAATCTTTTCGACCAACGTCTGCAATTCCTCTTTAGGGTCGCCCGCTTGGATGACGCCGGCCGGAATGAGCAAGGCAAGGGCTACGGCAATGGATTGGACGAGTTTTTTCATGAATGTGGTTCGACGACTAGAACAGTACTGTTTGTTTGGAGCATGGGCAACTCCCACCAGCCTAAATCCGCTGCTCGTCCGCATCAATGTAATCCACGAAGCACTGAATGTCGTCGCGGTGCCCCAGGCCGGACTGTTCCTTGCGCATCTTGAGGCGGGCCATTACGGCGGGATCACCTTCGCGGCCGTAGTTGAGGACGGCCTGGTTGAAGGCGGCCTTTTCCTCGGCGGACTTCTTCACATTTTTCACCACCCAATCGCAGACCTGGCCGTCAGTGAGGCTGTCCTTCACCACGGCAAAGAACTGCTCCGGGGTCAGCCCGGCAGCGGCGAGCCATTTCGAATCGAAGCCCTTGTAGGCGAAGTTCTCCTGGTAGTCCGCGTACAACTTGCCGGCGAGGTGCAGCCGGACCTTGTCCACGAAACGCGGCAGGTAGGACCAGCCCGCCATGGTCTCGCGGGCGCTGCGAGGAAAGATGATGTCGTTGCTCATGCGGCGCTGATTGTCGGCGGCAACCCGGGCAAGTCAATCGCAGGAAACGAAGAAGAGGTCGCACTACCCCCCGAACAAACGCAAAAAATTACCCTCCACTTGAGCCGCCAGTTCAACCGCCGAAATCCCGCGCAACTCCGCCATGAAGTGATACACGGCAGGCAGATTGGCAGGATGGTTCAATGGCCTTCCCGTACGTCCATCGACCAGCAGGTGCATATTCGCAGTGTCGGGCAAGAGTTGGTCCGGTGCGTCCGTCTCGATCAGCAGCCGATCGGGGGGAACACTCTTGAACGTCTCGCGCTGACGCACCTTGCGGTCCTGCATGTAGTACCCAGGGAAACTGAAATACGCTCCAAGCTTGGCCAGCGGGACAACCATCTCCACCGGACCGCCGTAACTGTGCAGCACGAACCCACGAGTGGGCCGGGGATGATCGCGCAGCAGTTCCAGCAGCCGGCCCCACGTCTGCAGGCAATGGATGCTCGCGGCGAGATTGCGCTCGGCGGCGATTCCGAGCTGCGCAAGGAACACTTCCTCCTGCCCTTCGTAAGGCAACCCCGGCTTCCAACGGTCCAGACCGATTTCGCCCACCACCGCACCCGGCGTGCGGTCCAGCCAGCCGCGCAACACCTCCTGCCATCGCGCCGTGCGCTCGCCGACATACCACGGATGATAACCAAAGCTCGGACGCACAAACCCGGGGAACTGCCGGGCCAGCTCCGCAACCTGCGGCCAGTCCGATTCGCAGGAGCCGTTCACGACCATTTGCACCACCCCGACCGCGCGACTCTCTGCGACCAGTTCCGCCTGTCGACCACCAAAACGTTCGTCCTGCAGATGGTTGTGAGCGTCGTAGAACTTCATGGCCGGGTGACGGAGGCTTCAGCAAACGTCCGGAGGCGCTCCCAAACTCGGGACAGCACATTGCGACGGTTGGCCGTGAGATGCTGATTGATGCCAACCTGATCGAGAAAAACGGGGTCCACCCCGAGCACCTCCTCCGGCGTTGCCCCGCTGTAGAACTCACAAAGCAGTCCGGCCACCGCACGGACGATCTGAGAGTCCGAGTCGCACCGGAACTCACAATGCCCAGCCCGCAGCTCGGCCACGAGCCACAGGTTCGCCACGCACCCTGGCACCTTGTGCGTCTCAGTACGCAGGGACTCCGGCAGCTCCGGGCGCAACCGCGCCTGCTCCACCAGCCATTGCAACCGCTCCTGCGGATGCCGGAACGCCCCGAGCTGCGCAAGCAACGCGGCACGTTTCGCGGTCAGGAAATTGGAGGCTTCACCGGCAACAGTCACCGGTACAGAGTAAAACCCGTTTCCACCTGACGCGAGCACGGAGCATCGGAACGCCGGTCTCCGACCCGGCGCGAACGCAGAAGTCACCTCGGTGTAGCGGTGGTCTATGACCGCCGAGTTGCGCGCCCAGTCGCCAAAGCATGCACAACTGTCCTGCAGATCGTCCAACTCGGCGCTCACAGAGCACCGCTACAGCGCCAATCACCGCCGTTTTCTTCATTTGCCATCGCTTCCCACAGGTTCCACTTGAATGACCGCCCCGCGCCGGAGTCCAATCGCGCCGACACGAATGAAATTTTACCTCCCTGCCCTGCTCGCCGCCACCGTCACCCTCACTGCCGCACCTGACTGGCCGCAGTTCCGGGGCCCTGATGGCGACGGTCATTCGCCGGCCAAGAACCTCCCGCTCACCTGGGACGCCACCAAGAACGTCACTTGGAAGACCGAACTCCCCGGCAAAGGCTGGTCCTCCCCTGCCCTGCATAAGGGCCACCTCTATCTCACCACCGCCGTGGAAGCAGGGGCCGACCTTTCGCTCCGCGTCCTGAGCCATGATGCCACCAACGGCAAGGAACTCTGGAACACCGAGATTATCGTCTCCCCGCCCGTCAAACACCACGCCAAGAACAGCCAGGCCAGCCCCACGCCGATCGTGGATGGCGACCGCATCTATGTCCATTTTGGCCACTACGGCACTGCTTGTCTCGACCTCGCGGGCAAAATCATCTGGAAGCAGACCGACCTCAAATACTCCCCCGTTCACGGCAATGGCGGCTCCCCGATCCTCGTCGGCAACGCCCTCATCTTCAGCGCTGATGGTAAAGACGATCCGTCCATCATCGCGCTCGACAAGGCCAACGGCAAGGTGCTCTGGAAGGTGAAGCGTGAAACCACGGCCAAGCGGCTCTTCTCCTTCAGCACCCCCACGCTCATCACGGTCAAAGGCCAGCCCCAACTCATCACCCCCGGTAGCGGCGTGGTCTGCGCGCTCGACCCCAAGACCGGGGCGGAACTCTGGCGCTGCCGGTACGGCGAAGGTTACTCCGTCATCCCCAAGCCCGTCTTTGGCCACGGCCTCCTTTTCCTCAGCAGCGGCTATGACAAGCCGATCCTCTACGCCATCCGCGCCGACGGCAAAGGCGACGTGACCGATACCCACATCGCCTGGAAGCTCGAAAAAGGCGCGCCGCACACCCCCTCGCCCCTGCTCATCGGTGAAGAACTTTACGTCGTCTCCGATGGCGGCATCGCGAGCTGCCTCGACGCCAAGACCGGGACCGTCCACTGGTCCGAACGCGTCCCCGGCAACTACTCGGCCTCCCCGCTGCTGGCCGATGGCAAGATCTACCTCCAAAACGAGACTGGCACCGGCGTCGTGCTCAAGCCCGGCAAGACCTTCGAGAAACTCGCGGAAAACAACCTGGGTGAGAAGACCCTCGCCTCCTACGCCGTCACCGATGGCGCGCTCTTTATCCGCTCGGACAAGAATCTGTACCGGATCGGAACGAAATAGCCTTGAGTCCGGCCAGTCATCGCTACTAACGCGAGTGTCATCTGCTTACGTGGGCGCGAGTGAGCGTACCACGAAACCAACTTGCGCTGCGGCTTTTCGTCAGTGATGTTCTGCCCGTAGACTTATGGAATCAACCGCCGCTACTCAGCCTCCGCCGGCTCTTCCCGAGCCCCCGCGTCTGGGCAATTTCCGGCTCTTTATTTTCATCAGCGTTGCAACGTTTTTCCTGGTCCTGTCCTATATCTTTCTAACTCGACTCAAGGCGGCTGACCGGCCTCCGCTTACCCGGGTTAATCAAAACATTTTCATTACCTCTCAGCTCACGCTTCGTTCTCCTCGCTTTTTACGTACCCAACGCATTCGCACCTTGGTGGATGTCCGCCCGGACGGCGAGGCCCCCGACCAACCGTCTTCCGCACTGATTGCCGAAGCCGCCCGGGCCCATGGCGTAGCATTCCACTTTATTCCGGTGCCCCACGAGACTATTCCGGATCAGGCCGTAGACTCCCTGGCGCAAGTGCTGGCGACTGCGGATGCACCAACTTTGCTCTATTGCCGGACGGGCCGGCGCGCCGTGCGCCTGCTCGCGCTCGCGGAAGCCACGCGGTCTGACGGCCCGGATGTTGAAGATATCATCAAGCTGGTACGTTCCGCCGGCTTTGAAGGGGACGACCTGCGGGAACGCCTCCAGCACCGATTCGCGGAGCGAGGCCGCAGCAAGGCAAAACAGTAACTGCATTCCCTCGATGGACTCCCCGCAAATTCTTAGCCACGCATCCGTTTTCCGAGATTTTGCAGGCGGGTGCAAGAAACTATTCTCTTACTTTCTCCGAATCATGACCATCTTTATAGCGATTTTTATCGGCTGGATCCTGGCTTGGCTCGTCGGCCTGATGGCTGGCTGGGTGGACATCGCCTTCTGCTGACAATGGCACCCCAAACTTACTTCTTTTTGAAGAAGGGGTTATTCAGCAAATTGTTGAGCGGGTTGCTGGGCGCGGGTGCAGCATTGGTGGTGCCGGCAGGCGCATTCGTGGCGGGCTTCGAGCCGCCAAAGAGGTTGCCAAGCCCGCCCACCACGCCGCCCGCGCCCTTGATTATTTCACCCGCCTTGCCACCAGCGGCACCGCCGAGTTTAAGCGCCGTTCCAACTGCCGCACTTCCACCCAGTTTAAGCTTATCCACTTTGACATCAATGCTGCCAACTGTGCCCTGGACATCTACGAAGTGTGGTAATCGGCCATAGGCCGAGCCAGCCGGGATGTCAGCCCCTAGGAAGAGCTTGGCAGCGCCCGACGGCAGCCAGATTTCAACCGGGATGGACACCGACGAATTGGTCGTGACGGCCGCCAGCTTCACCTGGCCTTTCGCATCCACTATCACCGCCGGGCTGTGCACGACAAAGCGCGACAGATCCGCGATGCCGTTGCCAATGGTCACGTCTGTCGCAATGTAATCAACCGGTGGACGCAGCAGGTCGGCATCCCGAATCCCGGCGACGTTTTCTATGATCGGCTTGATGAGGCTCAACACGCCCGTGGTCAGGCTGCGCATCAGCTTCCCCATCGTCGTTTTCGGCTCGCCGCCGAGCTGGCTCAACTGAATCACCCCGTTCGTCACACTGAAGTTGACGCTGCCCTGCAGGTTTTTCTGCAGGCTTGGGCCGGTCACGCCCGCCCCGCGAATGGCAATCTTCGCCATCGCCTCACCCTTGATGGCTCCCTGCGGCACGGTCGAGGCGAAGGTCGTCACCATCGGCTCCAACTGGATGCGGTCGGTGTTCAGTGCCACGTCGTAGGTGTAGCCCGGCACCCCGAGGTTGGCGTCCACCGTAGCGGCCAGGCCCGCGCCGTTCATCACCAGTGAGAGCGGTTTCACAGTCACGCGGTTGGCATCGACTTTCGTGGACATGACGATGTTGGAAATCGCGATGTCACGGAGGAAGAATTTGCCGATGTTCACGTCCAGCGAGGTCTGGCGGAGCGGAAGCTTCATTGCTGGTGGCTCGACGGTGGTCGGCGGCTGCGGTGCCGGTGCGGGCTGCGTGGCAGCGGCCTTCTTCTGTGCGTTGTCGAACAGGTCGTAGAAAGTCGTCACGTCGATCGACTCCGCGTTGACCTTGAAGTTGGCCTGGAAGGCATTCGTGTCCGACAGGTCAGCCCGGCCGGCGACGACGATCTGGTTCTTGCCGCGCGCCGTGGGAGTAAGCGAGAGCATGAGCTGCTTTACGTCCACCACCTGCTTGGCCATGCCGCCGTCGAGCACGACCTGGAGAAACAGCGGGGTCTCGGGCAGCGAGCCCTTCGGGTCGCGGATGACCAGCTTGTCCACCGTCATATCAGCCTTCACGGTGGAATCGCCCGTAAGATCAAACTTCCCGCTGGCGTTGGCGTTGATGGAGACCGTTTGGAGCTGCTTGTCGCCGAGCGCCGCACCGACAAAGGGCTTCAGGGCGTTCTGGTTCAAGTCGGCGAGCTTGAGGGTGAACTGCCCGCCCTTCTTCGTGTCGAAGTTGCCGACGACATCGAAATTGCCGCCATTAGCCGCGCCTTGGGCGATGTTGCCGGTGAGCTTGCGCACCGTGATTTGCGCCTGATTCGTCGCCGTCTGCGCGAACGATCCATCTACCGCCACGCGCAAGTCCATGGGCACGGTGGGCAGCGTGTTCTTCGGGTCGGTCATCAGGAAGCGTGCGACCGACAAATCAGCGGTCAACGCACTCTCGCCCTTGGCGGCAAACTTGGCGTTCGCGTTCGCATTGATTGTGACGGAAACCAATTTTTTGTCGCCCAGCGCCGAGGCGAGCACGGGACCGAGCAGGCTCTCGTTGAAATCCGTGAGCTTCACCGTCGCGGCTCCGGCGGCTGCCTTGGTGTCGAAATTACCCGTGACATCGAAACTGCCGCCCAGCTTGCCGTTCGCGTTCACTCCGCCGGCCAGTTGCTTGATTGTGATGAGCATCTGATTCGTTGCCGGCTGCCGCATCGCGGCATCGGTGACGATGCGGAGGTCGAGCGGGACGTTGGGCACCTTGCCCGCCGGATCGGATATTTGGAGGCGCGCGACCTGCACGTCGGCCTTCACGAGCGTCTCGGCGGTGGGATTGTAATTCGCATCCAGCGTGAGATTGATGTTGCCGGAAGTCAGCTTCATGTCGCCGAGCGACGGGGCGAGCACGGGGCGGAGCAGGTTCTCGTTCAGGTTGGCGACCTTCACCGAGGCGGTACCGGCACCCTTCTTCAAATCGTAGTTCGCCGCAACGTCCACCGTGCCCGCCGCCTGACCTGCATGCGTCAGAGCAATGGCGAGCTTGCGCACGACGGCTTGCACGCCGTTGACAAAATCGGCGTCCACTTCCACGGCCGTCGTGAGCCGGTCAAAAGCATACTTCTCATAACCGCCGGAAAAGTCACTCAGGTTCAGCTTGCCATTCAAGGTCTGCGTCGTGTTCGTCTGCTTGTTCGCGATGACCACCTGCTGTACCACGCGACCAGCGAAGCTAACCTGGCCACCGGCGACCTTCACGCCCGGCACCGGCACCAGCATCGAGGCACGCGTCAGTGAGGCGGCGAGGGAGACGCCGAGGTTGGCGTTCATGGTGTCCACATCCACGGTGCCGGCAGCGGCCACATTCGCGAGCGGCTGACTGGACTGCGTCGTCTTGACGTCCAGCGTCTCGATATTAACGCGCTTGAAATCGTCCACGGTCGTCTTCAGGGACACGGTTGCACCGAGCTGCGAAAACTTGTTCGTCCCGGCGAAGGCGGTGAGGCCAGCGACGTTTGCGGTCAGGTTCACGCCCAGTTTCTTGCCCATGTTCTGCGCCGCAACCTGTAACGCAACGTCCACCCGACCATCCGGAGCCACCTTGCCGAGGAAAGGCCGCCAATCAGCGAGATTTAGACCGGTGACATTCAAGGCCAGTTCGGAATCACCGACGTTGTTCGCGGCATTAGTGTTCCACGAGACGGGGAGCGGCTTGGACACGGCGATAGAGAGGAGTGGCTGCTGCTGGCGGGTGCCGGTGAAGGTGAATGCGCTGATGGTCGCGGACTGGGCGGCCAGATCCACGGCCACCTGATAGGCGAGTTTCAAATCGAGCGGCGGGGTGGTCGTGCCCTGTTGGGTGACGCCGAAGTTGTTCGCGGCGAACTGGCCGCTCGCAGCGATGGACTTGCCCGCCTTGGCCAGCGTGATCTCGTTGGCGAAGCTGATACTGGTGTTGCCGAAATCGAGCCCGAACTTGGCTCCGACCACGTTCAGCACGTTCTTGTCCAGCCCGGCGATGTCCAGCCGCAGTTTGCCTTCCTGCTTCATCGCGTCGAACGGTCCGCTCGCCGAGATGGTAGCGAGCTGTTGCTGGCCACGGGCAACCTTGAGCGCCAACTGCTTGATGTCGGTCATGGTCAGATCGAGATCGAGCGTGGTTCCAAGTCCGTTGGCATCGGAGAACCCGCCACGCGCCTGGGCCACGTCCAGCCGCAGTCCGCCTTTGAGCCCCTGAGGCAGGAGGTCCGGCTTGAGGGTGAAGTCGATCGTTGAGGCGAGTTTCGCAGCGAGCGCATCCACGGCGTTGGTACCGCCGGCGGTTTGCTCGAACTTCAAGTCCGTGCCAAAGGTGAGCTTGGCAGTCTGTCCGTTCTGGATGTTCGCGACCGTCAAGTTCACGCCCCCGAGTTCCACCATCATCCTCGCACCGGATTTTTCCGTCTTGGCGAAACGGATCGCCGAGTCCTTCACGGAGATCGATTTGATGTTCAGCTTCGGCGGCGCAGAGGGCGAACCGGAGGCAGCGGGTTTGGCCGCCTTGGGTTCCTTGGATTCCGTAGCCTTCAGTATGGGCGTGAAGTTAAAAGTGCCGTCCGGATGCTGCACCACATTGATGGTCGCCCCGCTGACGGTGGCATCCTCGACGGCGATGTTGCCCCGGATGATGTCCATGAGGTTGTAGCGCGCATGGATCTCCTTGGCGGTGAAGATCGGCTCTCCACCGGGAATCTGGAGCTTCACCCCGCGCAACACCACGCTCGAGAAGGGACTAATCTCGGTATCCTCGACCGTGAGGTCCGCACCGATGGCCTTAGCGACGCGGGGCAGCACGACGCCCTTCTGGAACATGGCACCCGTGACGACAAAATAGGCGACCACGAGCAGCACCAGCAGCGCGGCGGCGGCAATTCCAAGTTTCTTCAGCAGACCGCCCTTTTTCGGGGCGACCGGAGCGGACGACGAAGCGGCATTATTATCAGTCATAAATCGGGAGCGGCAGGATCAGCCGCGCGGGGAACATACGACGTAAACCCGCCGGGGGAAGTTCAAAGATGGCAACCGGCCCCATTCCCGCTAGTCTCCGCCCATGCGCATCTCCATCGTTCTCCCCGCCTTCAACGAGGAGAAACTCATCGCGGCCAGCTTGCAAACCGTCCACGCGGCGCGCGCGGCCTTCACCGCGCTGGACTGGGATAGTGAAGTGGTCGTCTGCGACAATAACTCGACCGACCTCACTGGCGACCTGGCCCGGGCGGGCGGAGCGAAAGTCGTCTTCGAGCCGGTGAACCAGATCGCCCGCGCCCGCAACACGGGCGCGGCCGGAGCCACCGGCGACTGGCTGATCTTCGTGGACGCCGACTCGCACGTGAACCGCGAGCTGTTCGCCGATGTGGCGGAAGTCATCCGCGACGGCCGGCATCTGGCGGGTGGCTCCACGATCCAAATCGATCACGCGCCGTGGTGGGCGGGATTCTTTCTGCACAGCTGGACGGTCATCAGCCGTTGCGCCCACTGGGCGGCCGGCTCCTTTGTGTTCGTGGAGGCGGCGGCCTTCCGGGCCGTGGGCGGGTTCAACCAGGCCCTCTACGCCACCGAGGAGATCGACCTCAGCCAGCGGCTCAACCACCTGGCCCGCCAGCGCAAGCTCAAGCCCCTGCGCGTGCTGACGCGCCACCCGATCGTTACGTCCGGGCGTAAAGCCCACCTCTACACCCCGTGGGAACACCTGCGGTTCATGCTCAAGGCCGTCTTCAGCTTGGGCCGCTCGCTCGGCCGCCGCGACGCCTGCCCCATCTGGTACGACGGCCGCCGGTAATGCATTCTGAGAGGGGCGCATCCTGACACTGCCCCCGGAGCGCGGCTGTGTCGCGGAGACCAGCCGCAGCGGCTGCGCCTGGCAGGCGGCATGGAGGGGTTCCGTCTCCGCTCGGCACTCTCATGTTGCTGCGGCTGATCCCGCGCCAAGCGAGACACAGCCGCGCTCCGGAAGATTTCGTCCCTCAGGAGAAGTGTCGAGATGCGCCCTTCTGAGAGGTTTGCATAAAATAAACATTGCATCCATGCCGTGACGCGGTATCTATTCGTTCCGTCGCAACCAACTAGCGCCAACTTCGGCATTCGCGCCGGGCGCGGTTTTCCTGAGAGCAGACCCATAGGTCATTCCGGTTTCACCGGAGCCACCATACACGCAACTATTAGTTGCCCGGCTCCCGGTTGGATTGTCACCCGTTACAGATATGAGCAAACCAGAGCAGCATCAGCAGCATCAGCAGCCCCAGCAGCAGCAACGCACGCCGGAAATAGGTTCCGGCTACCTCGAAATCGCCGAGAAAGGCTTTGGCTTCCTGCGCTCCAGCGAAAACAAATTCCAACCCAAGCCCACCGACGTCTTTGTCACGCCTGACTGCATCAAGAAGAACTTCCTCCGCGAGGGTGTCCTCGTCGAAGGCCGCCTCCAGCCGCCGCACCGGGGCTCCAGCCCCCAGCTCCGCGAGGTCATCAATGTCAGCGGCCTGCCCTTCGCCGAATACACCCGGCAGTCGCGCTTCGAGAACCTCACGTCCATTGATCCGATCGACAAGTTCCGTCTCGAGACCACGCCTGACGTGCTGGAGACGCGCGTCATCGACCTCGTGACGCCCATCGGCCGCGGCACGCGCGGCATCATCGTCGCCCCGCCCCGCACCGGCAAAACCACGGTGATGAAGCAGATGGCCAACGCCATCACGACCAACCACCCCGAAGTGTTCGTAATGGTCCTGCTCATCGACGAGCGCCCCGAGGAAGTCACCGACTTCCAACGCAGCGTCACCGCCGAGGTCGTGGCCAGTTCGAACGACATGGACCTCGAAACCCATGTGCGCCTCAGCCGCTTCATGATCGAACGCTGCCGCCGCATGGTGGAAGGTGGCAAGGACGTCGTCGTCCTGCTGGACTCCCTCACCCGCGTGGCCCGCGCCTACAACTCCGTCCACGGCGGTTCCGGCCGCACGATGACCGGCGGTGTGGATGCCCGCGCGCTGGAGATTCCCCGCAAGATGTTCGCTTCCGCCCGCAAGATCGAAGGGGGCGGCTCGCTCACCATCATCGCCACCGCGCTCGTGGACACCGGCAGCCGCATGGATGAACTCATCTTCCAGGAGTTCAAGGGCACCGGCAACATGGAGCTGGTCCTCGACCGCAAGCTCTCTGACCGCCGCCTCTATCCGGCCATCGACATCCCGAAGTCTGGCACCCGCAAAGAGGAAAAGCTCTTCCCCGTGAAGCATCTGGATGCCATCCGCAAGCTCCGCCGCATGATGGTGGACCTCAACCCGGTCGAAGCGATGGAAACGCTCCTCAACGCCCTGAAGAAGTTCAAGACGAACGAAGAGCTGCTTTCGCAGATGAAGTAGGCATTTGCTTCAACCCGTTCCCGCACCAAGGCCGGCCTCACCGCCGGCCTTTGGCTTTGAAATGCCATTCCGTCCTTTGTTTCCACCGGCTGGCCGTTATGCTGGCCGCAGCAACGACATACGAGCCATGATTCAAGACACCCTCTCCAAGATCGAGACCCGCATCGGCGAGTCCGGCGTAAAAGACGAATCCAAAGCGGAGTTGCTGGCCCTGCTGGGCACGCTGAAATCCGAAGTTGCCGATCTCTCCAAGACGCATGGCGACGCGGCCCAGAGCATCGCCGGCTTCACGCAGGTCTCCACGCACGAAGCGACCCGCGAAAAGCCCAATCCCGAACTGGTGGAACACTCGCTGAAAGGCCTCTCCGCATCCGTGGAAGATTTCAAAACCACGCACCCAGCGCTGGTGGATATCGTCAACCGCATCTGCACGACGCTGTCCAATCTGGGAATTTGAGGGGGAAGTGACCACCATCTGCCGTCTGGGAGACCGGCGCTCCCTTCACGGCACCTGCCGCACGCGGTAGAAACGCCTTCCCGTAGTCGCCCCGCCCGCATCGGTGATGAGCGTTGTATTGGCGGTGGCGGTGAAGTTGGCGGCGACCGTGGTCCAGTTGGCGGACGGCAACGCATCAGTACGCTCCAACGTGTATTTGGCTCCAGGATACGTGGTGATCGTCACCAAGTTGTCCGGCCCGAACGGAGTCACGGCGAGAATGCCCATGGCAATGCGAACCGTCTTGGCCACCGCCGGCACGCCGTTGGAGTTCAGGATGAACAGCATGTAGTGACCTGGCGGGCAGAGGTTCGGGTCCGTCGGAGCGGTGACAATCAACTGGCCGTTGCCCACGGCAAAGGGCAGCCGGTTGATCCGCTGGTTCTGGTCGAAATTGTGCGTCGTGTTGCCGGGACGAATCCAAACGACGTTCGTGATGCTCGCAGCGTCCGGCGTCTGCACGATGAACTTCTCCCCAAACGTTACGCTGTCGGGAGCGGCGGTGATCGTCGGACGCGGTCCGCGAAAGAGATACGGCGGCGAATAAATTTCCGCACTCGCTTCCGCAAGGTCATCCGGCGGGTTGGGATGACCGCCGCCGGTGGCCACGACCCGCCCATCCGGCAAAAGCAGCGCATTGGAGTGGTAGCCACGGTAACGTACGTTCGGGGCCATGGGCGTCCAAGTCTCCGTCACCGGGTCCCACATTTCGGACATGAGGATCTTGCCGGCGGCGATGTTGAAGCCCGGCGAACTGCTGCCGTTGCACAGGAAGACCTTGCCATCTGGCAGCAGGACGGCGGTACCAAGCCGTCGACCGGTGTTGGCCGGGGCCGTTTGCCTCCAAGTTGGCGTTGGGTCGTTCAAGTTGATGACCTCGGTAACGCGGCTGGGATATACGGTCGCCGTCTGCGCGTAGATGCTGGGCTGCGTGTAACCTTCCGGCGGGTTGCCACCATGGATCATGATCTTGCCGTCGTCATACAGGACCGAGGTGCCGTAGTCGCGATAGAGCAGGCTGCTGGGGGCGACGTCGGTCCACAGGCCCGTGCCCGTGGTATCGAGATAACGGGACATCTGTTGCGGGCCGGCATTGAACACCTTGCCGTTCGGCGCGAGGTACATGTAGGGATAGTAATTTGCCCAGAGCGGAAACACCCCGTGCTGGGTGGCCGCATTGGTGAGACTGCGCCAAGAGCCAGAGGTGATTGACCAGATCTGCGAGGTCCGGTCCACGTCAGTGGGAATATCCACGGTACCCGCTTCGACGAGCAGATCACCGCTGCCCAGCGCGGTCAACGTTGGATACCAGCGACCGGCGTTCATGTCTTGAACCCGCGTCCAAGTGTTGGCCCCGGGGTCATAAATGCCGGCTTTAGCCTCACCCACGCCATCGGCTATGTTACCGCCCGCCGACAGCAGCCGCCCATCCGGCAACAGCACGTTGCCGCTGCAAAACATGTCGTAGCCCATGAAGGGAGTTTTGGTGAAAGTGCCTGCGGTAAGGTCCCAAATATAAGGATTTCCATCCGTGCCTCCAAACGCGGTCCCGATGGGTGCACCCCGGTCCCACATGATGATCTTGCCGTTCGGAAGCAGGTTCAAATGGATGGGCACCACTGGGTAAGGATTGGCCGGCATGTCGATCGGTGTGTCCCACGAGCCCACCCGCGCCGGGTCGTCCTTGTCCACGATGGTCACGGTCGCAACGTTTTGGGTGTCCAGCGAGACGCCCCCCGTCGGGTTGCTGATGTAAACGGCAAACTGCCGATTGGGCTGGATGGCGGGGTTGTCGATCGGCGTGACCCGGAAGAACTTCACTAGGTCGGTCGGGCCAAAAGTCAAGGTACCATTCGTCGCCAGGTAATCCACGCCCGCAATTGCCGTCAGATTCGAGGTCGCAAAATCGATCGTCACATCGCCCGTGCTGGCGCCATAGCGGCTGACATACACCTGCGCCGCGAACGTCTCCGGCGTAAAGTAAGTAGCAAATCCGAAACCCACTGTCCCCAGCACCGGCTGCTCGTACTTTACGTTGATGTTGTCGAGATCATGGTCCGCCGTCAGCCCGCCCGTGCGCGCGCCGAACATCACCCGCGACTCGTAAGGTTGGAGGCCGGCAACCGCGAAGTTGGTACAGATGGTCACAGGCGCTCCGCCATCCGGGGTGAGAATGACACTGACGTCCAGTAGCCGCCCCCGGGGCGCACGATGATTTTGGCGTGAATCCATTGACCGCTCTTGAGGTTCACCGTGCCGGCATCGAAGTCCTGGAGCTTCGTGCCGTTGAAATGGATCGAGACATGGTTCGCGTTCAAGTCTCCGTCCTCGACGTTGCTGAACACATCAAACCCCACCCCGAGGGACGCGGCGATGTTCGGCTCCTGATAGAACTGCCCCTGCACGGCAATCGCCCCCGCCTGCCCCCACGTAAACGTGTCCAGCAAGGCAAAACCCATCCCGTCCGCCTGCCCCGTGATACGCAAGTCAAAGTCCGCCGTAATCAGCTTGTATGTCCCGGCGTCGCTCTTGGTGAATGCGATGGTGTTGACGTTTTGCGCGGCCGATGCCGCGGCCAGGCGGAGAAAGTTACCCGTCGGTCCGCCCGCCACGATAGCCGGAGCGGGGTTTACGTTGTTCTGGGCCAGGTCGTAGGCCGTGCCGCCGGCATCGAAGTTCTGCACGGTATCGGCTTGGAGCATTGGGGCGCTTCCCAGCAGCACACACCACAACGTGAGCGACCACGCCACCGCCCCAACCCGGGCGAGGGAACACAGTCGGAGGCTTGATCGATGCAGTTTCATGAGATCGCTATTGCGGGCCACACAGAACCATGACTCATTTCAGGGTCCGCCGCAACCCGGCAAACGCCTGAGGGAAGCTCGTATGCATCCGGTGCCCGACACCCGCAGATTTTGCCCGTTGATCCACCGATCTTGCGGGGCAGTAGGCTCACCGCTTACTTCGCCGCCTCCATCCCCAGCTCACGCACCACAAGCCCCAGCTTGTCCGCCGTGACCACGAGCCAGACTACCTCGGAGCAACCGATTTCAGCAGCTTGGCCTCCTCAGCCTGCTCCCTGATGGTTTTATCAACTTGCTCGCTCATTAGGCCACAAAATGGGAGCGCAGCTTCGCCGAACGCCGCGGCTGCGTGCAGTGCTGCGTAGCGTACATTTTCGTGTGCGTCATCTTGAGCCAGCTTGACGAGCAACGGCACCAACACCTCCGGCTCATTCCGAAGTGAGCCAAGCAATTGGCAGGCACTCATTCGCACGTAACTTGAACTGCTCTGAAGTGCGGCCCGTGCCGTTGCCTTTGCAGGGGCAGCCAGCTCACCAAAACGGGCAAGCGCTGAAAAGGCCCCCGCTTGAACGTTCTCGTCAGGGTCAACTGCAAGCCGGACCAGTGCCGCAATCAAGGGTTGGACCTCCGGCCCGTGTGGCCGTCGGTAGTATCCGACGGTATTCATGGCCATGATCAAAGAGTGGACGCTGACAGCGTTGGACTGCGCCCACTGCAACAGCGTCGCTACCAACTTGTGTTTGTCCGGTTCGATTCCGGGGTAGATGAACGCTGCTGCTCGCGCGATTTTTGGGTTCGGATCTGCCACGGCAGCCAGCACTGCTGGTGCTGCAGCACTGGCGTTGGTGCCCCTGAGGCCGATATGAGCGATGCACGCCTCCCGCAGGATTTCGTTCGAACTGGCCAGGCCGCTGAGCAACAAAGGAACCCCTGAACTCCCAATGTTCCCCAGGCAAAGGGCCGCATCCGACATTGTATTAGTGTCATGGAGCATGTGGCCAAGTTTCGGAAGCGCTGACCGGGCGTTGTTACCAAGTGCAGCGAAGGCAAGTGCCGCGCGCTGGGTTCGGATTTCCCGCGAAGGCGGCTCCGGCAATTTCCAGCCCAGCTTCTTCGCCCCTGTCTCCTGCCACTGCGGTCGTGATGGGGCCTCCTCCAACATTGCAAGCACGTACGGCACCGCTCGCTCACCCAAGGCGTGGATGGCTGCTTGTCCCCGTTCTTCCTGCCGCTGCCGCTCCGTATGTGCTCGCACCATTTCCAAGCGGGAATTCGCACCGCTACGGGCCGTGCTCTTGACCGGTGCCAGCTCAACCAGCCACTCGCTTACTGTCTTCCCATCCCATGACGGCTCGCGTTTCGGCCAGGATGCCCACAGGGACAACCCCATGAACGCGACGCATGCCAAGGCAATTTGAACTTTCTGCTTCACACGCGGACCGCTCCCAAGAGAGCGCATAGACTGATTACTTCTTTTCCATCCCCAGCTCCCGCACCACAAACCCCAGCTTGTCCGCCGTCTCCTCAATCAGCTTCGCCGTGGGCTTGCCCGCGCCGTGACCGGCCTTGGTTTCGATGCGGATGAACACCGGCGGCCCGATCCGGCTCTGCATCTCCTGCAAGCGCGCTGCGAACTTGAAACTGTGCGCGGGCACCACCCGGTCATCGTGGTCGGCCGTGGTCACCAGCGTTGCCGGGTAACGCACGCCGGGCTTGAGGTTGTGGTAGGGCGAGTAGGCGTACAGTGCCTTGAACTCGTCCGCGTTGTCCGCGCTGCCGTAATCACTCGTCCACGCCCACCCGATGGTGAACTTGTGGAAGCGCAGCATGTCCATCACGCCCACCGCCGGCAGGCACACGCCGAACAGTTCGGGCCGCTGCGTCATGCACGCGCCCACGAGGAGCCCACCGTTGCTGCCGCCGGCGATGGCCAGCTTGTCTGGACGGGTGTAACGCTTCGCGATGAGCCATTCCGCCGCGCTGATGAAGTCATTGAAGACATTCTGCTTCTTCAGCTTGGTCCC
>RFSE01000128.1 GCA_009924135.1 Pseudomonadota bacterium | reverse complement strand
CCCCTCACCCCGGCCCTCTCCCCCGATGGGGGAGAGGGAACCTGGTCACGCCCCGCCCATGAACCGGCACGGGTAGGGCGCGTCTGTCCTCAGCGCGCCGTCGGCCACCCGGACGCCGCTAGACCTCGGCGGCGCGGTGAGGACACCGCGCCCTACCCACCGCAGGTTCAGGTTCGAAGTTCGGTTTCAAATCACGCCGGGTCGGAGACCGGCGCTCCGCTATTGAGCCTTCGTCTGGGCCTTTTCGCGGAAGGCCTGGTAGCGGTTTTCGACGTACGCGCGGTAGCCTTCCGGGTCGATGAAGGGGTTGGTCTTCGGGTCTTTCTGGAGCCGGGCGATCTTCGCTTCCATGCCGTAATAGTTGCCGTGGGCCCCGAGGAAGATGTCGCAGGGCAGGGATTTGAGCAGGCGGAAGGTCTTTGTGTAGTCATCGGCGATTTCGGGGTAATCCCGGTTCGTGATGAGCTGATAACCGGGGTTCACGTTGGGGCTGCCGATGATGACGACGTTCAAGGTTTTGCCGGCGTCGGTCACCGGCATGGTCCACGTCGTGCAGCCGCGCGTGTGGCCGGGCGTGTGCCGGGCGGTCAGGGTGACTTCGCCGAGCACCACGGCGTCGCCGTCCTTGAGCACGCGATCCACGGGGCAGGGCCGCCAGCCTTCCTTGTACAGGTACTGGCCCTTGCCGCCGCTGGCGATGACCTGGTCGTCCCCGCGCATCACTTCCACGCGCGCGCCGGTCTGTTCCTTGATGAGGCCGTGGCCCTCGACATGGTCCGAGTGGGCGTGGCTGCCCAGCAGAATCTTGATGTCCGTAAACTTGAACCCGAGCTTCTCGACGTTGCCCCGGATGATGGGCAGGGTGCGTTCGAAACTGGAATTGATCAGGATGTGCCCCTTGCTGGTGGTGACGAGGTAGCTGGCGAGGCCTTTGGAGCCGACGTAGTAAAGGCGGTCAGCGATCCGGTGCGGCGGGAACGGCTCATCCCAATCGCTTTGCGCGGCCAGGATGCCGGGCGAGCCGAGTGCCAACAACAGGGGCAATAGGAGGCGGGTGAATTTCATGAGGGCGAGATTAGCTACGGTGGAAGGGTGAGTCGAGATCGAGGATGGGGCAGGGGGCCGATAGGGAATTTGGCAGAAGAATTATGCCGAACCCAAGTCATGGGAATCGGAAACAGGGACCACAGAGACACGAAGAACACAGAGCTGGCGAAAGCACTCGCCGCCCAGTATTGGCTCATTTAAGAGTGACGGATGAAAAGGAACAGATCCCTTGGCTTTTCTCTGTGTTCATCGCGTCTCTGTGGTCCAATCTGCGATTTCGACTGCCTGGGTTCGGTTGAGGGCAGGGGAATTCAGAAGTCACACGGGAATGCGGAAGCCGGGGAACACCACCTCGACAGTGGTCACGATCAGGAACACGGCGCTGATGACGGCGTTGAGCCGGAAGAACGCGTTGTTCACCCAGTTAAGACTCCGGCGGCGGGCCAGGAAATGTTCAATGACCAGGCACACCAGGATGATGACGAGCCCCACGTAGTACGCCAGCCGGAAGCCCGCCAGAAAGCCGAACACCGCGAGCAGTATCCACATGATCGTATGCGCCAGCAGCGAGGCCAGCAGGGCGTTCTTCGGCCCCCACGCGACCACCAGCGAGTGCAGCCCGTGCGCGCGGTCGAACTCGTAGTCCTGGATCGCATAGATGATGTCAAAGCCCACCAGCCAGAACACCACGGCGACCCCGAGCAGGATCGGCAGCAGCCCGGACAAGCCTTGTCGCGCCACCAGCTTGCCCAGCGGTCCGGCTCCGAAGGGTTCAGGCGTGGGCTCAAAGCCGAGGTGTCCGCGCACCGCCAGCCACGCGCCGATCGGGGCCAGCGCCAGCGCCACCCCGAGCCACACATGCGTGTAGTCGGTAAAGCGCTTGGTCAGCGAATAGAAGCACACGCAGAACAGGGCCACCGGCGAAAGATAGAAACAGGCCGGGTTCAACAGCCACGCAGCTCCGACCAGTCCGGCCGCACTTAACCCGCAAAGCAGCCACGCGCTCGAGAGGGTGATGTCGCCTCTGGGCAGATGGCGGTTCGCCGTGCGCGGGTTCGCGGCGTCGAACTTGCGGTCCACGATGCGGTTGAAGGCCATCGCACAGGTCCGGGCGCACACCATGGCCAGCAGGATCAACACGAACTTCCCCCAGCCCGGCCAGCCACGGTTCTCCCGCGCGGCCACCACCATGGCGGCCAGGGCGAAGGGCAGCGCGAAGACCGTGTGCGAGATCTTCACGAATTCGGCCCACTTGCGGAGCGTTGACAACATCACGTCGAGCTTGCGAAACGCAGGCGCGGGTGTCACGCAGAACCATGCTGCACGGGCGCAGCTCAGTTTCTGGCAACTGCCGGACTCGCCGGGCTTGGGGTGGCACCCGCGTCTCGCGGGTCGGTTCGGGCGTCCCGCCCGAACCGCTGGCGCGCGGAGTTCCGGATGGTGCGGCTACCTTTGGTCGCACGTCCGCCCAAAGTTTTCGGCGGGACGCCGAAAACTACCCGCGAGACGCGGGTGCCACCCGAGGCTGGCGGACGCATTGGATCATTGCGATGCGTGCTGGCGGAGGTGAATCCCACCGGGGTTGCGGTCCGCACGGGCGGTACCTGGGTGGAAGCGGTGACCGCAACACCGTTGGGGTTGGAGGTGATTGCGGACGCTGACCCAGGGTAGCACGTGCCTCGCAACCCTGGGCTGAGGGCCGGAATCCCGTTGGGATTCAATGCCCTCCGCGACGCGTTGCTAGAAGCGGATCCCAATTACTGGCAGGTTCTGGTCGAATTTCCGGTATGAACCAACGGACGCATTCTCCCTCACCCCGGCCCTCTCCCGCTGGGAGAGGGAGAATCATCGGCTGCCTTCAACCAATCGCTGCCTTTTGCTAACCAAGCCGGGCTTGGTGGCGGGGTGCCGCCGCCCGTCCTGCGGATTTCGCCCGCGATATCCGGCCGATCTTTGAAGCCAAATGTTATTCCTGCCACGGCCCGGACAAACAGAAGGGGCAGTTGCGGCTCGACCGCAAGGCCGATGCGCTCAAGGGCGGTGACTCGCACGCGCCGGACATCGTGCCCGGCAAGGCGGCGGAGAGCCCGCTCATCCGTTTCGTGTCGGGCCTCGACAAAGACCTGGTGATGCCGCCGAAGGGCGAGCGGCTTACCGCTGAGGAAATCAGCCAGTTGCGTTCGTGGATTGAGCAAGGTGCTCCCTGGCCCGAGGACGGCTCGGGCACGAGCGCGAAGCATTGGGCCTGGCAGCCCGTAAAGCGTCCGCCGGTGCCGGCAATCGGCAGCCGGCAATCGGCAACCGGCAATCCCATCGACGCCTTCCTGGCCGCCAAACTCGCCGAAAAGGGCCTGTCGTTTTCGCCCCCCGCCGATCCGCGCACGCTCATCCGCCGCCTCCATTTCACCGCCACCGGATTGCCGCCCACTCCGGAGGAGGTCGAGGCGTTTGTGCGTGAAGTTTCTCCCGCTCTCTCGGCCGCTCCCTCGCGCCCGTCCGAAGGGGAGATGGAGCGACGGAGAGAAAGAGCGATCGGCACGCTCGTGGACAAGCTGCTCGCGTCGCCGCACTTCGGCGAGCGGTGGGGGCGGCACTGGCTGGATGTGGTGCGGTTCGCCGAGAGCAACGGCTTCGAGACCAACGGCACGCGCAAGAACGCTTGGCCGTATCGTGACTGGGTCATCCGCGCCTTCAACAGCGACATGCCGTACGACCGGTTCATCGCGGAGCAGCTCGCGGGGGATACGCTCGGGGCCGACGAGGCCACGGGCTTCATCGTCGGTGGGGCCACGGACGTGGTGAAGTCACCGGACCCCGTGCTCACCGCGAACCAGCGGGCGGACGAACTGAATGACTTCGCCGCCACGACCGCGAGCGCGTTTCTCGGCCTGACGTTGCACTGTGCCCGGTGCCATAACCATAAGTTCGACCCGATCGCGATGACGGATTACTACGCGGTGGTCGCGTGCTTCGCGGGCGTGCGTCACGGCGAACGCGCGGTGAAACCGGCCAACTACGACGAACTGAACGCCAAAGCGGCCACGCTGAAGACCCAGCTCGCCAGCGTGATGCATCAGTTGGAACGCTTCGAGCCCCGCGCGCGTCAGGGCACGAATGCGTCCGCCAACTTGCGTCCGCCCGTCACGCGCGGCTTGAACCTCGAACGCTTTTCCCCGGTGGCGGCGAAGTTCCTGCGGTTCACCATTTCCGAGACCACGCAGTTGGAGCCCTGCATCGACGAACTCGAGGCGTTCAGCGTCGAGGCCACGCCGCGCAATGTCGCCCTCGCGAGCACCGGCGCGAAGGCCACGGCTTCCGGCACGTATCCGAACAATCCGTATCACAAGCTCGAGCACATCAACGACGGACTTTACGGCAACGAACGGAGCTGGATTTCCAACGAGCGGGGCAAGGGCTGGGTGCAGATCGAGTTCGCGAAAACGGAGACGATTGATCGCGTGACCTGGAGCCGGGACCGGGACAACGTCCCGCGTTACAACGACCGGTTGGCGACGCGGTACCGCATCGAGGTCTCGACCAACGGTACGGCCTGGCAGACGGTGGCGACCTCGGATGACCGGCAACCTTCCAGCACGAAAGCGCCCACGGGCATCACCTACTCGGCGGAGGGATTGCCTCCCGCCGAGGCCGCGAAATTGACGGAGCTGCTGGCGGCGAAAAAGAAGTTCGAGGAGGAGATCGCGGCCACGACGACGTTCCCGATGATTTACGCCGGCCGGTTCGTGAAGCCCGCCGACACCTTCCGGATGCATCGCGGCGACCCGATGCAACCGCGCGAGAAGATCGCGCCGGGCGCGCTCGCGGAGTTTGGCACGAAGCTGACCCTCGCTGAGGAGGCACCGGATGTGGACCGTCGCCTGGCGCTGGCCCGATGGCTGGGCTCGCCGGCGAACCCGCTGACGGCGCGGGTCATCGTGAACCGGCTGTGGCATTACCACTTCGGCACCGGCCTGGTGGACACGCCGAGTGACTTTGGCTTGAACGGCGGGCGTCCCTCACATCCGGAGCTGCTGGACTGGCTGGCGAGCGAGCTGGTGGCGAACGGCTGGAAGTTGAAGCCCATTCACCGGCTGATTTTAACTAGTGAAGCGTTTCGACAGGTTTCGAGTTTGGAGTTTGGAGTTTCGGGTCCGACCGCCGGAAGTCCAACTAGAAACCCCAAACCCCAAGCCCGAAACTTGGATTCCGGCAACCGCCTCCTCTGGCACTATCCCGCGCGCCGCATGGAGGCCGAGCCGTTGCGGGACGCGATGCTGGCGGTGAGCGGCAAGCTGGATCGCACGATGGGCGGGCCGGGCTTCGATTTGTTCGAGCCCAACGGCAACTACGTGAAGGTATATAACTCGCGCGCGGCGTTCGGTCCGCCGGAGTTCCGCCGCATGGTCTATCAATCCAAGCCGCGCACCGAACTGGACAACACGTTCGGCGTGTTTGACTGCCCGGATGCCGGGCAGGTCGCGCCGAAGCGCACGAGTAGCACGACGCCCTTGCAGGCACTGAACCTGTTGAACAGTCCGTTCGCCGTGCAGCAGGCGGCGGCCTTTGCGGAACGGGTCGAGCGCGAGGCGGGAGCGGCGGCGGATGCGCAGGTGAAGCGGGCGTTCCAACTTATATATACCCGCGAGCCGGCGAAGGAGGAACTGGCTGCGAGCGTGGGGTTGGTGAAAACGCACGGACTGCCGGCGTTGTGCCGTGCGTTGTTCAACACGAGCGAGTTTCTGACGGTCTTCTGATCGCGCTGATGAACTCCGCCTCAGTCAGGAAAATTTTCGAGCACGCGCAATCCCGGAATGGCGCTGAAGTGCCGGTCCTGCGTCAGGACAGCGCCGCCGGTCTTCATCGCGCAGACGGCGATCAGGGCGTCGGTCAGGGGAATCTTGAAGCCGCGCCGGTCCGTTTCCCACAGCAGGTTTTCGGCGGCTTCCCAGACGTTGTTGAGGGTGGGGATGTAGAGCAGGCAGTCGAAGTAAGCCGCCAGCGCCGCGCGGGCCTTGGGCGTGCGCATGCCGCGCAGCACCTCGGAGCGGACCACGCCGCAGGTCGCCAGGTCGTGGTGTTGGGCGTAGCGTGCGAACACCTTCGCGGGGTCGCGCCCCGCGCGCAGGTGCTCGATGTAGATGCAGGAGTCGATGAGGATCACGGGCGGCGCGAATTATTTTTTCCGCCTCTTCAGCACTTTGCGGTAATCCACGGGCCCGGGGGGCGTAACCGGCGGCGGCAGCGCACCCGGTGTCTCGGCGAGGCGCAGGGCCATCAGGTCGTAGCTGGGGTCCACCGCTTCCATGAGTTCCGCCCGGCTCAAGCCGAGGCCGGTTTTACCGATTTCTGCGAGCCTCGCCTTTCTGTCCATTTCCTTGAGCGCGAGGGCCACGGCTTCAGTTTTGCTGGCGGCCCCGGTCCACTTCATCACTCTTTCGAGGAGATCTTCGTCAATGTGCATCGTCATCTTCATGGTCGCAGTATGGCATCATTGCCATACTCATGGCAAGCCCTATTTGCAACGGTTTTACGTGGTTTCTCTTTTTTGATTACAGCATGAATCAGGCATCTTTTGCGGGCATGGCCCGTCGCGATTTTTTGCATTTCAGCGGCATGGGGTTGGGTGGGGTGGCGCTGGCGACGTTGCTGGGCGAAGGCGGTCTGCTGGGGGCGGATCGCTCGCCGATTCGTCCGCTGATTGATCCGTCCCGTCCTTACGCGCCGAGGCCGCCGCATTTCACCGCGCCGGCCCAACGGGTGCTCATGGTGTTCTGCACCGGTGCGTTGAGCCATGTGGACACTTTTGATTTCAAGCCCGAGCTGGTGAAGCGGCACGACACGCCGATGCCGGGACAGGACAAGCTCGTCACCTTCCAGGGCGAGAATGGCAACCTCATCAAGCCGCTTTGGGACTTCAAGCCGCGCGGGCAGTCGGGAAAGCTCACAAGCGAGCTGCTCCCGCACCTTGGCGCATTGGCCGATGAGCTGTGCTTCATCCACTCAATGACCGGCAAATCGAACACCCACGGGCCGGCCGAGAGCCAGATGAGCACGGGCTATATTCTGGACGGCTTTCCCAGCATGGGCGCATGGGTCAGCTACGCGTTGGGCAGTGAAACGCAGAACCTCCCCGCCTACGTCGCCATCCCCGATCCGCGCGGCGTTCCGCAGATCAGCACCCGTCAATGGGCCTCGGCCTTCCTTCCCGCCGCCTATCAGGGCACGCCGTTCAACGCTGACAAGCCCATCGCCAACCTCCAGCGTCCTGAGGCCATCAGCGAAGCCACTGACCAGGCCACCCGTGACTTCGCGAAGTTCCTCAACGACCGCCACCTGGCCCAGCATCCCGGGGATACCGAGCTTTCTGCCCGCATCGCGAGCTATGAACTTGCCGCGCGGATGCAACTCGCTGCTGCCGAGGTCAGCGGTACGCAGGGTGAAAGCGCCGTGACGCTTGATCTTTACGGCGTCAACGATCCCAACAAAACCAAAGCCGGCTTCGCCAAGAACTGCCTCCTCGCGCGGCGGCTGCTGGAGCGCGGCGTGCGGTTTGTGCAGCTCTTCAACGGGGCCTATGCGATGGGCGAGGGCGTCGGCAACTGGGACGGCCACAAGACCATTGCCAACCAGTATCCCGGCCACGCCAACATTCTCGACCAGCCTTGCGCCGCGCTCCTCCGTGACTTGAAATCACGCGGCCTCCTCGCGGACACCCTCGTTGTCTTCGTCACCGAGTTCGGGCGCATGCCCACGTTTCAGAAAGGGGCCAGCGGACGTGACCACAACCCCAGCGGT
This sequence comes from Pseudomonadota bacterium, assembly GCA_009924135.1. GTDB lineage: Bacteria > Verrucomicrobiota > Verrucomicrobiia > Limisphaerales > SXTU01 > SXTU01. The sequence goes on along the minus strand of RFSE01000128.1, from coordinate 9,184 downwards.
TTCACCATCTGGCTCGCGGGTGCCGGCGTGAAACATGGTTTCAGCTATGGGGCCACCGATGACCTGGGCTACCGCGCCGTGGAGAACGTCTCCACCATCTACGACCTGCACGCGACCTTGCTCCATCTGCTCGGCCTCGACCACGAGCGCCTCAGCTTCTACCACAACGGCATCGAGCGCCGCCTCACTGATGTTCACGGTCATGTGATCGAAGGCGTGCTGGCGTGAGTCGGTAAGCACGCGAATTGGTGGATTCCGGCTTGAGCCAGCCCCCGAACCGGAATAGCCTCGCGCCACGCAATGGCTCAAGGCCTCTATTTGTCGCAGAAGATGACGCAGTCGATGGTGCTGGCTCCCCAGCTCCAGCAGTCGCTCGCGCTTTTGCAGGCCCCCATCCTCGAACTCCGTGCCCAGGTGGAGGCGGAACTCGAACAAAACCCTGTTCTGGAGGAATCCATGAACGGCGAGATGGAGCAGGTGGAAAAGGAAGGCAAGGAACGCGAAGAGCGCGAAGAAGTTCCCGAGCAAGCCGATCTCGCCGAGCCGCCCGCTGATGTCACCTTCGACCCGGCCACCGAGAAAGAAAGCTCCGAGCCGGTGGATGACTTTCAAGCTGAGTTCGACAAACTCGCCCAGTTGGATCAGGAGTGGCGGGATACTTACGCGCAGAGTAATTCACCCAGCCGCTCCAGCGAGGAGGACGAGGAACGCCGGCAGTTCATGTTCGATTCCCTCGTGGCTGGCCAGTCCTTGCAGGAGATGCTGCTCGAACAGGTCCGCGATTCCGAGTTGTCGCCCGAGTTGCTCCCGCTGGCGGAAATGATCGTCGGCAATATTGATGAACGAGGTTGGCTCGCGGCCAGCCTGGAGGAACTTTCCGCCTCCACGGGCATGCCGCTGGAAAACTTCGCCACTGCGCTGAAGACTGTGCAGAGCTTTCACCCGCCCGGTGTTGGAGCTCGTGACTTGGGCGAATGCCTCCGCCTCCAAATGGAACGCGCCGGACGAACGGACACCCTTGAATATCGGATCGTCTCCGGCCACATGGAAGCCCTTGGCCGCCGTCGCTTTCCTGAGATCGCCCGCGCTTTGGGCCAGGACGTAGTGGACATCCAGGAAGCCGTCGATCGCATCGGTCATCTGGAGCCGCACCCCGGCCGCGCCTTCCTGCCCGACAACGAGCAATACATTATCCCGGAAGTCTTCGTGTCGAAGGTCGGCGACGAATGGGTCGTCTCCTTGAACAACGACCAGGTGCCCCACCTCCGCATCAGCAACCATTACAAGGACCTGATGGCCCGGAGCGAGACCGATCCCGCCACGCGCGAATACATCCGCGACAAGATCCGCGCCGGCAAGTTCCTCATCAAGAGCCTGCACCAGCGCCAGCAGACCATCCACAATATCGCCACCGAGATCGTCAAACGGCAGCGCGAGTTCATGGAACTGGGTACCGCGCACCTGAAACCCCTTACGATGAACCAGGTCGCTGAGATCGTCGGCGTACACGAGACCACCGTGAGCCGCGGCGTGAACGGCAAATACATGGAGACCCCTCACGGCGTCTTCGAGATGAAGCACTTCTTCACCTCCGGCTTCACGGCAGCGGACGGCCAGTCCGTGGCCAACACCAGCATCAAGGACATGGTGGCCGAGATCATCAAGGGCGAGGACCAGTTCGCCCCCCTCTCCGACGACGCCATCGTCAAACTCCTCGTCGCCAAGGGCATCACCATCGCCCGCCGCACCGTCGCCAAGTACCGCGGCGAGCTGAACATCCTGCCGTCCAATCTCCGGCGGGTTTATTGACGTTGGTTGCTTGGTAAAAAGGTGTTGAAGCCCGGGGGCGGACGCGCTCCTATCTTGCTGTTCGCCAGACGTCTGATTGCCAACCTGCGCGGCGTGGCCGCGTCGAAACCTTGAACGTATGAAACTCAAAAACCTCTTCACCACCACCCTTGCGCTCGCCTTGCTGGCGGGCGCTGTCTCCGCTGCCAATTGGACCGCTGGCATGACGGAGGGCAAGGTCGCCCTCAAGTCCGCCGGGCCGATTACCTTTGGGCCGGAGGGCATCCTGTTCGTCGCGGATACCAAGGCCGCTGCGATCATCGCCATCGCCACCGGGGACACGCAGGCCGGGGCGGCCAAAGCCTTCAAGATCGAGGGCATCAACCAGAAGATTGCCGCGCTGCTGGGCACGGCGGCGGATCAAATCCTGCTGGATGACTTGGCGGTGAATCCTGTTTCGCACACCGCGTATTTCGCGATCACGCGCGGTCGCGGGGCCGGGGCCACGCCGGTGCTGGTGCGGGTGAAGGCCGATGGCCAGCCGGAACTGGTCTCATTGGATAAGCTGAAACACGCGCGCGCCGAGTTGCCGGATGCGCCGGTCGAGGGCGTGCAGGGCGAGGGAATGAAGCAGAGCAACCCCCGCCAGGAATCGATCACCGACCTTGCGTTCTTCCAGGACCGGCTGCTGGTCGCGGGCCTGTCGAACGAGGAGTTTTCCTCGGCGCTGCGGGCGATTCCGTTCCCGTTCCAGAAGGTGGCCAATGGCACCAGCGTGGAGATTTACCACGGCGCGCACGGCAAGTTCGAGACGCGTTCGCCCATCCGCACGTTTGTGCCGTTCATGGTGGGTGACCAGCCGCAGCTCCTCGCGGCCTACACCTGCACGCCGCTTGTGCAGTTCCCGCTCAGTGACATCAAGCCCGCCGCCAAGATCAAGGGCAAGACCATCGCCGAGCTGGGCAACCGCAACCGTCCGCTCGACATGATCGTGTATCACAGGGATGGCAAGGACTGGCTCCTGCTCGCCAACAACAGTCGGGGCGTGATGAAGATCGCGACCGATCACATCGCTGGGGCCGATGCCATCACCGCGCCGGTGGGCGGCGGCGGGACGCAGGGCTTGAAGTACGAGACCATCGAGTCGTGGAAGGGCATCGAGCAACTCGACAAACTGGACGACACGAACGCGCTGGTGCTCCGTCGCGCCGAGGGTGGCGCGCTGAATCTGGAGTCCCTCCCGCTGCCGTGAGCGGCGGGCGTGGAGTTTCCTTGTTAATGAACTGGAGGCCGGCGTTCGCCGGCCTCCTCTTTGTCGGCCTTGCGGCGAATGCGGAATGCGGAATGCGAAATGCGGAATGGGGAGGGAGGAATGACGAATGGCGTGGGGCGGTAGCGGCTGCTTCTGCCTATGGGTGGCCGTTCTCCCTCACCCCGGCCCTCTCCCGCTGGGAGAGGGAGGACGGTAGTTCGTCATCCGTCGTTCTGGATGCGTCTGGAAATGGCCTGATGCGGGATCCGTTTCCCCCTCTCCCAGCGGGAGAGGGCCGGGGTGAGGGAGAACGGTCGCTGCGATCTAGGCCCGTCCTTTACGCCGCCGCCGCTAAAACCTCCGAAAACCCTCAACCCTTCGCCGCCGTTTTTCTCCGCTGGGTTTCCGTGCCGAAGGAAACCAATCGCATCACGCTCGAAGTCTCGGGGCTGGATGCGGACACGCTCGCCACGCTGCAATCCACCAACTGGCCGGCGACAAACTGGCCGCGTTTGCTCTCCATGTTCGTCGAGCAGTCGGGCGCGGAGCCGCTGCCGATGAGCGGGGCGCATCGGGTCGAGGGCGGCAAGCTTTGGTTCCTGCCGGCGTTTCCGTTGGAACCAGGTTTGCGCTATCGGGCGGTGTTCGACGCGGGCCAGCTCCCGGGTGCGGCCACCCCGTTGGCCGGCAGGTTCACCACCACCCTCACCGTGCCCGTGCGTCCCGAGCGCACCACGACCACGGTGACTCAAATTTATCCGAGCGCCGATGTGCTGCCGGAGAACCTGCTGAAATTTTACATCCACTTCTCCGCGCCCATGAGCCGGGGCAACATTTACGAGCATATCCGGCTGCTCAACGAGGGGAATCAGGCGGTGGAACTGCCCTTCCTGGAACTGGCCGAGGAGCTGTGGAGCGCGGACCGGATGCGGCTCACGCTCTTCATTGACCCGGGCCGCATCAAGCGCGAGGTGAAGCCGCTGGAAGAGATCGGCCCGGCGTTGCAGGCGGGCAAGCGGTTTACGCTCGTCATCGGACGCGGCTGGAAGGATGCCGACGGCAACCGGCTCAAGGAAACGTTCAAGAAACGCTTCTTCGTTGGCCCGCCGGACCGCACGCCGCCGGACCCGCAACGCTGGAGTTATCAGGCGCCGCCGATCCGCACGCGCGATCCGCTGGCCGTGGACCTGGCCAAGCCGATGGACGCCGCGCTCGCTGTGCGGATGATTCATGTGGTGGACTCGTCCGGGCGCGAGGTGGCCGGGCAGGCACTGCTCACCGAGCGGGAGCGCATCTGGCGGTTCCTGCCCCTGCAATCGTGGAAGTCGGGCCATTACACGCTCGTCGTCGAGACGGCCATTGAAGACCTCGCGGGCAACAACATCGGCAAGCCGTTCGAAGTGGATTTGGCCGAGAGCCCCACGCCGCGACTGGAGCAGAAGACGGTCCGGTTGCCGTTTGAGTTGCGCTGACGAGCAAAGCGTGTGGCGTGCGGGGTCGGAGCGCGGCGTTCACGCCGCAGAAAGCCTGGCTGGTTTGAAGCGGTCCGAAGTTCGCGGAACCACGCACGTTTCTGCGGCCTGAAGGCCGCGCGCCGTGCCGTTGCGCTGTCGCTCAGTTCGCGCGCAGGTTTTGCTCGAGGAGTTTGTAGGCCTTTTCGCGTATCGCATCAGGGAAGTCGTGATCGCAGTCCGGGTGTTCGACCAGCAGATTGCCCGGCTGGCCGTGGAGTTGGTAAACCTGCGAGGCGGCGGCGACCACGCGGTCCACGCTGTCCCATTTGAAGTTCGAGTCCTTGAGCGGCGCGTTGATGAAGCACACGCGGGGTGCGAGCGCCCCGATCAATTCATGGAAGTCGAACGGGATTTCTTCCAGCCGACCTTTGTAGCCGGCGAGCTTGAGCATGTAGCGCGTCTGGCACCAGCCCTTCTCCGGGTCCCAGTTCTTCGGGTTGCCGCCGTAGTAATCCAGATAGGAGTCGAGGCCGCAGCTCGACACGATGACTTTGAGGCGCGGGTCAAAGACCCCGGTGTAAACCGAGTTATGTCCGCCGAGTGAGTGGCCGATGGTGCCGAAGCCTGCCTTCACGTTTACGAAGGGCAAGGACTCCAGCAAATCCAGCCCGCGTATGTTATCCCACACGGCTTTGAGTGTGCCGCTCTCCCAGCCGAGCGCTTTCAAGTCGGGCTGGTAGTTCGCGAGCAAGGGATACGACGGGGCGAGCGTGACGAAGCCGCGCTCGGCGAGTTCGGCGGCATATTGGCGGTGGGGCTTGCCGCCGAGGCCGACGACAACTTTGTAACCAATGGTGTTTTCGGTCGGGTGAAGGCAGAGGATCGCCGGGACCTTCTTCTTTCCGGCCAGCACGTCTTTGGGGATGAGCAGGTAGGCCGGGGTGCGTCCGCCTGGCTCGCTTTGATAGGTGATCAACCGGCGGACGTAAGTACCACAATCGGTTTCCTCCTCGATCTTCACGTCGAGGGGACAACGCTTTTCCGCACCGGGCAGGCGGCCCATCACCTGCTCCATGCCGCGCACGATTTCCGTGCGGCGCGCTTGCCAGTCTTGGGTTGATCTCACCGGTCGCACGCTGCCGGCTGCGTCGTGGTAAACGAGGAGGTTCGTGCGTTCTAGCCGGGAGGTCGGGGATTCCGCTGCGGCCAAGGTGAGCGGCAGAACGGCGGCGAGAACGGCAAGCGAGCGGATCATGGGCGAGGTTGTAGCCCCGCTGGCGCGAATGGAAAAGCGGTTTTCCGCAGGCTACTGTCCGGCGGCGGCGGCCTTGTAGAAGATCTGGCCGAGATTGGTGCTGCTGATGCTTTCGACGTGGCCGTCGGAGAACAGAATGTTGCCGTAAAGATCGTGCCGGTTGGTGCTCCAGACGGGGCGGTAGCCGATGGGCGAAGCAGCGGACTGCTGCAAGCTGATGTGGTTGTCGCCGGAGATGAGCGTGTTGAGATTGCTCCGTTTGGGCCGCACGCTGGTAAAGTAGCTGACGGTGTTGCTCTTCACTTGTGAGAAGCTGGTGAGCGGGGTTTTGGCACGGTCGGTGGGGCAGGTGAGGATCTTCGCGCTGCCGAGCGTGTTGGAGGCGTAGAGGAATGGGCGGATGTCGTTGGCGATGACGCCGCCCGATGCGATGGTGCCGGGCAGGAATGGCAGCGTGCCGCCCTGGGCGCGGGGCAATTGTTGCGGAAAATTACCGTCGTGGGATTCCGCCCAACTGATCATGCCCACCCCGACCCCGCGCATATTGTTGGTGCAGAAGGTCTGCAACCCCTTGACCTTGGCCTTCATGATGGCCGGGAGCAGCAACGCCACGAGGATGCCGATGATGAGCGTGGCGACCATCGTCTCCACCAGGGTGAAGGCGAGCAGGCCGCGTCGCAGAGATTGGAGGGGCGGTTGCAAACCATGGTTATAAAACGCCACCCGGAGCCGTCCGTCAAGCCAGAGGGTGGCTTCGGGGGCGCGCGCGCCAGAGATCCGCCCCGGATTGTTGGCAATTCTGCCGCCCTGCGGCCTTAATAGAGGTAAAGGAAAATGCGCCGATAAAAATTAAACTATTGCATTTAGCGCCTAAAACAGCTAGGAGCGTCTCTGTACCCGGACATGAGTTCAGGGAAAAACCAACATAATCGCCAGGGAAACATATGAAGAAATCACTGATCAAAACACTCCTCGCCTCCTCCATCGCTGCCATCCTGTGCCTCGGCTCAACTCCGAGTGCAACTGCGGCGGACAAGGAAAAGGAGAAGGAGAAGACCGAAGAAAAGGGCAAAAAGGGCGGCTCTGGTTTCACCGGCAAGGCCGTGGCGGTGGACAAGGCGGCCAAGACCGTGAAGCTTTCCGGCAAGACCGCCCGGGTGATTCAGATCACCGACACCACCAAGATCAATAAAGATGGCAAGCCTGCCACCTTGGATGACTTGAAGGAAGGTGACGAGGTTTCCGGCGGTTTCAAGACCACCGCCGACGGCAAGCTTGAAGCCACCGTCCTCAACATCGGCCCCAAGCCCGCAGTCAAGGGCAAGGACGAGAAGAAGTAAGGTAGCCTCCCATTCCAGGCAGACGGGCAGACGGGCAACCGTCTGCCCTTTTTCGTGCCTACACCTTGAGCCCGTAATGGCGGATGGCGTTGCGGGCCCAGAGCTTGCGCTGGTGCTCCAACGGCCGGGGACTGATGATCTGCTGCAGCATGGCCACCCAGCCCGGGTACGTCGTCCCGAGCAGGCAGACGGGCCAGTCGCCACCGAAGACGACGCGGTCGGGGCCGAAGGAATCGAGGCAGTGGTTTACCGCCGGGGCGAGGTCATCCGCTCCATCGCCCTTGGTGAGGCTGGCGGCCACGCCGGAGATTTTACCGATCACGTTGGGGCGTTTGGCCAGGGCGTCGATGGAGCGCTTCCACTGGTCGGCCGTGTGGCGGGGCCGTTCCTCGCCGGAGCGGGAGGGGCGAAAACATTTCAGGTCCGGGTTGCCACAGTGGTCCAAGATGAACCGCGTGTCCGGGCAAAGCTCGGTCAGCTTCACGGCGTCCATCAACTCGGGAGCCCGCATGCACAGGTCGAAACTTTTGCCCTGCTCGCCCAGCAGGCGCACGCCGCTGACGAAGGCGGGCTTGAGGCAGTAGCCGGGCGGAGTGGCCGGGGAGTGGAGCACGCGGCGCACGCCTTTGAAGGCCGTCTGCTTGGCGAACCGTTTGACATACGCGGCGAAATCCGGCGCGTCAGGCCGGCCGCCGATGACTGCCGCAAGGGTCGGTGTCTTGCCGCCGGCGGCCATGGCGAGGATCAATTCCGCCTCGCTCACCAACGAGTTGTCAGCGACGTCCACTTCCATGTAAACGGCGCGAATATTCAAGCCTGCGGTGGCGGCCCGATATTCCTCAGTCCGGTAGTTTTTGCGGAGTATCGCCGGCGCATCGCCCAACCACGGCAGCTTCTGGCTGCCGAGGTCCCAGAGGTGCTGGTGGGTGTCGATGATGAGGTTGTCCGGTACGTGGCTGACGGTGGCGCAGCCGGTGGCGGCCAGGGCGGCCAAGCTGGCTTGTTGCAAGAAGTCGCGGCGGGTCAGGTGCATGGTTGGATGCTGCGACAAGTGGCAGGCCGATGCACCTGTTTTTTAACCGCCCGCCGCCAAAAAATCCGTGCATTAACGGCGGGACCATCGTACATTAGCAACGATGTTCCCCATCGCGGACACCAGAAATCCGGCGGCCGTCCAGGCCGCCGTGGCGGCCATCCACAGCGAGATGTTCAGCCGGGGAGAGCGGGACTTTGTCACCCGGGTCTTTGGCTGGGCGATGGATGCGTTTGAGGGAAAATACCGCGACTATCAGCCGATCGATGCCCGCTATCATGATCTGGAACACACGCTGCAAGGCACCCTGTGCTACGCACAGATACTTCGGGGCCGCCAGCGGGCCGGGGTCGCCCCCGTAATCTCCCAACGCCGGTTTGAACTCGGCCTGCTCGCCATCCTGCTGCATGACACGGGCTATTTGAAGGTGCGCGGCGACAACGAAGGTACCGGGGCGAAATACACCCTCATCCACGTCAGCCGCAGCGCGAACTTCGCCCAGCAGCTCCTGACGGAAAAAGGGTTCAGCAACGAGGACGCCGGCACCGTCATGCGCATGATCCGCTGCACGGGCGTGAACGTGAAAATCGAGGCCATCCCGTTTCAGGGCGAGGTGGAGCGGGCGATCGGCTACTGCATCGGCACGGCGGATCTGGTCGGGCAGATGGCGGCGCCCGATTACGTGGACAAGCTGCCGATCCTCTTCGCCGAGTTTGCCGAATCCGCCGTTTACAGTGGCACCAAGATGATGTTTGAGAGCGCCGAGCATCTGATGAAGATGACGCCCGCCTTTTGGGAGAAGTACGTGCTGCCCAAGCTCGAAAAGGATTTCCAAGGCGTTTACCGGTACTTAAACGAGCCATATCCCGATGGCGCTAACGAGTATTTCGCACATATCGAGGCGAACATCGAACGCACGCGGCGACAGGTGGCAGAGGCAGCGGCGATCGCCGCCAAGTAGGTGGCGATTGAGTTGGCGTCACGGAGCGGCCTTCGCGCGAGGTGCCGTCCGTCGAAGCGGGTTTCCCCAACTTGGCGTTACCGTAGTGGTTTTTCCTTCTC
>RFSE01000127.1 GCA_009924135.1 Pseudomonadota bacterium | reverse complement strand
CACGATCAATCTGACGGCTTTGATCTGGCCGCGATTCCTCAAGGACAACGACCGGACGGGTGGTTTGAAGCTGTTCAACGGGCTGGGCAGGATCAATTCGTTGAGCTTGCTGCGCGAAAGACCAGTCCAGCGACACAACGTCCCAGGCTTGGGGAGGCGGATAAACTCCGGGGTGACGGTTGAGGGTTGGTTGTCGGCTTGAACTGGGGCGGTGGTCGTCGTTGCTGTTATCTTCATGCCATCAACAGCGGGAAAGAAGCGGGGATTCTTACAAGGACGCAAGGAGGCATCACTGCTCGTCGGAACCGCCGCTGCATCTCCCTACCATCAACGCCCTACACGCCGGGCACTGCACCGCCCCTCAATTATCGGGGAAAATGTCTGGCATCTTGTCCACGGCTTTGCGCGTGGTCTCGGCGTCGATGTGGGTGTAAACACGGCTGACGGCTGCGCTGTTGTGGCCGATGATGTCCCGGGCCACCACATCGCTGACGCCGGCATTCTTGAGCAGGCTGGTGGCGGTATGACGGAGGCAATGAAAGCTGAGTGCGTTTTGCGTATGGCGGACGCTATTGCCCTTTCCGGTGATCGTCGATTCTCTCGAAACGGCAAGCCCGGCGGAAACGAGGATGTTGTAGAACTCCTTGGACAAGCTCCCGTTGTGCCCGCCGTCGTCATACTTTTTGCAGGCGCGAGGAAACAGGGGTTGTTGCGGATCATCGCCGACTGACAACGATTCCAAGTATCGCAGCACAGGCTTTGCGATGGGCAAATTTTGAGACCGCCCCGTCTTCCGAGTCGCGACCGTAAGCTGCTGGTTTTGCATGTCGATGTTTGCCCATGTGAGGTTAGCGATGTCGCCCATCCGCAGTCCGGTGTAGAGGCCCACCAGCACCATCCCCTGCCATTCTTCGTTGGCTACTTTCAGGATTTTCTTGAGTTCTTCCATGGTGAATGGCCGCCGCTTCGACTGCCCCCGTCGCTTCAACAAGGTCACACGCTCTGCCTGGTTGCTTTCAATCAGCCCGTCGCGTTTAGCCTGGTTCAGTGCTGCTCGGATGGCCTTGATGGCGAAATTCACCGTGTTGGCTGCAAGGCGCTTTGCAAGGTCATCTCGGAATGCAGTGATCTCCCGGCTGGTGAGGTGCGAGATGTCGGAGTCAGCCTTGGTGCCGAGATGCTTCAAAAACTGCTCCACGACCACCCCGTAGCGCACATGCGTGGCTTCACCCGCCTCGATCTCTTTGCGTTTAAGCCAGGAAGCCAGAAATTCCTTGAGGGTGGAGTTGGGCAACTCGTCTTTGTTTCCGATGGCGAATATCTCCGCGATGACCTTTCGAGCCTGACCTTCGATCAGCTTACCAGTCCGCCCTTCGTCCGCAGCATCCTCAAACTTGTTGGCGATGCGCTGCGCCTCCTTTCGGTCGGTAGATTTCGTCGATTGCTGGGTTCTGCGCCCGTCCGGCAAGGTGAAGCAGGCAAACCAGTAAGGAGATCTCGGGAATCGGCGCAATGAAGCCATAAGAGTCTCAACTCTAGTCTCAACATCATCGCTGTCAATGGTGTTTAGGATAGTCATAAACACCAATAAATAGCCTATTTGTGTGAAGCAATTTGTATCGCAGGTTCAAATCCTGTCGTCCCGACCATCTCACTCTCCCTCGCATCCTGTCGGGTATGCAGGCACCTCTTGCGTGTCTGAGGATTGGTCCGGCGCGCGCCTGCTGTTCCAACTGCTGGCTGAGCACGATCGCCGCCTTGGCGGGAGCACAAAACGCCTGTTGTAGTTTCGCGCAGTCCAACTCGTGCAGGGCCGAAGGCTGGTCCGAGAACACTTCGTTGGTCAGCTTCAGCATTTGTACGCCCAACGCATGCAAATTTCGCACGCCGGCGAGAAACTCCGCCGGGGCCGCCTCGCCGGATTCTTCCACGATGAGTTCGCAGTAGCCGAGCAGCGGGTTGATGGGTGTGCGCAGGTCGTGCCGCAGGGTACGCATGGCTTCCGGGTTGGTGGGCAGGCGCAATCGTCGGGCTGCTGGTTTCGACTTCGGACGTTTGGTGCTCATGACGGGGAGACGGGTGGAGGAAGCTTCAGCAGGACCGACACCTTGGCCAGCAGGCGGGGGAAGTCTACGGGCTTGGTTTCAAAATCATCGCAGCCCGCCTGCCGGGCCCGTTCATCCTCGCCGGCCATGGCGTGCGCCGTGAGGGCGATGACGGGGATGTGCTGCGTGGCGGGCTGCGTCTTGATGCGGCGGGTTGCCTCCCATCCGTCCATCACCGGCAGGCTGAGGTCCATGATGACCAGATCGGGACGCTCCTGTTCACAGCGGGCCACGCCTTCCGCACCGTCCACCGCGATCGATACCGCGAAGCCCCGGCGAACCAGCCTGCGTGAAAGCATGTCGCGGTTCATCTCGTTGTCTTCCACGAGGAGGATGTTGGGCATGGATGCGCTCTCTATTGCGCGTGAAGTTTACCTGATGCAAGTGCATTTTCAACTCCCGGCTGGCGACGGAAATCCCTTCGGGTCGCCGGTCCGTCCCGGTAAGCTGCCGCCGTGACCGTCCTTGAAGTCATCCAACGCAGCACCGAGTACTTGCAACGCCACGGCGTGGAATCGCCCCGGCTGCAAATCGAACTGCTGCTGGCCCACGTGCTCAAGCTGCCCCGGCTCCAGCTCTATTTGAACCACGATCGCGGGCTGGCCGAGCCCGAGGTGACCGCTCTCCGCGCGCTCGTTCAACGCCGCGCCCGACACGAACCGCTCCAGCACCTCGTCGGCAGCACGTCGTTCTACGGACTGGAAATCGCCGTCAGCCCGGCCGCCCTCATCCCGCGGCCCGAAACCGAGACGCTCGTGGAACTCGCCCTCGCCGCCCTGGCCCGGCGCGGTCCCTCGCCCACGGTGCTGGACTTCGGCACCGGCACCGGCTGCATCGCGATCGCTTTGGCGAAGGAAAGCCCGGCGGCAGCCATCCACGCACTCGATCTTTCGGAGACGGCCCTGGCCCTGGCCCGGCGCAATGCTGCGACTCACCAGTTGACTGAACGCATTCGCTTCCATCTCGGGGACGGCTTCGCTGGCCTGCCCCCGGAGTTGCGCTTCGATCTCATCGTCTCGAATCCGCCCTATATCCCGGCGGCGGAGATAGCCACCTTGCAGCCGGAGGTGCGTGATTTCGACCCGCGCCTGGCGCTGGATGGCGGGGCGGATGGTCTGGATTTCTACCGCTGCCTCGCCACGGATGCGGCGGCTTGGTTGGCAGCAGGCGGCGGTCTTTTCGCCGAGTTTGGCGACGGCCAGGCGGAGGCGATTAAACAGCTTTTCAACGCGGCGGGCTGGGAGAAAACGGCCATTCATGCGGACCTCACCGGGCGGCCGCGCGTTGTGGAAGCGTGGAGAACGGCTTGACTCGCACACCGGCAGCACGGCACATACGCACATGATTCACGTCCTTGCGACCATCGAAGTTCAGCCCGGCACGCGTGACGCCTTCCTCCGCGAGTTCCACGCGCTCATGCCGCTGGTCCACGCCGAGCACGGCTGTATCGAGTACGGCCCGGCGGTGGATGTCGCCACCAGCATCCCGGTGCAGGCCCGCATCGGCGACGATGCCGTGGTGGTCATCGAGAAATGGGCGGACGTGGCAGCCCTGGAAGCCCATCTCAAGGCGCCGCACATGGCGGACTACCGCGTAAAGGTGAAGCCCTTTGTAAAAGGTGTCACCCTGCGCGTGCTGCAACCGGCGTAAGGACCCAGCCGGAAATGCCGCGCGGTGCGCTGCGGTCGTCGGATTGCCGTGCTGCTTCGGCGTTTCGCCTCAGCCTTTGATCTCGAAGATCGCTTCGACCTCGACGGCGGCACCGGTGGGCAGTTGCGCGAAGCCCAGGGCGCTGCGGGCGTGGTAGCCGTCACCTTCTTTGCCGAAGATGGTGTGGAGCAGGTCGGACGCGCCGTTGATGACGAGGTGCTGGTCGGTGAACGAGAGCGTGGAGTTCACGCAGCCGAGGACTTTCAGCACGCGCAGGCCGTCGAGCGTGCCGTGAGTGTTCCACACGGAACGCAGGACCTTCTCCGCGCAGTTCTTCGCGGCGGCGTAGCCCTGCTCGACCGTGAGGTTGTCACCAAGCTTGCCCTTGAGATCGCTGACGTGGCCGGAGGTGATGAGCTGGTTGCCGCTGCGGACGCAGAGGTTCAGGTAGCCGGGGGTGAGTTTTTCGAACTTGAGGCCGAGGCCTTCGGCAGTTTGTTGCGGGGTCATGAGATGATGTGCTGACAATGATTTCGCGTAACGTTGTTAAAAGACTGCCTTGGTTGACGCTGGCCGGTCCACCGCATTCGGAGCGCGGGCAGCCTTGCGGGTGTATTTTGGCACTGCCCCGGAGCGCGGCTGTGTCCCGCTCGGCGCGGGATCAGCCGCAGCCTCATCCGACTGCCGGATGGGGACGGAAGGCGGCAACGCCTTCTGCTAGGCGCAGCCGCTGCGGCTGGTCTCCGCGACACAGCCGCGCTCCGCAAGATTTCGTTCTCGGGGGGCAGTGTCAAGATGCGCCCCAGCCTTGCCCGTGCGAACCTTCGCGTGTCCGGGTCCAAGCGCGAGGATCGGAACGCGCGGGCAGGGCTGCCCGCGCTACGCGGCCGTCGGGCTCCGGCTTGACAAGTGGCAGGCGCGCCGATTGAGTCGCAGCCGTGTTGCCCTTGAATCGTTTGTCCTCCCGCCGCGCCGCGCTCTGGCTCTTGTGCGGCTGGCTTGGTCTGATGGTCGCCGGTGCTGGCCTAGCGGCTGAACCGGTCGAAAAAGCGTCGGGCACGACGAACAGCGTCACCGGCAAGTGGACCTACACCCTTGAGGTCTCCCTCGACACGTCACTCGATTTCACCGCCGAGTTCAAACAGGACGGGGAGCACGTCACGGGCTTTGTCACCGTGCAGGAGCTCAAGACCGCGATTGAGAAAGGCCGGTTCAAGGACGGCCAGCTCACCTTCGAGATTCCCCGCGAGTATGGTGGCGTGAAGTTCATGTCACGGTACGCGGGCAAACTCACGGGCGACAAGATCGTGGGCAAGATCGTCTCCGGCACCGCACCACTGGAACGCAATTACGAGTGGGAAGCCAAGCGCACGAAAACCCCTGCGAAGCCTTAACCAGTTACTACGTCGAACCCCGCACTTACATGAGAAATAAAACCACCGCGCCAACCACCGACTTCACCGCTGCCCTCGAACCGCTTTACTCCGCCGTCCTGGCTGACGTGCTGGATTCGCTCGGCTACCGGCACCAGGCCTTGCCGGCGCACATCCGGCCGCTCACCCCGGCGAAGAAGATCTGCGGTCGCGTCTTCCCGGCGGCGGCGCGCGCGACCTACAAGATTCCCGCCAAACCCTACGAACTCGAAATCGCCGCCGTGGACGCACTCGTGCGCGGTGACGTGCTGGTGGTGGATGCGGCGGAGGATCAGACGTGCGCCTTCTGGGGCGAGCTGCTCACCACCGCCTGCCTCGCCAAGGGCGCGCGCGGTGTCGTGATGACTGCCTGCACGCGTGACATGTGGAAGATCAAGGACCTGAACTTCCCCGTCTATGGCATCGGCTGGCATCCCGGCGACAGCAAGGGCCGCCTGGATGTCATCACCGTGGGCGAGCCCATCAGCATCGGCGGTGTGCGGGCGCGGCAGGGCGACTGGCTCCTCGGCGACGAGGACGGCGTGGTCATCATCCCGCAGGAAGTTGCCGCAGAGGCCATCCGGCTCGCGCAGGAAAAAGTCTCCGGCGAAAACCTCGTGCGCGAGGAACTGGCCAAGGGGGTCCCGGTCGGCGAAGTGTTCCGCAAGTATGGAATCCTTTGAAATGGTGAATTACGAATGATGAATTCGCCGTTCGCAACCGAATCAACCAAACGCGCTCTTTCTTAAGATTCGCAATTCGACACTCCCCATTCGCGATTTCCCCATGCGTGTTCTCATCGCCGGCCTTTTCCACGAGACGCACACTTTCCTCGATGGCACCACCGGTCTTGACGCCTTCGAGGTTCGCACGGGTGAACAGGTGCTTGCGTGTACCGGCGATGCCTCGCCGCTCGGTGGCGTGCTGGAGGCCGCGCAACGCTTCGGCTGGACGGTGTTGCCAACGGTGGATTTCCGCGCCTCACCCAGTGCGACGGTGGCGGATGAAGTCGTCGAAACGTTCTGGCGCGAGTTCCGTCAGCGCGCCGAACCGGAATTGAAACGCGGGGTCGATGGAATTTACCTCGTCCTGCACGGCGCGATGGTTTCGCAGTCGTTGCCGGACGTGGAAGGCGAACTGCTCGCACGGCTGCGCGCGTTGTCGGGAGCGGAACGCGTCCCGGTCTTCGGCGTGTTCGACCTGCACGCGAACTTCTCCCCGGCGATGGCGGCCCATACCAACTGCCTCGTCGCCTACCGCGAGAACCCGCACACCGACGGTCGCGAATCCGCCGTGCGTGCGGCGACATTGCTACAACGCTGCCTCACGACCGGCCAGGTGCCGCGCATGGTCTTCGAGCCGACGCCCGTGATGTGGCCGCCCACCGGCACCGGCACCGCGAATGAGCCGATGCGCGGGCTTGAGGCGCTGGCCCGGCGACTGGAGTCGGAGCGGCCGGGCATCTGGACCGCCAATGTCGTGGCCGGCTTCTCTTTCGCCGACACGGCCGACAGCGGGGTGAGTTTCTCCGTGGCCACGACCGGGAGTGATGCCGAAGCCCGCGCCGCGCTGGCTGAACTATCCTCGCTAGCCCTCCAAACGAAGGAACTCGGCAACGTCACCGAGCCGCCCGTGGACGAAGTACTCGCCAAGCTCCTGCCGGTGCCGCCGGGCCTCACCGTGCTCGTCGAGCCAGCGGAAAACATCGGCGGCGGCGCACCCGGCGATGGCACCGGCCTGCTCCGCGCGATGCTCCAACACGGCCTGCCCAATTGCGCCATCGCCATCAACGACGCAGCGGCCGTCGCCCAACTCGCGACCGTCGCCATCGGTGCCCGCATGACCTTGCCCATCGGCGGCAAGGGCAGCCGGCTTGATCCCGGCCCGCTGGTGCTCGAAGTGGAGTTGCTCGCGCGGCGCGACGGGCACTTCCAACTCGAAGACAAGCAGAGCCACCTGGCCTCCATGTGCGGCGATGCCTTTGACATGGGGCCGTGCGCCGTCGTGCGGCACGCGGGCGTGACGATCCTGCTCACGAGCCACAAGACGCCGCCCTTCGACCTTGGCCAGTGGCGCAGCCAGGGGTTGGAGCCGAAAAGCTTTTCCTTCATCGGGGTGAAGGCCGCCGTGGCGCACCGGCGCGCCTACGATGGCATTGCCACGCGGATGCTCTGGGTGGACACGCCCGGTCCCTGCACGAGCAACCTCCGCTCGCTGCCTTACCGGCGCATCCGCCGCCCGGTGTTTCCGTTGGATTGAACGCAGACTTAACTAGAACTGCGCTGTTCAATGAACGGCCGCTGTAGTGGGGCAGGCTTCCAGCCTGTCTCGACGGGCATCTTGCCCGCGATTCCCGCTGATACCAACTATGGGAATACTTTGGTAAGTGGCAGCGAGTTGGGGCAGGCGCAGCCGTTCTCCCTCACCCCGGCCCTCTCCCGCTGGGAGAGGGAGCCACCAAGCCCGTCGTGGTTGACAGGGGCAGCGATTGGTTGAAGGCGGCCGAAGTTTCTCCCTCTCCCAGCGGGATAGCACTGTTGGGTATTACACAGCGTAAAATCCATGTTTCTTGTGCTCATTTGGTGCCCCGACGTTGGCCGAGAAAGCCTTGTCCCACAAGCCCGAATGCAGGTAGTGCCTGCGATGTTTCGACAAACCCAACAGCAGACTCGGGTGTTGGGAATTCCCACATTATGGATTGATTTCTCCACACCGCCGCAGGTGCATCATTTGAGAAGAACTCGCCTCCTTGACCCCGCCTCATCGCACGAGGGTGACTGTTGTCTTGTTGCCGCCCCATTCTCGACGAACTCGATTAGAAAACGTCGAAGGATATAGGAGCGATTGACCGAAATCAGACGCTCACACGGCATGAAGCCGAATTTTGTCCTTCGACGGAAGAAGCAAAGCCTTTCGGAAGCAGCGCGTCAACCCAACGATAATCCTTCCGGTTTCCGGCTATCGTCTCCGTAACAGAAAATACACCGCCGGTGTCGCCACGAGAGAGAGCAGCACGGAGATGCACAGCGCGCCGATGACGGCGATGGCGAGGGGCTTGAGCATGTCCGCGCCGGAGCCGATGCCGTGAGCCAGGGGCAACATACCTAGCGCAGCAGCGAGCGAGGTCATCAGCACCGGGCGAAGACGGCGGCGACCGGATTGCACGAGGGCTTCTTCCAGACTCTTGCCGTCCGCGCGCAAGTGTTCGACGAGGTCGAGCATGAGGATGCCGTTCTTGGCGACGATGCCGACGCCAATGATGGCTCCGAGGAAGGAGACGATGTTCAGCGTTGTGCCCGTCAGCCGCAACGCGAGCACGGTGCCAAAGAGCGCCAGCACCGCGCCGAAGACGATGGCGATGGGTTCGTAGAAGGAGCGGAACTCAATCAGCAGCACGGTGAAGACCAGCAGAATTGCCATGACCAGCACGAGCATGAGGTTGTGGAAACTTTCCTGCTGCTGCTGGTAAAGCCCGCCGAATTCAATCGTCCCCGGCGGCAGCGATTTGTCCTCGCCAAGTTTGGCGCGGATTTCGTCCATCGCGCTGCCGAGGTCGCGGCCTTCGAGGCGCGCGGTCACGGCCACGTCCTGCCGCAAGTCTTCGCGCCGCAATTCGAGCTGGCCCGGCTCCTCCGTCACGTCGGCGACTTGTGAGAGCTTGACGATGCCACCGTCTGCCGTGCGCAGCGGCAGTTCGAGCAGGCTGGCAATCTTGTCCACGCGGCTCGGGTCCACGCGCACGCGGATGTTCACCACCCGGTCGCCTTCGAGCACGCTCGACGCCTTCTGGCCGAGCATCGCCGTGCCTACGGCGGCAGCCACGTCGGCGGCGCTCAGGCCGAAGCGCTGCGCGTCCGTGTAGCGCACGCGCAGACTGATGGACGGCCCGGCGGTGACGAGCCCATCGAAGGTGTCCACGACGCCTTTGACCTTCTTCATCTGCGCTTCAATCTCCGGGGCTTTCTTTTTCAAAAACTCCACGTCTGACGAATAAAGCTTCACTTCAATCGGCTTGGGCGACCACGTCAGGTCGCCAATCAAGTCGCCCAGAATGCCGTGCAAGTCCCAATCCACGCCGGGAATTTCCTTCACGAACTTCGCGCGCAACTCGGCGATGACATCGTCGGAGCCACGCTTGCGGTCATTCTTGAGCTTCACGAGGAAGTCGCCGGTGTTCGGTTCGGCGATGGCGAGCGCTAGTCGCGCACCGGTGCGGCGCGAGTAGCTTTCCACGTCGGGCGTGGCACGGATGATTTCCTCGGCTTGCAAAAGCTGGCGCGAAGTCTCGGCGAGGCTGGTGCCGTAAGGCGTGTGGTAATCAATGACGAAGCCGCCTTCGTCCATCGCAGGGAGGAAGTCGTTTTCGAGATGATTGTAGATGAAAATGCCGGAGCACAGCACCACGCCGCAAGCGGCCAGAGTCAGCCACCGGAAACGTAACGCAAGGCGCACCGCCCATTCATAGACGCGAATCACGCGGGAAAGGATGAAGCCTCCTTCCTCGTTCTTCGGCGCGTGACCGTGTTCCAGATGCTCGCGGTCACGGATGAACCATGCGGCCAGCGACGGCGTGAGCGTGATGGCGAGCGCGAGCGACGTGAGCAGCGACACCACCATCGTCAGCGCCAGCGCGCGGAAGAAGCTTCCGGCCAGCCCGGTGAGATAGGCCAGCGGCAGGAACACCACGACCGGAGTCAGCGTGGAGCCAACGAGCGGGAGAAAGATTTCGCCGATGGCTTTCTGGATTGCTTCGAGGCGCGGCAGGCCCGTGGCGATTTTGGCGTAGATGGCCTCGACCACGACAATCGCATCGTCAATCACGAGGCCGATGGCCGCCGCGATTCCGCCGAGCGTCATCAGGTTGAAACTCAATCCGGCGAGCTTCATCGCCACGATGGTGACGAGCACCGTGACCGGGATGACGATGACCGCCGTGAGCGTCGTGCCCCAATTCTTGAGGAAGGCGTAGATGATGAGCACCGAGAGAATCAGGCCGAACAGAATCGCTTCCCACACGCTTTGCACGGAGGCACGCACGAGCTGCGATTGGTCGTAGAAGAAGGCCACCTTCATGTCGGGCGGCAGCTCGCTCCGGAGCGCGCGCAGTTCCGTCTTCAGTTCATCGGCGATGTTGAGCGTGCTGCCGTCGGGCTGGCTGCGGATGTTGAGCAGCACGGCGTTGACGCCTTCCGCCGTGACGACGTTGAAGATTGGCTCCGGGCCGCGCTCGACACGGGCAAAGTCCTTCACGCGCACGGGCCGTCCGCTCACGACCGCGACGGTGAGATTTTCAATGTCCGCGATGCCATGCACGCGCCCGTCCACGACAGTCAAGTAGAGCGTGTGGTTCTCCTCGTGCATTCCCGTCGGCGTGATGAGGTTGTTCTTTGTGAGCGCGTCGGTGACTTGCGGCAGGCTCAGGTGAACGGCGTTCAAGCGCAGCGGGTCCACGATGACGTGATACTCCGGCGTGCGCCCGCCCACGATGTCCACGCGCGCCACGCCGGGGATTCGCAGGAAGCGCGGCTTGATGTCGTAGCGGGCCGTCTCCCAAAGCTTGGTGGTGTCGCGCGTCGGGCTGGTGAGGCTCACGCCAATGATGGGAAAGGCGGAGAACGTGAGCCGCCAGACGGTTGCCTGCGCGGTGGCGGGCAGTGTGGAGCGGATTTGCGCGAGGCGGCTGTTGACGAAAAGCTCCGACTGAATCATGTCCACCTGCCAGTTGAAGAAGACGTTGATTTCCGCCGAGCCGCGCCCCGTGGCCGAGCGAATCGTGACCGCGCCGGGAATGTCCTTCATCGCCTCCTCGATGGGCCGCGTGATGGTCGCCATCATTTCGTCGGAAGGCATTACGCCGTTGTCCACGAGGATGACGCAGCGCGGGAAGTTGGTCTGCGGAAAGACCGACGACGGCATGTTGAGCGCCGCATAAACTCCAGCGAAGCACAGCGCCGCCGTGATGAAGACAATCGCAAGCGAATGGCGGATGGCAAAGCGGCCCAGCCCGGACAACTCCTTCTCGATTTTCGTGACGTTCATAAGTTCAGCGAGCGTGCGCGTGGAGAAGAATCACTGGCCGGGCTGATACACGCGGAGTTCCGCCGCCTGCTTGTCACTCTGCGGCACGAGAAGAAAGAGCTGCTTCAACTCCGGCACGAAGAGCGACGTGCCAGCGCCCTTCACGGTAGGAACTTTG
Organism: Pseudomonadota bacterium; assembly: GCA_009924135.1. Classification (GTDB taxonomy): domain Bacteria; phylum Verrucomicrobiota; class Verrucomicrobiia; order Limisphaerales; family SXTU01; genus SXTU01. The sequence goes on along the minus strand of RFSE01000127.1, from coordinate 5,752 downwards.
CCCACTGACTTGTAGTGGTCCGCGTCGGTTTGCTGGATGACTTCAATCGCTCCCTCGCCGCAGGAGACGTAAATCATCTTGCGCGCCGCATCGTAGGAAATGCCGTCGGCCTCCGCACTGATGTCGAGACTCGCGACGGATTTGCCCGCCGCCGTGTCGAACACAACGAACTTGCCGGGGTCGCACGCAATGAAAAGGCGGTGGCTCGCACGGTCGAGCGCCATCGGCACGTTGTCCTTCGCCTCCTTCACGGGCCAGGTGGCGACGACCGCTTTCTTCGCGCGGTCAACGACGGCGACGTGGTTCGCGGACGGCACGTTCACGTAAATCAAGTTGCCGTCCAACTCGAACTGCTTTGGAAAGTTCGCCAGCTTGATTTCACCGGTCACCTTGTCCGCCGCCGTATCAATGATGCCAAGCGCGCCGAACGTCTTGCCGACGCCGACGAACAATTCTTTCGTCGCCGGGTCGAACCGCAGGTTGTTGGCCTTTTCCTTGAACTCAAAACTTTTGATGACCGCGAACGTGCTCGCGTCCAGCACCGTGACCTTGCCGTCGCCCGCTGTCGCGACGTAGAGGCGACTCGTCTCCGCGCGATAGACGACCCATTTTGGCTCGTTGAAGCCCGGCACGCTGCGCGCGACTTTGCCTGCCGCGAGGTCTATCACGTCCAGCGTGTGATTGTCTTGCGCGCACACGAAGAGCCGCTTGCCCGCCACGTCCACGGCCATCAAATCGAAACCACCCTTCACGCCCGGCAGCGGAATCGTCTGCATCAAATCCAGCGGCGGGGGCGCAGGCACGCGCACCTTTGTTTCCTTCGGCAGGCCGTAAGCGCCCTTGGTGACGACCGTCATTCCCTCTTTCAAACCTTCGCCCTCGACCTCAACCAAGCCACCATCACGCAAGCCGATTTTCACAGGCACTTGCTTCGCCTTGTCGCCCTCGACAATGGCAATCACCGTTGCGTCGTCCGTCCTGACCACGCTCTCGACCGGCACGGCGAGACGGTCAGGACGCGCCTCGCTCTCGACGCGCACGTTGACGAACTGCCCCGGTCGCAGGCCCGCGCCGACCGGCACGGCCACGCGCACGAGCACCGTGTCCGTTTTCGCGTCGGTCTGCGGCGCGATGAAAACCACCTTGCCGCTCACCGGCTTCTCGCGGCCCAACTCCGCTGACTGGCCCAGCTTCACCCCGCCCGCCTCCACGCTCGGAATCTGTGCGGCGACTACGAGCCGGTCGAGGTCCACCAACTCCGCGAGTGTGGCCGTGGAGTCCACAACCTCGCCGGGCTTGGCGTTCACCCGCACGACCGTTGCCGCGAACGGCGCTTCGACGTGCAGCAAGCTTAACTGTGTCTCGGCAGCGGCCTGCTCCGCACGCGCGAGGGCCAGCTCGGCTTGAGCGGAAGCAGGTTCGGATTCAGCAGCGGCCACGTCGGCTTGAGCGGCGGAGAGTTCCGCCTTGGCCGAGGCGAAGAGTTGCTCGGCTTCCTGAACTTTCTTCGCAGAGGTGTTCTCCTGCTTCAGTAATGTCTTCTCACGCGCGAGCGACAAATCAGCGAACTTCACCGCCTCTTGCGCCTTTGCCACGGCAGGCCGGGCCTTCTCGACGAGCTTCTGCGCGCGGATGATGCCTTGCTGTGCCTTCGCCACGTTTTGCTTCGCCCGTTCAACGGCAGCCTTCGCCACGCGGTCGTCAAGGGTGAAGAGCCGCGCACCCTTCGTCACGCGCTGGCCTTCCACCACGAGCGCCTCGGCAACCACGCCCGGTGTCGGTGCGGCGAGCCGCACGGAGGCCGCGCCGCGACCTGCGCTGGCCGGTTCCGGCTCCACGGTGCCGAAGCCTTCCACGTAGGCGTGCAAGGTCGCGCGCGTGATTTTGGCCGTCTCGACGGCAACTTCCGTCACGACCTTTTCTTCCTTCTTCTCCTCGTCGTGTTTGCAGCCGCCCACGGCGAGCGCGAGAGCGATGGGAATGATGAAGCAGTTTGATTTCATGGCTTGGTGGATTCCTTCACTTCGACGGGATTGGTTCGCGGGCTGGCTTGAATGGCTTCGGTTAGCGGCCCTTGCACGGCGTCTTCAAGCGCGGCGAGCGCCTGCCGTGCCTTCAACTGCGTGTCGAGACGGGCCAGCAGGCCGGTGTTGAGTTCAAGTTGCGTCGTGAGCAGCGCGAGCTTGGAGAGTTCACCCGCCGCAATCATCTCCTTCGTTGCCTGCTCCTGCTTTTGCAGCCGGGCGAGCAACGCGTCCGCCGTGGCGGTCTTCGCCACCAATGCTCCGTAGGTAGCCGTCGCACGGTCAATCTCGCCCACGACGCGCGCCTGCAACGCGGTGAAGCGCGCGGCAGCCTCGACGCGGCGGGCCTGTGCTTCCGCAATCGCTCCCTGATTCTGGTTGAAGACTGGCAGCGTGACGGTGAGACCAAGCGTCCATTTGTTGGCCGTCTGGTCTAGCTGGTAGCCGGGGCCGAGATGCACGTCGGGATACTGCTTGGCGATTTCCAGTTGCAGTGCGGCTTGCGTGGCGGCGTATTCCGCGAGTGCGCCGAGAATGTCCGCACGATTGAGCAACGCCTGTCGCCGCACGTCTGGCGAAGGCAGGCCGGGAGGTTGAGGGTTTTCCGACACTATGTTCACTCCACCTAGCGCGCGTGAGGGCACGCCGAGCGCGTCGGCGAGTTGCGCGCGGGCTTCGACCGCCTGCCGCTCCGCGTCATGCAACGCGAGCCGTGTCGTGTCATTGGCGATGCGCGCCTGCGAGACTTCAAACGGCGTCACCGCCCCGGCAGCAAGCTGGCCTTCGAGCGACTTCACGATGGCGGCCTGAACCGCCTGCTGCTGCTTGAGCAACTGCTCCGTCTCCCGCGCGGCTTGTAGGTCGAGCAGGCTGCGCCGCACGCGGCTCCGCACCTGCCATGCAACCGTCGCGATGTTCAGCCGCGCCACTTCGGAGAGGTTGCGCGCTTGGGCGCTGCGATAGCCGCGCTTGCCTGCTGTCTCCACGGGGATGTCGAAGCTCAGGCCGAGAATCCACGGCGGGCCGATGGTGGAGTTGTAGCCGGGCGCTAAACTGACGGTGGGATTGGGCTGTTCGCCAGCAGTGACTTTGCCTGCCTGAGCCACGCCCCACTTGGCCCGCGCCACATCAAGGTCAGGATGAAAGTAGAATGCTGCGAGCGAGAGCGTGTTGAAGTCCCAAGAGGCCGGCGGCCACGCAGCCAATTCACCGTGAAGGTTGGCCGCAGCGAACTCTTTCAACCCCGCGTCGGCGAGCGTGCGCGTGTCGAAGTCAGCCGCCGTCCGGGGGGCAGCTAGCGGCCGGGGCTGGTAGTGGGCGCACCCCGCCAAGGCCAGCAGGCCCGCGCTGGTCAGCAGCGCGGTCAAGAAGCTGTTCGCGTGTCTCATAGTTTCAGTCCCGGCACAGGCAACAAAAAAACTCCTACTCGCGCGCTTCGCGTAAAAGCAAAGCGCACAAGCAGGAGTCATCAGCCCGTTGCCAGGCGGTTCACACTCTCAAGGAGAGTCGGCAGAATCCATTGCCGGGAGTTCGCGGCAATTGGTAGCGACTGCGGCTGCTTCGGGCAAGCCTCAATTCAGACTTATTTTCGCCGTGAACACGAACAGAGACGCCCCGGACATCGCGCAAGGTTACGCTGGCGTAGTTCGCACCCGAGACACCAGTAACGCGCCCGCCACAAAGAGCACCGCGCTAAAGCTGAACGCCACCGATGTTCCCCATGCCGACCACAGCACCCCGACCACGATGCTCGACAGAAAATCACCCACGCCGTTGACGGTCGCGAGGACGCCGAAGGCCATGCCGTGATGCTCCTCGCCGACGAGTTCGGCGCAGAGGGAGTCTTCCAGCGTTTCCTCAATGGCGACGTAAATGCCGCCGAGCACGAACACGACCGCGAGCGTCGGGAGGTTCATCGGTGCGAAGATGACGATGACCGCCATGAGCGCCGCCAGGCCGTAACCGAGGGCCAGCACCCGCTGCTTCGGAAAGTGGTCCGCCAGCCAGCCAGCGACCAAGGCGAAGGCGGCATAGAAGACATTGTGCGCCACGTAGAGGCCGATGGCGAGGCTCGCGGCTTGTGTCGCGCCCAGCGTGGGGGCGAGTTTCTGAGTCGCCAGCAGAATGAGCAGCGTGTGCGCGAAGTCACCGGCCCCAAACAATCCCACGGCGACGAGGAAGCGGCGGTAGTTCGCGGGGAGCAACCGCAGGCGTTCGCCAAAGGAAACGTGCGGCACGGGCGTTCGCTCCCGTTCCTTCACCAGAAACGCGATGGCCGCCACGGCGAGCAGACCCGGCACGAGCGTCAACGCGAACAGCGTTGGGTAGTGATGTCCCACCAGCGGCAGCAGCAGAAAGGCCGTCGCCGGGCCGACAATCGCGCCGAGCGTGTCCATCATCCGCTCGAAACCGAAGGCGCGACCGTAAGCCTCCTTCGTCACCGAACCGGCCAGCAATGCCTTGCGCACCGGCGTGCGCACGCCGCGCCCCAGCCATGCCACCGACCTGGCGGCCAGCACATGCCATGCGCTCGTTGCCAGTCCGAACGCCGCCGTGCCCAGCGCGGTGACGAGGTAGCCGAGCACGGCGATGGGTTTGCGGCGTGGCAGCTTGTCCGTGTAGTAGCCGCTCGCCATTTTGGCGAAACTCGACAGGCCATCGGACACGCCTTCGATGAGTCCGAGCCACGCCGCCGCCACGCCCATCGTCGCGAGGAATGCCGGCATCAGCGTCGTGGCAATCTCATGCGACCAATCCGACAACAGGCTCGCCAGCCCGATGCCGAGCACGGTGCGGTTCAGCCAGCGGGGTCGTGATGTGGAGGGTTGCTTGAGCATGATGTGAAAGGCAACGCAACGAGCAATATCGTGCTCCCCAGCCATTGAGCGGATGCCAGACAGAGGTAGAGGCGGTGGAACCGGTAGAACAATCCTTCATCCAGCACTTCGCGGTGGGGGACATCGAGCAGGGCGGTCATCCTGCCATGCACAACGACTTGCGCCAGCAGTGCGAGGACGGCCACGAGCCATGCGATTTCTGTCAGCCGCCGGACTTGGACAGCCTTGCGCCGCGCCCAGAGTTCCCACAGGACGGCGGCGAGGGCCAGCCCGGCGAGGGCGTTCAGGTAATGGGTGACCTGTAGCGTGATGAAGCCTTGCTTGGTGGCGCTGTGGAGCACGGCGGTCCCCACGCTGACGACGACGGTGGTGTAAAAGGTAAAGCCGCCCCACCAGAGCGCGAGGAGGAGGTGCGCCAGCGTCCGCCGGATAGCTGCGGTGCTCGTCATCGCCTTGCCTCCACTTGAACCTTGAGCTTGGCGAGGCCTTGCTCCATGTCCCCGCCCATCAGCGTTCCCATCGCAAGTCCGGCCCAGCGCTTGAGGGGATTCCCGCCGAGCTGGGCATCCAGCGTCCACGTCACGCGCAGTCCCTCCGGCGTGTTCGCGTGGCGAATCGAGCCGAGGAAAATCTGGCTGCCGTGATTGAAGTCGAGCGTGTAGGTCAGGCCGTTGGCCGGGTCGGCGGCGGAGATGGTCACAGTGCCGTCCCCGCTGGTCTTGCCAGCGGCAATCATCATCGCCCCCGCGCCCGCGTCCGGCCCGGAGTAGCGATAAGTCAGGTCGGGGAACCGGTTGGTCGTCCACGCGGTCCAGTCGGGCCAGCGCTTCAATGTAGCGGTGAGGGCAAACACCTCGGCGGGCTTCGCGTTCACCACGACGGTGCGCTCGA